>MGVN01000254.1:18938-31841 GCA_001800515.1 Elusimicrobia bacterium RIFOXYB2_FULL_49_7 | reverse complement strand
CACTCCAAACCGGCCGCTTCCGCCGCCGTTTCGACAACCCAAACCACCGCAGAGGATAGTGATTTCCCAGTAGACAGTCTGATTGTTCGAGCCGGAACCGTTGTCAGCGGGAACTCAACGTTAGGTTTTCTGAAAATCCGTAATATTCGCGGTGCGGTTCACATGAACAACAACCTGTCGCGCTTCCGTTTGTCCGGCGAATTCCTCAATACCGGTGAAAACATGTCCATTCAAGGGGTTTATAGTCGTGATTTTCAGGAATTTAACTTCGATATTCAACTCAACCACGCTTCGTTGCGCGAACCGCTTCAGCTCCCCGGCGGACTTTCTCTGGAATCAGCCCATATTAACTTGGTCCTGTATGTCATGAAAAACAGCGCCCTTCCCGCCACCTCCTTAACCGGCACAGCGGCTTTGGACCAAGCTCGCATACGGCTGGCTGATTCTGTTTTCATTTCGGATATAACCGGGCGCATCAAGATTGAAAACGACACGGTCAAGCTCGACAGTCTCACCGGTAAGGTTTTTGGACGCCGCTTCCTCCTCGCCGGCTTGATTCGGGAATTGGCAGACCCCCGATTTGAACTCAATTACCATTTTGACGCCCTTTCCCTTGCGCATCACGATTTGCAGCAACTGACAGGCTTAAAAGGACTCAAAGGCCAACTTGCCCTGGACGCCACCCTACAGGGACGATTGGATAGTCTGGCATTGTGCGGAAGCGCGGTCGGCCACAACGCAACCTGGGGGGAAGTCACCTTTAAAACACTCTTATTTGAAACGGTAATACAATCCGGACGACTTTCCATCCTTCGGGTGGATGCCCGCCTGTTGGACGGTCTTCTTTCCGCCAGCGGAGAGTTCTCTTCCGGCCGGACCCAAAAGAATGGTTTTCTCAATCTGACCGGAGAGCACCTCAATCTGCTCCAATTTCTGCCCCCCCCCTTCCGACAAAAACCTGCCACCTTTGGTGTGACAGGTAAAGTGTTGATGGAAGAGGGGAAACCCAAGGCGAAATTCCTCCTCTCGGGCAGCTCCGTTGCATTTCCCAATATTAAAGGAGTCCAGGCGACCATTCGATACGAGAATCAGCAGCTTCGATTCGATGCACGGAATAGCGACGGCAGCCTTCTTTGTTCAGGAGAAGCCGCTCTGGCAGGTAAAAAGGAAATCCAGATTAAGCTGACCGGAAAACGGCTCGACCTGTCCCTGCTTTCCGATCGCCCTCGGGAGGATGTATCGGATAAAGCCTCGGCAGCAGGAGAAATCATCCTGTCCGGCACCCCGCAAACACTTCGGCTCAATTCCCGCTTGGCCTTTTCCGGTTACCTTGCTGACGGCCCGCTTCAAATTCACGGCGTGCTCAAGGAGCCGGCTACCCACTTTTCTGCGGTTCTGAATCTCACTTCGGACAGTCTTGCCCTTTGCGGCGTTCGCGGTCCCTTCAGTTGCCGATTGGTCATGGAAAAAGAAACTTTTCGTCTTGAAAATCTCCGCTTTGTGGAGGATATTCGGGGCCGTTTCGCCATTGAAAAACAAACTGTGTCCGGATTTCTAAACATCGATCACTTTGAGATTCAGGGGGCACTGGACCGGGAGTCCGAATGGGTTCGTCGCATTCATCCGGAAGGACGAGTAAACGGTCGGATTGAATTTCACGGCACCTTGCCGGCGCCTTACTATACGGCTACCCTTTCCTTATCGCACGGAAAGATGGGCTCGCTCAAAGAACTGACCGCCGAATTCAGTCTGACGGGCAAAGGCAAACAGGGCGTGGTCTCCGCCTTTCGAGTGGAAACACCGGCCCAGCGGCTCATCGCCTCCGAGGGTTTGACATTTTCGGAAAAAGGTATGCGTGGCCGACTGCGCATCGACCGGGTGAACCTACAGGATATCCTGGGTCACGAATCCGGAATTCAGGGAGTCGCTTTCCTGGATTACGCCTCAGACTCTCCGGGCCAATCCTCTCTTTATGTCGCCATCGATAACTTTCGATATGAAAAAATCAGGCTCTCCTATCTCAAAATGAAAATCCTGGAAAAAGGAGCCCTGGCTCACATTCAAAGCCTGACCTTTGGAAACGAGAACATCTCCGGTAATGTGTCCGGACTCTTTCCGGACCCTCTGTCCGTCAAAACACCGGATTCAGATACCTTGAATCTTGAACTCCTTATAAAAGGGGATTTACTGAAACAAGCAGGCAATCTAAGCGATTTCTTGGGAAACAACACACGTGGAATCGGCGAAATCCGGCTGACCTTTGTGGGAAACAGCCGTAGTGTCACTATCGACAACGGTACTATCGACATTTCCAAAGACAACAACGCCGCGATTCGCATCAACCGGATATTTCCAGGCAAGATCGAGGACGTCAAGCTTTTTCTCGGTATCAATCATCAAACCGCCCATCTCGAGTTTGAAGGCAATATTCGAGGTCAAAAACTGAAAATCATGAATGATCACGGGATAGGCCGGGAAGCACCACTGGTCCTCGAACTCTTTAATCTGGATTTCGGATGTCTGAAAATCGTCACCGAAAAAGGAGGCGTCGAAGTCCACCTGCCCGGACTTATGCGTACCAATGAATTTGGAGAATTCGAAGTTTTCGATAAAAACGGCAATCCTGGTTTTACCCTTTTCGGTCCTCTAAAAAACCCCAAGCTTTCCGGTATTCTGCGCGTTAACAACGGCCGCTTCAGCTTCCCTTTCCTGACCAACGCCCCGAGCACATCCGAGTTCATCGACCAATTGGAATGGGATCTTACGGTCCAAGCCGGCTCCAATCTAAAATACTTTTACACGCACCGACAGACCTCTTCCCTCCCCTTTCTGGACAAACTCATTAATCCAGAAGGTTTGGTTAAAAAAATCGACCGGGGTATCAGCGGTTTATTCGAATATCCTTTGACCGAACTGACCCTCGACAAAACCTCTGTTGTCCACTTTTCAGGACGCATGCACAATCATTCCTTCCGCCTGGACGGCCGGGTCACCGCGTCACAGGGATATATTCATTACGCGGGCAAAGACTACAACCAGGATATTGATGTCGGCGTGGAATTCAATGGTGCGGAACATAATCTCCCCACTATCTGGGGTTCCGGAGTGGCAGTGATTCGGCCTGTGGATCGCTCTAAAATGGGTTCGGAAATCAAGGTAACCATGAAAATCAAGGATCCTCAGACCGGGGTTTATCTTACCAAGGCCCGCTTCAATGAATTCAAACTGGTCCTCTCTTCGGACACCTATGATGAAAATGGAATGCCTATTGACCCTTACCAGGAGATGCTTTCGGGTGGAAAAGAGAGTAAGTTCGGGGAATCGGTCACTGATTTAGCCCGATCCGAAGGAAAAGCCATGTTTGAAAAAATCTTTTTGGACAGAATGGTCACTCAATATATGGAAAGGACGGTTCTGGGCTTTAGCCGGCAAACCTTAAACCCTCTCCTCGGAATGAATGTAACGCCGGATGTTTTCCGGATTGAAATTGAATCGGATCGCGTTTTTAACTATATTGATATGTCTGTCTGGAACTTCAGCCGACTGAAAAAGGACTTGCTCGAAAACATCGAGTTTATTACCGGCAAGTACTTCCTCGGCGGCACGCTCTTTCTGAATTATTCGAGTCAATTTGATGTGATGGATCAACTCGATAATGTGGCGATCGAGAAACTTCACCACCGGGTGGGTATGGAATTGACCCCGTGGCGGTATCTGTATTTAAATATGGATTACGACCTCGGCGGAATTCCTGGCGTCATGGATGGAAATTTCAAAGTCGGAGATGTCCGTTCCAATATCCGCCTGAAAATGCCGCTAAAAAAAGTAACGAATATCTTCTCTCAGGAACATAAACAGGAACCGTAATGAAAAAATGAAAAACGTTCAAATCCTCCTGATGACCCTGTTAGCTTTGTACACCTTCTCTCCGGCCCAGGATCTTTCCCGCAAAATCGTACGAAAAATATGGGTTCAGGGAGACCGCAATGTCAATAAAGGGCTTGTTACCGCCAACTTCTCCCTCAAGAGCGGCTTGCCTTTTTCCGAAAAAGACGTCCAGGAATCCTTTCGTTCTTTATATAGCCTGGGCCTGTTTGCCGATCTTTCCCTGGGTGCCGAAGAAGTCGGCAGCGATTCCATTGATCTCATCATTCACATCAAGGAACACCCCATTCTGGACCATATTGAATTCTCGGGCAATGATGAATTCGATAATAAGGATATCGAGGAAAAAATCAACCTGATGTCCGGTACGGTCATTCCGCCGAATCTCATCCAAAAAGCTAAAAATCAAATCCTGGAAATGTACCAAGAAAAAGGTTACCTTTTGGTCGGGGTCGAAACTCGAACTTATGAGTCAAAGGAAGGTGGCAAAACAATCCTCGAATTCAAGATCAACGAGGGAAAAAAGATTAAAATCAAGACCATCACGATCACCGGTGTGACTGCCTTCAAGGAAAAAACCGTCAAAGGGGCCATGGAGGACACCAAGGAGGACCGTTGGTGGCGTAGCGGTGACTACAATGAAGACAAGCTCTACGGGGACCTTAAACGCATTGAAGAATTCTACCACAATGAAGGTTTTCTTGACGCCCGGGTCCTGAAGCATGAGCTCTCCTACAGCGATGACCGCAAAAACATGTTCATCAACATTGACTTATTCGAAGGCAGCCGTTTCTTTGTGGGCAACCTTGTCGTCAGCGGCAACGAACTCTTCGACGATAACGTCATTCTGAAAAGTTGCACGGTCAAACGAGGTGACCTCTTTTCCAAACAGCAATTCGACCTTTCCCGATACAATATCGAATCCCTGTACCGGGAAGAGGGTTATCTTTATGTTCAACTCAACGATGAAAAGGCCTACCGCAACGATACCATCGACGTCACCTTTCGTCTTAAAGAGGGGCTGCCGGCCTACATCAATAAAGTAATCGTCAACGGTAACATCAAGACCTGGGATAAGGTCGTCCGCCGCGAAGTTCATCTCCGTCCCGGAGATATTTATCGCCAGTCCATGATGATGCTTTCACAGCGCGACATTATGCAACTCAATTACTTCGATCAAGCCACTCCGGACATCCGCACGAATGCGGATAAGAGTGTCGATCTCCTATTCGATGTTCAGGAAAAAGAGTCCGGCACAGGCCAAGTTAGCGCAGGTGCCGGCTACTCCGCACGGGACGGTATTGTCTTCAATACCGGTCTTTCCATGCCCAATTTCGCCATTTCCCGTCCTTTTATCGAAGGAGGGGGACAGAAAATTGATTTACAGCTGGAATATGGCAGATATGCGAAACGGTATGATTTAGGATTCACGGAACCTTATTTCATGGATTCGCCAACCCTGATCGGCTTTAGAGGATACTACTCCTGGCGGGATTGGTACTACAATGATGTTGAAGAAAAACGAAAAGGTCTTGAAATACGTTTAGGGCGCCGTCTGAAATGGCCGGACATCTACTTTAAGGTTTACAGTACCTACAACATAAGTTACCGCGAATATGCCTATTACGACGGCACCCTGCTCGAAAACAAATATTACGCCTCTCAGGGCATTACGGTACGTAATAGCGGTTATGAAAGCGCACTCTCGGTCCAGTTGTCTCGAAACTCCACCGATCTTCCGGATTTTCCCACCACCGGCTCGGTTGTGGAATACAATCCGGTGATCGCCGGTTATCTGTTGGGCGGCCAGTATGAATATATCCGTCACCGCCTTGAAGCCCGTCTTTATCTGCCCACTTTCTGGAACTTCGTCCTGATTCAAGGCATGAAATTCGGTCATTTAAGTGGTACCAACATCGGTCAATATGATAATTTCCTGGCCGGTGGTGTGAATTATGAAGGTATTATCCGCGGTTATTCGGATCGCACCTTCGGGGCTCTGGTTGAAAAAGGAAACCATGTCGGCTTTAATCTGGTGGTTTATTCAACAGAGTTGCGCTATCCCATTATGGATCGCCGTCTCTACCATTCCATTTTCGCCGATTTTGGAAATACCTTTTCCTCCCCATCGGATATCGACTTCCGCGAACTCAAAGTCGGTATCGGAACCGGCATCAAAATACAGGTTCCCATGTTGGGACTAATCGGTTTTGATGTGGCCTGGGGCTTAAACGACTATCCGGAATCTTATGACACTCATGGTAATCCCTTCACCCATCAGCAATCAACAGGTGAAAAACCACCTTATTTTCAGTTTCATTTCAGAATAGGCAATTTATAAAGGAGGCGTTTTTATGAAGGTATTTCTCATTCTCACATTAGCGGCTGTGCTGGCGGTTAATGTCACGGCAGCAGGTGCAAAAAGCATGAAAATCGGTTTCATCCGGTCAGATGTCATTTTCAAGGGATACAAGGGCACCAAAGATGCTCAGGATAAATACGACAAGGAAGTATCGAAATGGGAGCAAGATGCCGCTGAAAAAGAGAAAAAAATAAAAGAGTTGGAGGAACAACTCGACAAGCAGGGCCTTCTGATGAGCGCAGAAAAGAAAAAAAGCGTACAGGAAGAAGCTAACCGCCTAAAGAGCGAATACCAACAGTTCGTGGCAAAAGTCTTCGGCCAGGGCGGTGACGCTTTCAAGAAAAATGCGGAGTACACAAAACCGATTCTGAAACAAATCAACGCCATTCTTGATGAAATCGGCAAGAACGAAGCATACGATTTCATCTTTGACGCCACTGCCGGCGGTCTTGTTTACGCAAAGGACGCTCACGATCTGACAGAACGTCTCGTCAAGGAATTGAACAAAGGTGTCCAATAATTCCGCTATGACGCTCGGAGAGATGGCCGAAAAGATCGGCGCCATCCTTGTACACACTCCCAATCCGGCCATCACCATCACCGGCGTGTCAGGATTGGATTCGGCCCATCCCTCACACATCAGCTTTTTATCCAACCCGAAATATCTGCCGGAGGCAAAAAACACTCGGGCGGGAGCGGTCATCGTCCAAAAAGAGATGGCTGACCTGACATGCCCTCAACTCGTGGTTGATAATCCTTATTTAGCCTGGGCCAAAGCGGTTGCGCTCTTTGCACCGGATCGTTCCCCTTTTTTGTCGGCCGGAATTCATCCTACCGCTGTTGTTCACTCCTCCGCCCTCTTACACCCATCCGTTCAGGTGGGTGCACGGGCAGTCATCGGTTCCGGTACAATCATTGGAGAAAACTGCCGAATCCATCCCGGCGTGGTCATCGAAGAAAACTGCCGAATCGGTTCTCATTGCGAAATCCATCCGAACACGGTTCTCCATTATAACTGCACCCTCGGCAACCGAGTTACGGTGTGGTCCGGTACCGTTATCGGCAGTTACGGTTTCGGTTATGCCCAAGAGGGTGATACCTTCATCCGTATTCATCAACTCGGCACGGTTCTGATCGAGGATGACGTGGATATCGGCGCCAATGTGACTATTGATCGGGGAGCCACAGGCCCTACACGCATCCGGCGGGGTACCAAAATTGACAATCTGGTCCATCTGGCTCATAATGTCCAGGTCGGTGAAGATTGCGCCATCACGGCCCAAGTCGGCGTCTCAGGCAGCACTCATATAGGCAACCGGGTAAAAATCGGCGGTCAGGCCGGTTTTGTCGGTCACATCAATATCGGAGACGATTCCTTTGTCGGCGCCAAGGCCGGCGTATCAAAATCATTTCCGGAAAAAAGCAATATCACCGGATATCCTGCCCGTCCTTTCATGGAAACACGCCGAAGCGAAGCCATGGTAGCAAAGTTACCGGACATCCTGAAGCGCTTGGACGCACTCGAAAAACAGACCCCCTCTTCCCAACCCCAATAAAAGGAAGCCTTCCTCATGGAAATGCAACGCACTCTCATCCATCCCGTGTCCGTTAGCGGCATCGGTCTGCACACCGGCGCCAATACCACCTTGACACTAAAGCCTCTGCCGGAGAATTCCGGTATTGTTTTCAAACGAACCGACCTTAAGGAACAACCTTCTATTGAGGCCGACATCGACAACGTCATTTCCCTGGAACGAGGCACCACTCTGGGCCAAGGGGACGTCCGGATCGCAACCGTAGAACACATCATGGCTGCGCTTTATGGTATACACATCGATAACGCACTTGTTGAAGTAACCGGAGAAGAGATTCCCCTCTGTGACGGAAGCGCCCGTGCTTTCGTGGACGCAATTCAGAAAAGCGGGATACAGGAACAGCAGGAGGAACGGCGTTATATCATCATTGAAAAACCCATTCTGTACGAAGACCCGAAAGACAAACAAAGAGCCCTTTCCATCTTTCCGGCAGACGGCTTTCACCTGACCTTTATGATTGACTACAACCACCCGGCCTTGGGAGCCCAACATACCACCCTTTTTGACATCAATGAGTTCGAAACCGAATATGCGGATGCACGCACCTTCTGTTTTCTTTCCGAAGTGCTTGAGTTGCACGCCAAAGGTCTCATCAAAGGCGGTCGTTTGGACAGTGCTGTGGTAGTGCAGGACAGGCCGGTTACAGACGACATCAAAGGAAAACTGAAAAGCCTCTTCAATATCCCAGGTGATATCTTTGAGGGAAAGAATGGTTTTCTGAACAATACAGAACTCCGCTATCCCAATGAACTCTGCCGCCACAAAGCATTAGATCTCCTGGGCGACATGTATCTCATCGGCGCACCGCTTAAGGCCCACCTTTTAGCCGGTCGAAGCGGACATGCCGCCAACATTGAGATGGCACGTAAAATCCGCAAACTCAACCTTCGCCCAAAATCCACCTCACGCGCCTATGTGTACGACATTGACCGCATCATGACTATTCTCCCCCACCGCTATCCTATGCTTCTGGTGGATCGCGTCTTGGAACTGGAAAAGGACAAACGCATCCTGGCCAAGAAAAACGTTTCCATCAACGAACCCTTTTTTCAAGGTCATTTTCCCAACTTTCCGATTATGCCCGGCGTGCTGCAATGCGAAGCCATGGCACAAGTCGGCGGCATCCTGATGGCCGACATGATAGGTCCGGATATGCAAAATAAGGTTACCATCTACATGGGGATTGATAATTGCCGCTTCCGCAGACCGGTTCGTCCTGGAGACACGCTTCTGATTGAGGTGGAGTTGGTCAAGTTCCGCGGGAAGATCTGCGTTTTATCCGGTAAATGCATGGTCAACAACGAAGTCACCTGCGACGCCCAATTCATGATTTCCGTCATGGATAAATAGGACGACAACCATGTCGATTCATCCGACCGCCATCATTGCTCCCAGCGCCAATGTCGGTAAAGATATCTCGGTTGGACCCTTTACCATCATTGGTCCCCATACGGTCATCGGCGATCATTGCATCATCGGCCCGCATGTGCAAATCGAATCAAACACAGTCATCGGCCACGAAGCGCGCATCTATAAAGGGGCCTGCCTGGGCATTCTGCCGCAGGACGCTCGGTTTGCAGGACGCAACGACACCTCGCTGATCATCGGCGATCGGGCCGTACTGCGTGAATATTGCACCATCAGCCGGGGGTCGGAAAACGACACACTCATCGGCAACGATTTCATCCTCATGAGCTACGGACATGTTTCGCATGACTGCGTCATCGGCAACCAGGTGGTTCTCTCCCATTCCGTTATTGTCATGGGACATGTCAGTATCGGAGACCGAGCACTCATCGGCAGCCTGACCTTCATTAACCGACATGTCCGTATCGGAGAACTTTCCTTTATCGGCGGCGGATTTCGGGTAGTCAAAGACGTCCCCCCCTTTGTGATGGCGGGCGATGAGCCTCTGCAAATTACAGGTATTAACCGGGTAGCGCTGGAGAAAAACGGGATACCGGATAGCGAAACGGACAAACTCTCCAAGATATATCAGATGCTTCGCCAGCAACAGGAGGACCTGCCTTCGGCAACAAACGCCATTCGTTCCCTGTTTTCGGACTCAGAATGTGCGGATAAAGTAATGATGTTTCTGGAAAGCAGCGAAAAAGGCGTGGTACTTTAATCGAGCGGTTTAGCCTTCTTCATAAATTCCACTTCATTCCGATAAATGGTAAGAACCGCGGGAATACCGGTGATGGAAAGAACTTCCATGGCCTTTTCACTCGGTTCAATCAAGCAGAACTGACGTTTCTTTTCTTGCAGAGTCTGTTTCCAGCTCATGAAGCTTCCGATAAGACCGCTGTTGATATAATCACAGGAATGAAGGTCGATAGCGACATCTTCCCGACCATTTTGAACGGTCCGCTCCACGATTTTCTTTACTTTATCAAGAACCCCATGATCCACGATTTCTCCGCGTAATTCAAAGATAGTGAATCCGCAGGACTCTTTTTTCAGTACTTCCATAATAATCCGCCGTGATTGAATAAAATGAGAATAGATACGTATCTAATAATATGCCTAATTCATAAGCTTTTGTCAATCTTGAAAATAAAATAAACTATAATTTGATGCCATGTTCCTTCACCTTCCGCCAGAGCGTGGTTCGGGAAAGTCCAAGGTGCTTGGCCGCAAGCGATTGGTTATAGTTAAGCTTCTCCAAGGTCTTGATGATATGCCTTTTCTCCAACTCCCGTAAATCCAACAAATCCTCTTCCACTTCACCCGATGAGGCGGCAATCAAAGGCCGGTCCAGCATCACGTTTCGCGGAAGATCTTCCGGACGGACTATTCCGTTCTCACTCAAAATGACACCGCGTTCAATAATATTTTCCAGCTCCCGGATATTACCCGGAAAAGCGTAATTCTTTAATATGGCCAAGACATTGGGATCAAGCGTGGGCGGTTTCTTATCAAGAGCATTGGCATATTTGATGATGAAAAAGGGGATCAGCTTGGCGATGTTTTCACGCCGATCCCGTAAAGGGGGGATGGTCACATGAATAACATTAAGCCGGTAAAACAAATCCTCCCGAAATCGGCCCGTTCGCACCGCCTCCCCGAGATCCCGATTCGTAGCCGCAATGATTCGGACGTCCACCACCATTTCCTCTGTCCCTCCGACCGGACGGACCATTCGATCCTGAATAAAGCGAAGCAGCTTGACCTGCGCCAGAGGGGACAGCTCCCCGATTTCATCCAGGAAAAGCGTCCCCTGGTTGGCTTCGTCTACAAGCCCTTTCTTCTGGTAGGTGGCACCGGTAAAAGCGCCTTTGACATGGCCGAACAACTCTGATTCAACCAGGTTTTCCGGAATAGCACCACAGTTGACCGCCACAAAAGGGCCATCCCAACGTTTGCTTTTCATATGGATATAGCGGGCAAAAACCTCCTTGCCCGTTCCCGATTCGCCGCTGATCAGAATAGTCGAGTCTGTGATGGCCACTTTATCCGCCAATTGGATGGCCCGGAGCATTTTGTCGTTGTCAGCCAAGAGATCGCGCATCAGACGTGTCTGAGATTCAAGATATTTCAGGTTGCGTTCCTGACGGATGGCCACTTTTTCAATAACAAGTTTCAGATCCGCCGGAGTGACCGGTTTAACCAAATAAAGATAGGCCCCGTGGCGCACGGCCCGAGTGGCATTTTCAATTTCATTCAGACCGGATAAAACAATTATTTCACAGCCGGAATGGTTGACCTTGATGTAACTAATCAAATCCAGTTCCTTATCGCAGGACTGGCTGATATTCAGGATGACAATACTGATACGTTCCTTGGACAGAATCTGAAGCGCCTTATCGGAATCGCTGATTTCAATGAATTCATAATCCTGAAAATGAATACCGCTAATGATCTCCTGACGAATCTTGTGGTCACAATCCACAACCAAAATCTTTTTAGTATCCATGATGATTTAGTCGCCGCTGAACCAATTTTTCGCCTTCCTAAAAAGACCCTCTCCCCCGTCCGATCGCTTATGACGAATCTCATCCAACTTTTGATATAAGGCCTTTTCTTCTGCCGTAAGCCTTTCGGGCACCTCGACATGAATCTTAACTAAGATATCCCCCTTATCCTGCGGACGATTGACAGCAGGCAACCCTTTTCCACGAAGGCGAAGCACAGATTCGGATTGCGTTCCGGTGGAAATAGTTAGTTTAACCTTGCCATCCAAGGTGGGCAGAATCACCGTATCTCCGATGACAGCCTGAACCACCGAAATGGGCAATTCGCATGCTAAGTCCTGTTCGTGCCTTTCAAAAAAGGGATGTTCTTCCTCCTGAATGATCACGATCAGGTCCCCGGCAGGGCCGTTACGCGGCCCGACATCACCCTGTCCGCGCAACGGAATGTAATTCCCTTCAGCCACGCCGGCTGGAATATTGACGGAAATGGTGGTTTCCGTCTTGCTCCGTCCATCCCCCCCGCAACTTTTGCAAGGATTGGCCACTGTCTGCCCGCGACCACCGCAACGGGTACAGGCTGTTACATTGATCATCTGGCCGAAAAGGGATTGAGTAACCCTTCTGACTTGTCCGGACCCACCGCAGGTAGAACAATTTCGCACGCCTTCACCACCGGCCCCTCGACAAACCGAACAGTGCTCAAAGCGCTTGTATTTGATCTTTTTCGAAACACCGCTGTTGATTTCTGCAAGTGCAAGCGACACGCGCACCTGAAGGTCATTCCCCCGCTCCGCTTCCGCACTGCGACCACCGCCACGTCGCCGACCGCCACCCATTCCGAAAAAGTCGGAAAAAAAGGAATCGCCGCCGAAATCATTCATAAAAGCACGTAAGGCATCGGACATATCAAAATCATGGAAACCGGCATGCCCACCACCGGCATAGCCGTTAGGGCCAAATGCCGCATGGCCGAACTGGTCATATTTTTTACGCTTATCTGAATCTTTTAATACCTCATAAGCCTCAGTTGCCTCTTTAAAACGCTCTTCAGCCTCCTTATTGCCAGGATTCTTGTCAGGATGATATTTGACAGCCAGCTTTCGGTAGGCATTTTTTATGCTCTCGGCATCCACACTCTTGTCGATGC
>MGVN01000254.1:183-18873 GCA_001800515.1 Elusimicrobia bacterium RIFOXYB2_FULL_49_7 | reverse complement strand
CCCACGTTTCTTATCTTCGTCCTTCTTTTCTTTTTGCTCGGATGGGGCGGCCTCTGCCGGATCGCTTCCCGGCGTTTCCGCACCGGGTTGCGCGCCACCCTTGGCTTGGGCATTCTTGTACATTTCTTCCGCCATCTTATGAGAAGACTGTGTAAGCACTTCAACCGCCTTATCAATGGCAGCTTTGTCTTCGGATTTGACCGCTTCTTTTACTTTTTCCAGTGCTTCTTCGATCTTCTTTTTTTCAGCCACTTCAATTTTATCCCCCATCTCCTTGAGGGTCTTTTCCGTGGAATAGATCAGTTGCTCTGCCTTGTTCTTGGCTTCCACTTTTTCACGGAAAACCTTGTCTTCGGCCGCATGCGCTTCAGCCTCTTTGACCATTTTCTTGATTTCTTCTTCGGACAGGCCGGAGGAGGATTCAATGCGGATTTTTTGCTCCTTGCCGGTCGCCATATCCTTGGCAGATACATGGACGATACCATTGGCGTCAATGTCAAAGGTCACTTCAATTTGAGGTATCCCGCGCGGGGCGGAAGGAATACCGACCAAATCAAAACGTCCGAGCGTCCGGTTGTCCTTGGCTGTATCGCGTTCACCCTGCAGAACATGGATGGAAACCGCGGTCTGATTATCATCTGCCGTGGAAAACACCTGGCTCTTTTTGGTGGGAATAGTGGTTCCTTTTTCAATCAGCTTGGTCATCACACCGCCTAATGTCTCGATCCCGAGAGAAAGCGGTGTAATATCGAGCAGGAGAACATCCTTCACCGATTCATCGCCGCTCAGGATGGCACCCTGCACGGCCGCTCCGACCGCCACCACTTCATCCGGGTTCAGGCTTTTGTTGGGTTCTTTGCCGAATACTTCCTTGACCTTATTTTGTATCATGGGCACGCGGGTAGAACCACCGACCAGGAGCACTTCTGAAATATCAGACGCTTTAACACCCGCATCTTTCATTGCCTGGACACAGGGTCCCACTGAGCGTTCCACTAAAGGTTCGATAATCTGTTCGAATTTCGAACGGCTCAGGGAAAGATCCAAATGCTTAGGTCCATTGGCATCCGCAGTGACAAAAGGTAGATTAATATTGGTTTGGTTTGAATTGGAAAGCTCGATTTTGGCCCGCTCTCCGGCCTCTTTGAGACGCTGCAGAGCAATACGATCCTTGCGGAGATCAATGCCCTCTTTTTTCTTGAACTCATCAGCAATCCAATCAATAATAGCTTGGTCAAAATCATCACCACCTAAGTGGGTATCTCCGTTCGTTGATTTCACCTCAAATACACCTTCACCGATATCCAGAATTGAAATATCAAAAGTACCGCCACCAAAGTCATAGATGGCCACGACTTCGCTCTTCTTCTTTTTATCCAGACCATAGGCCAAGGCAGCAGCTGTGGGCTCATTTACAATACGGAGCACTTCCAGGCCCGCAATACGACCTGCATCCTTGGTCGCCTGTCGCTGTGCATCATTGAAATAAGCAGGCACAGTAATAACGGCCTGTTTAACCTCGGAACCCAGATAATCTTCCGCGGTCTTCTTCATCTTTTGAAGGATAAGAGCGGAGATCTCAGGCGGAGTATAGTCTTTTCCGTTGGTAAATACTTTGACCAGTTCGTCCGATCCGCCGACTATTTTATAAGGAACCAGTTTTTCTTCACTATCTACTTCACGATGGCGACGGCCCATAAAACGTTTAATGGAATACACCGTATTTTCAGAATTGGTGACCGCCTGCCGTTTTGCCGGCTGTCCCACCAGAATTTCCCCTGATTTTGTAAAGGCCACAACAGAAGGCGTTGTCCGGCCACCTTCAGAATTTGCAATAACTTTAGGCTCTCCACCTTCCATGATGGAAACACAAGAATTGGTTGTTCCCAGGTCAATTCCAATCACTTTTGCCATTTTTTACTCCTATTCTTTAAATTTAGTTTAGATTCCATTTTTTAAATATTGCAAATACCATACCATGTTGAAAACAATAAAAATACGCTAAAAAGAGAAACGAAGCAAGACCTAGCTGTTTCCTTTCGAAACACCTACTTTTGCATATTGAATCACTTTTCCATTTAAGCAATAACCCTTTTGAAGAACTTTAGAAATTTTATCCTGTGGGTATTCTTCAGAAACCTCATAGAAAAGCGCCTCATGAAGGTCAGGACTAAATGTTTCCCCAAGCGGATTGCACTCTTCAATGCCGGCCTTCTTAAGTATCTCAAGAAACTGGACGTGAATCAACTCCACCCCTTTTTGAAAGGCCTCCTCATTTTCACGATGAATCGGGTGTAAGGCCCTGTCCAGGTTCTCCAATATCGGAAGAATGTCTTTGATGATAGCTTCACTGGCATTGGCTATCAATTGTATCTGCTCACGTGCAGATCGTTTCTTGTAATTATCAAATTCCGCCAACAACCGAAGTCGTCCTTCCTTTAAAGACTCTATCTCGGCCTTAAGTTTGGCATTTTCTTCGGCTAACACATGGGTCTCATCCTTAGGTACATCTTCGCATTTCGGTTCCGAAAATTGGGTATGCGGTGGTTCAGACTGATTAATAGCCGCCTCTTTTTCAGTAGAGGTCTGTTCGTTTTCATTGTCAGTGGTCATAGTCCCTCTTTTCCGCTGAATTTACGGGTTAATATTTTAGCAGTATAATCAACAACTGAAATCAGTTTCGGATAGGCCATACGCGTCGGTCCCAGAACGCCCAGCGTTCCTTTGTCTTCATTAACACGATAACTGGAGGTAACGAGGCTGTAGGATTTAAATTCACCGGCCTCATTTTCGCCGCCGATAGTAACCCAGATACCATCCCGACATTCCCGACTATCCAACAAGTGAATCAGCATCTTCTTGTTTTCAATCAGTTCGATAATGGCCTCAATCCTCTGTTTATCCGAAAATTCGGGTTGAATAAGCAATTGGGAAGCACCATCCGCAAAAAGGCTGCGCGCCTCTGGAAACGTAAACAGATCCCGTGCATTGTTTAAAAAAAGCCGGACAATGCCAAGTGTTTTTTCATCCTCGGAATAAATCATTTCTTTGAGTTTCAACTCAATTTCCGCTATTTTTCGTCCGCCTAACCGCTCATTAATGAAGTTGGCTGCCGCCTGAAGTTCCTCAGGAGGATGAACGCTTTCCGCCTCGACCATAATACTGTTAATCAGACCGGACTCAATAGTCAAAACCAGCATAATCCGCTTGCCGGATATTTCCAAAATATTGAGTCGTCGAAAAATCCCCTGACCTAAGCGTGGCGTCAAAATAACACCCAGTTCCCGAGACATGGAGGACAAGACCTTACTGGCCATAGCCGCCACCTCTTCAAATGAACCGACTATATGATCCAGCTTTTCTTCGAGCAACCCCTTTTCTTGATTGGATAGTTCAAATAAACGAATCAGATGATCCACATAATAACGGTAACCCACATCCGTAGGGATACGTCCGGCGGAGGGATGAGGTTGAGAGACCATCCCCTTTTCCTCAAGATCCGCCACTACGTTACGAATGGTCGCCGGACTCAACATCAGTCCGCTGCTTTTTGAAATCAGGCGAGACCCAGCCGGTTCAGCAGCCGTGACATAGTCTTGCACGATTGCACTGAGAACCGATTCCTCGCGTTCAGAGAGAACTTTTTCCATTTTTCCTTCTAAATAAAAACCCCGCAGAGAGTCGGAAAACCGCTCCCTGCGGGGAATATAACCAATCTTCGCAGAAGCGATTACATCATACCGTCCATACCACCCATGCCGCCCATGCCGCCGCCGGGATGACCATGACCGACCTTTTCCTTTTCTTCCTTCTTTTCCACGATAATGGTTTCCGTGGTCAGGAGCAGGCCTGCAATCGAAGCCGCATTGGAAAGGGCTGCCTTGGTCACCTTGGCCGGATCAATGACACCGGCTTTAATAAGGTGTTCATAAACACCGGTCTGAGCATTGTAACCGAAATCATCCTTCCCCTCACGCACCTTTTGCAACACAATGCTGCCTTCCACGCCCGCATTGTTCACGATCTGGCGTAATGGTTCTTCAAGAGCACGTTTGATGATATTCACACCCACCGCTTCATCACCTTCAAGTTTAAGCTTTTCGATGACTTCGATGCAACGAACCAGGGCCACACCGCCACCAGCCACAATGCCTTCTTCGGCAGCGGCACGGGTGGCATGCAGCGCATCTTCAACGCGAGCTTTCTTTTCCTTTAGTTCGGTTTCAGTAGCAGCACCTACGTTGATGACCGCCACACCGCCGGCCAGCTTGGCCAAACGTTCCTGGAGTTTTTCTTTATCATAGTCTGACGTGGTTTCGTCGATCTGCTTGCGGAGCTGGGCAATGCGACCCTTGATCTCCTCTTTCTTGCCGGCACCTTCCACGATGGTGGAATTGTCCTTGTCAATCACGATGCGTTTGGCGCGACCGAGATCATCCATGGTGGTGTTTTCGAGTTTGAAACCTACTTCATCGGAAATCACACGACCCCCGGTAAGAACCGCAATATCTTCGAGCATGGCTTTACGGCGATCGCCGAAGCCAGGGGCCTTGACAGCAGCCACTTTCAATGTGCCGCGCAGCTTGTTGACCACCAAGGTCGCCAGTGCTTCGCCTTCGACTTCTTCGGAAATAATAAGAAGCGGACGGCCGGATTGGGCACTTTTTTCAAGAATAGGAAGCAGATCCTTCATGGCACTGATCTTCTTATCATGAATCAGGATTAAAGCATCTTCGAGAACAGCTTCCATGGTATCGGAATTGGTCACGAAATAAGGGGAAATGTAGCCGCGATCAAACTGCATGCCTTCAACCACTTCGAGCGTTGTTTCCGTGGATTTGGCTTCTTCGACAGTGATAACACCATCTTTGCCGACCTTTTCCATGGCATCCGCAATCAGTTCACCGATGGTCTGATCGTTGTTCGCGGAAATGGAACCGACCTGAGCAATTTCCTTTTTGCCGGAAATCTTCTTGGCATTCTTTTCGATTTCCTTGAGCACTACGTCAACCGCTTTATCGATACCACGCTTCAAGCTCATCGGATTGGCACCGGCTGTTACATTCTTGAAACCTTCGTCAACAATTTTCTGGGCCAACACTGTCGCCGTCGTGGTTCCGTCGCCGGCCACATCGCTGGTCTTGCTCGCCACTTCCTTCACAAGCTGGGCACCCATGTTCTCATAACCATCGGGCAGTTCAATTTCCTTTGCTACGGTAACACCATCTTTTGTAATAGTGGGCGAACCAAAGGATTTATCGATGACTACATTGCGTCCCTTGGGACCCAGTGTTACTTTAACTGCATTGGCCAGCTGATCAACACCGCGCTTCAGAGCAGCACGGGCTTCGGAGCTGTATTGTAACTGTTTTGCCATAGTAAAATCTCCTTAATTTGTTTATTTATAACGAATTATATCTTTGCAAGAACATCGCTCTCGCGCATGATCAGGTATTCTTTGCTGTCCACTGTGATTTCCGAGCCGGAATACTTTCCGTACAGAATCTTGTCTCCTACCTTCAGCTCCATTTCGATCTTCTTGCCTTCTTCGTACTTGCCGGGGCCCACAGCAACGATTTCGCCTTCCTGCGGTTTTTCCTTGGCATTGTCAGGAATGATGATTCCACCAGATGTTTTTGTCTCCGGCTCCAGGGGTTTCACCAGAACACGGTCAGACAGGGGCTTTACTTTCATAAAAATACCTCCGTTTAAGGGTTTGGGTTATTATAAGTAAGAGATGTTGGCACTCTTCTCATTTGAGTGCTAACAATATAATAAGATGAAAGGGGAAAGTCAAGATGTAGGATGGGTTATTTTGAAAGTGTTATGAAAGAATAACCTTATCTGAGCAAGGTAATATGCCTGGTAAATATTTCATTATCAACTTTTATTTTAACAATATATATACCCGACGGCTCATTATTCGGATTCCAAGTGATATTGAATGGAAGTAAGAGGGAGGGAATAAATCCAACCAACTTTCCGGAAATACGATATACTCTTATATCAGCCTTTTTTCTTGAATCCTCTTTTTCTCCTCGAAAATCAATCACGATACGATTCGTAAAAGGATTGGGAGCAACGCTTAAGAAAAACGGCGAATGATGGTATTCTGAATTTAGTGTGGTTTCAGCGTTATTAAATAAAACCTTACTTATTTCAGGCATGGTGATATCACTATGACCTGTCGCATTCGGATGCACGCCATCAGGTATGTAGGCATTGAAAAGTGCCGCATTCGTTTCATAAAGATTTATCCAGTTTGGATAATGATCTATAAGGATGTGCTTCTCCTCAGATGCAACATCCCGATAAACTTGATAATAATCTTCAAGATTGGGACGGGAGCTGCTTAAAGGCGCAGCATTCATAGTCTGAAGTATGATTTCACAAAAAGGATTTTGTTTGAGAATCCGGTTAATCATGTCTTCTAAATTTGAACGGCTTAATTCTGTAGAGCAGTCAAAACGATCTACAGCATCATTCATGGAAAATTCAATAAAAACCGCGTCTGGATTATAGTTAAGAACTTTTGATTGCAGATTATCGACTCCCCATTCCGACCACATTCCAGAACCGCCGCTGTTGATTACCGTAGCCAAATTCGAATACCGCAAATATAAAGAATCTCGTAATCGATCCACCCAAGCACCATATTCCGTTAAACTGGTACCATAAGTTACAATTGTTTGAGTAAGACCTGAATCAAGATTCCTTATTAGTCGGGATGGCAAGTCCGCCGAATCACAATAAACCGCGGTTACGGACACCTCTTTATCGGTCATTGTGAAAATGGTCGTATCATTTCTAATATTTGAAAAATAATATCCATTATCACTCGACCACATATAAAATTGATGGTGTAATGGAGGTGTATCTGCAATAAGGGTAATTTCCTCGCCAAAATAATAATTCCCGCTACCGGAACCATTCACAACAATTAATTTATGTTGAGATGTATCTATGTTATAAGCGATTTCTACAGGAACATTCGTTGCCCGGTTCGAGGTCGCCGTCCACCGTAAAAAAACTTGGTATTCGCCATCCTCTAGAAGAACCGGTGTATATCTAATCGATTTTTCCCCTTTTAAAATATTGGCATCATGAAGATAGTTTGTGCCATAATACCCGATAGTAGAGGACGATTCGACCCAATCTCCCATAATCGATACGCCGCTTGAATCACTGTTATCCAGGAGAACCTCAACATCCCCTTTTTTAAACATAACAGCATCGGCAACGACATATCCGTTAGTACCATCATTCTTTAGCAACAGATTTCCACCACTCTCTGCCAAAAAAAGAAATGTTCCAATTTCATACCACATGTTTCCATTGATCTGCTGATTTACAGTTGTTTTATAAGTTGCAGAAAAAAGGAATTGAAATAGGCCTAAAACAAAAACAGCAACAATCCGTTGTTTATCCGTTAGAATCATACTATTTCCTTTTCCGTTCTCGAAAACCTTCTTGTCAATAATTCTACAAAGTATCATACCGGAACATCATTCACAATAAAAATACCCCTCAACAACCCTGGACGCAAATAAAATTCGGTTCCTTTGCAGAATTCAAATTGGAAAGAACGGCCCCTTTTTACGCCAGGCAGCCCACCATTTCCATACCCCAGACCTATTGGACTTCCCGGGGCTCACCGACTGCCCGTATTGCGGTAGCAGGATCCTTAAAGGCCTGTCGTGTTCATGCTTGGGTCATCTTGTGTCGGGAGAGTGGTCTATTGGAAACAGGGCTCATGAATGTATATGGCACGCACGCCCTTCAGCCTTGCGCGCATTATCAGCGTCAACCCGGACGGCAAGGTCATCTATCGTGCAGGGAAATCGGAATGCCTGCCCTATCCACAGGCCGGCCACGAAGAGCTCAAGGCCAGCAACCCTCGCAATTTTCAGGTCTTCAAGCCGTTCGACTTTCGGGCCGAGGTCACGCAGCATATTCCCAAGTAAGGACATGGCGGCGGCGTAAAATTCCCTTTGCTTCCGGAGACGTTGACAGGTATTTTATTCTTGGTCGTGAGCAGAAAGAAACTAAAATGGCACCCACTTTTTCTCAATATCTTTTACAGGAAGATTCCCGGAACCCGAAAAAAGGGCGGGATTAATCAGGCAGGAAAAGAGAAACTTAGGCCGGATTTAACAACTCTCAAGCAAATAAGAGAGATCTCTTATGAAAGCATGGACTCATGTGATTTTATTAGGTTTGCTTTTCTTCGCTCTACCATCATCAGCCCAGGATTATATCCTTGTCGGCGAAACTTACAACGCCAAAGTCAGTAAAATCGACCCCGTTACAAACGCTAAAAGCGCCTCCATCCGGGTCGCCGACTCAATTGGAGTGCCTGTCCCGAATATCGCCAGAATTGTACTGGATACGGTTCATAACTGGGTGTTCGTAGCCTGCAATACAGGCAATGCCATCAGCGTAATTGATTTGCATACATGGACAGCAACCTATCCGCCTATCAGCGTCCCAGGAATGGGTCTGCACCCCAAAGGTCTGGCCATCAGCGCGGACGGGAGCAGGCTCTATGCCGGCACCGAGGGAACGGACGGCGTACAGGATTCCACCGATCCCCTGGACATTATCAGCGTCACCGGGAACACGTTCCCCCCGACCTTGTCGTTGGTTTCATCCGTGCCGTGCGGAAAGCAGCCGACCAATGTTGTCGTCAGTCATGACGGTAAATATGCGGTAGTCAGCTGCCGGAACCAGGCGCGTGTTGCGGTGGTTGACTTGACAGGCGATTCCCTCATTTACAGGTATAATTACCCCAACACTACCTATGAACCGGAAGGTTTGGATATACACCCAACAGAAAATCTGGTGTATTGCACCACGCATGGACAAAATACCATTGATATTCTGAACCTGGACAGCATGAAGATAGTCAGTTCAATCCCCATTTCGTATACTGCACCGCCACCCCAGCCGAGCGGAGGGGTGTTTTCACCCGATGGCAAACAGTTTCTCCTCTCGGCGCAGACTTCGGGTCGTCTATACTTTTTTAATACGACAGACCCTTTAAATCCGGTGCAAAGTCCCACATATATCACCTCGGGAGGGATACAGCCGCACATGGGCGTTTTTCTCAACGACACCTTAGCCTACATTCCCAACACCAACAATACCCAGCCGGTAGGCTCGGTCGCCATAGTGACTACGGGGCAAATACCTGTCAATATAGGAAATGTAACTGGTACTTTTAACGGGCCGCTGAGTATAATCTTGGTAAAAGACAGCACTGCGGTTCAAGTAACCCGGCAAGATATTGCCCAAACGGAAGATTATCAAATCAAAATCTCTCCTAATCCATTCCATTCCTCGGCAACCCTTGCCTTTTACCTGCCTCGTCCTGGATTTGTAACGTTAAAAATATTCGATGTTTTGGGAAAAGAAATAATCATTCTATTAAATGGAAAATTAGCGGCGGGTAACCACCAAGTAGAATTTAAGGGTGGGCAGTTGCCTGACGGGCTGTATTTTTGTCGGTTATCTACTCCGCAAGGGGTAAGGTCAAAGTACCTGGAACTTATAAAATGAGAGAGTCAATAAAGAAAATTGCAAGGGGAGTAATAAGAAGAAACTTCTCGCACACCGTTCTGTAATGTATTGATTTTAAAAATTATTTGCCTTACCCACAGGCCGGCCATGAGGAGCTTAAGGCCGGCATCCCGCGCAATTTCCAGGTCTTCAAGCCCTTTGAAATCAAAGCTTTCACCCCTCTCCTTTAGGAGAGGGGCCGGGGGTGAGGTTTATGGTTGGTATTCGAACAAGAAGCGCGGACTTGCGGCAAAAGCCGGGAAGGCGACTGGGGAAGCCGCTGCAGCATTGCCAGCCCTGCCCAAGCGTTGTCTGATGGGCTGGGCCGCGCTCATCCGACTGGTGTATAAGGCTGACCCGCTGAAATGTCCGGAGCCCGCACTGAGTTACTATGTTATGCAGAAATAAAAAAGCTACCTTCCTTATTAAGGTTGACCAGTTAGGTCGTTTCTTAAAACGTGGTCGCTAAGCGCCACAAATTGAAAGGAAGGTAGCCGGTGAAAAAGATGATTAATTGCATTGCAAAAAACCAAATTATTTTTGTGGGTCTTGAAGATTCGAAGCGCACCTGGAAATTGTGTGTTCGAAGCGGGGGAATTGTTATTCAAGAGACCAGTATGCCGGCCCAATACGCGGTTTTACTGGCCTATTTTCGAAACGGGTTTCCAGGATGCAAAATCAAGGTCCTATACGAAGCAGGCTTTAAGGGGTTTACCCTGCACGACCGCCTTGCTGCGGATGGGATTGAGTGTGTGGTCACACCACCGCACACGGTTACACAGGAAAAAGACAGCCGGATGAAGTGCGATAAGATTGATGCCCGTCGTCTGGCTATTAACCTGGAGAATGGGGATTTCAAGACGTGCTATGTGCCGGACAAAGAATTACGAGAAGACCGGCAGGCCAGCCGAATGCTCATTCAAGTACAGAAAGATATCACTCGTCAAAAGAATAGAATTCGGAAATTTCTGGATTTTCACGGATACGAGGAGGAGTTTCCTGCTGGGGCATGGTACGATCGGGACTACCAAAAACTGGAGGAGTTAAGTATTGCCGAACCATTGCAATATTGTCTGACACTTTTTCTGAATACGCTACGACACCTTGAAGAGACGAAGAAAAAGCTCGTTTGCCGTCTAAAAGAATTAAGCAAGAAACCGAGATATGCTCCGACATTTCAACTGTTTGAGTCTGCTCCTGGAGTAGGCTGGTATACCGCAATCCGGCTTGTTCTTGAATGGGGTACAGATATTGCCAAACGATTCTCGTCTGAAAAGAAAATAGCAGCCTTTACGGGACTGACCAGCAGCGAGTATTCAACTGGCGAGACTGTTCGACGAGGGCGAATTACCGGACAGGGAAATCGTGCGGTGCGAGCGTGGTTGGTTAAAAGCGCCTGGACCGCCTATAAGAAAGACCCGGCCCTTCTGCATAAGTTCCAGGACATTTATTCGCGTACAAGCAGCAAAAAGAAGGCAATCGTAGCAGTTGCCCGTAAACTCACGGTTCGACTTCGCACATTGGTTGTGACGAACACGCCCTATCAACTTGGGCGTTGCCCGCTGAAAATAGCATTGAAGACAAAGACAATGAAAAGACAACCAAGACAAGTTTCGGAAGGAAGTGTACAACGGTCGGCAAGCTGTGCAATTGCAGCACGACACTGAGTATGTTGACACTGGTTTCCGACTTTCCGGAAAGTAGGCTGTGGCCTGACCACGAATAGGAGCCTGAAAAGGTGTCTGGTTCATTGCTGAGAAAAAGGCCGCACGGAGGAACCGTGCGGGACTTGCGATTAGGAAATCGCAAGTTCAATTTCAGAACGGAAAAATGAAGGTAGCTATTGACTACGCATCATAGGAGCCTGCCGAAGTGTGCGGCGGGAACAAAGGCCGCCACCGACATCTCCATCGCCAATACCGCTTGTCACGAACACGGAAGATGGCAATGACTACCGACCCGACTACTCCGTCTTTGAGGACACCGGATATGCTGATTGAGAAACGTGCCAAACTGAACACCGGCGCAGCCTTGCTCTTTTTGATTGATTTCAGGAAGATTTCACGAAAACACCTGCACTCGTGCCTGGTATATACGTGGTGGGAATTAAAAGTAATAAGGTAAAACAGTTTGCGAAATTTGCTGTAGTACAGTAGCACGGCATTTGAAGAGCTCGAGGACAAAGAAGAAATCGAACTTATAAAGCAGGACGCTTTTCAGCAGGTAAATGCTTTCCTAAAGAAAATAGGAATTATTTGACAAGCGTTCGTACCAATCGCCTCGGCCTGGGTTCGGATAACAACTGCTTTATCCATATCCAGGGGAAAGAACTCTTATCACAACCCGGTCAATAACGCAAACCCAACCCAATGAATAAATCCTTGCAAAATTTCCTAAAATAGTATATTTTCCTAATCAGGAAAATGAACAATAATAAGAAACCGCTTAATGAAGCGGAAATAATAAGCCGTTTGAAACAGGGGAGGGTGTCCTTTCCGCCGCTGTCATTGCGTTTTAAGGAACGCAAGCAGCCGAAAGCAGGCGCCCGGCTGGACGGGCTTGTCGAAATTACATGGGCCAAGGTAAAAGCTGATTTTGCCCTTGAGATAAAAGCGCTCTCCACGCCCAAGGCTTTTATGGACGCTCTGAGCCTCCTTAAAAACACCAGGCTCACCAAAAACCTCCTGCCCATGCTTATCGTTCCTTTTCTTAATGAGGAGCGATTGAAAGAATTGGAAAAAGAGGGTATCAGTGGCATCGACCTTTGCGGAAACGGCATTGTCACCGCGGCCGACAAATTCGCAATCTACCGGACAGGGCAGCCCAACCGGTTTCCTTCCTATTCGCCCATAAAAAACGTTTACCGGAAAAACAGCTCCCTTGTCAGCCGTCTTTTTCTCGTGCGGCCGGTTTTCACATCCGTGAACGAGGTCCTGGAGGGCATTAAAGACCTTGATTTCATGTCCAAAGCCCTCAACCGGCCCTCAATTAATTTGTCCACGGTATCCAAAGCCCTCGCCGAAATGGAAAATGACCTGATCATCTCGCGCAATAACGGTCAAATAAGACTTCTTCAGCCGGAAGTGTTGCTCGACAAACTTTCAGAAAATTACCGTGCTCCCGAAAATCGCTCCATAATCAGCTTGAAGGTTGATTTAGACAGACTCTCTTTGTTAAAACGGCTTGCCGAATCCTCGAAAGAAGCGAACACACCAGTCATGGTTGGCGGCTTATCTTCTGTTTCACGGTATGCAGTCATGCAAAGAGGGGAGGAGGTGACCATTTATTCCGCCCGGCCGGAAGAGGTCATAAAGCAACTTCCCGGAAAAGAAACCGATAAATTTGCAAACTTGAAATTAGTGGAAATCGAAGACGCCACGGTTTATTTTGATGCTCGTGAGGAAAACGGCCTCTTATGGTCTTCTCCGGTCCAAACCTATCTGGAACTCATGAAAGGGGACAAGCGGGACCAGGAAACCGCCCAACAGGTGAGAAATGAGATTCTAACCCCCCTTAAAAAGACTCTGCAATGATTACCATGCCCGATTTAAGAACGTCTCTGTTGGACCTGCTGCACGAGCTTTCCGGCACGGATGTGAAGCTGATCATCGGCGGCGGGTTCGGCATCTTTCTCAAAGTGGACCACATTCAGAAGCTGGGAACATCGACACTTCTGAAAAAATGGCCCGAAGCCAGGTCAACCAACGACATCGACCTTTTCCTCCGTCCAGAATTACTCATCCACTCAACAAAGCTGAAGCCGCTTTCTCAAGCACTTAAAAAACTCGGTTACAAAGCAATACCCGGCGCCGAAAACTATCAGTTTGTAAGACCCGTCTCAGCGGAGAATGATGCCCGGGGAATTAAAATCGATATTCTGACAGGACCGCAAAGCAGTTTCAAGAACACGACTGTTAAAGCTGACAATAGACGTGCGCGGCCAAATCCCTCCATCGGGCTTCACGCGCACCCGGTGGACGAAGTGCCTACCTTGGAACAAGGATTGCTCTCTGTTCCTGTCAACGGAGCATTGACAGGCGGGGTTGCCTGGACCGGAGAAGTGTATGTCCCGCATCCTTTTTCTTTCCTGATGATGAAGCTTTTTGCGTTCAGCGACCGGCTGGAGGATCCGACAAAGGATTTTGGCCGGTATCATGCCCTGGACCTTTATACCATAACGGCAACCATAACGAAAAAAGAATGGGATGAATCACTTCAATTTCACGCCGAATATCATAAAAATTCTTACGTCAAGGACGCCGCGGACCTAGTTGAGAAATATTTTTCTGATATAGATAAGATGGGCATGATCCGGATCAGGGAAAGTCAGTATTATCAGGAAGCCCTGAACGTCCAGGGGTTTATATCCGCATTAAAGGAGTTGTTCGCACCAAGAATTAAAGATCTCTCGACAAAGTAGAGTTATAGATTTACAAACACATAGGGTTCAAATGGCAGATTATAAATAATTATGGACACAAAAATGAAATCCAAATGCTATGTATGTAACTCACCATCAGAAATCAGCGAGATAAAACCTTTTGTAACTACTCACGTCCCAGCGGAAGCAAAACAAGCTTTTCGACAGAAGGGTCAAAACATTTAGCCAGTTGATCGAAAACATTTACACCATGTTTACGAACAGTCGATATGTATCCCCGAATGCGACAGAATGCCTGTGCGCCGAACATGCTTCGGAAACAGCCGGATACTTTTTGCTTAACTTTGGACATTCGGAGGTCACGTTCAGACCTTCCAATGTTCCGTCTTCCCTAAGCGCAGCCTTACCACGGTTGCCATGACAAAAGAAATAGGTATGCAGCGAGGTTCCAAGCGTATGCTGCCATATCCTCTTACCGGCAACATACATGCCCGTTTCATCGCCATGCACCACCGGCGAGCCAAGAATGGCATCCTTGATGGCCGATTCGGTGGCCTCCAGACGGACATAGGTCTCTTGAATGGCTTTGTTCACCGTGCCTTCACTTATTCGAACATCAAACAGGTCCGTCATAGCATCCGTAAGGCGCTTTTGCGGCAACAATGGGTATTGCGAAAAATATACCAGTATACTTCTGATGCTGGGACCGTATTGTACGGGTGCGTCCACTCCCCTGGGAAATGGAGCGGTATGCAAGGTTCCGCGTTTCCCGGTCTTCTCCCGCAAACTTTGTGGCGTTTTGCGATTCCAGTCGCTCGAAGGCGGTTTGCTGCTGTTATGGCTGTCTTTACCGAGGCGGGCTTCAAGGACGGTAACTCTTTCTTCAAGCTTATTGTAACGCTGAACCAGCATTTGAACCAACGCATAAACCGCATCTTCACCTTGAACATATATCTGATGAAATTCTTCGCGCGTTATCGTGATTGGCATAACAACAAAATAAAATCCTGGACCTGTCTTTGTGAAGATCCTATTTGTCAATATTTGAAATCGTCAACCTACGGGACTCAAAGAGGGGCCGTGCTTGGGACGTGAGTAGTTACAATACATTACTGCATGGTTATTATGTATCATACCGGAACATCATTCACAATAAAAACACCCCTCAACAACCCTGGACGCAAATAAAATTCGGTTCCTTTGCAGAATTCAAATCCGTGTCGATTGATTCCTTTTTCCCGGTATTCTATATTTCCTTTGTTCTTTAAGGAGTCACTCCGATAACAAAGCACTATTTTCAAAGAGTAAAATGATGCCCTCCCCCACACACCATCTCGCCATCATCGGCGCAGGACCCGCCGGCCTCATGGCTGCCATCACCGCCGCTGAAGCAGGCGCCAAAGTCACCCTCTTTGAAAAGATGGCCAAACCGGGCATCAAGCTTTCCATTACGGGCAATGGTCGAGGTAACCTGGCCAACCAATGCGATATAGACCGGTTTTTAGAAGCATTTGGAAAGAACGGCCCCTTTTTACGCCAGGCAGCCCACCATTTCCATACCCCAGACCTATTGGACTTCCTGGAAAAGCTGGGTATTGAGACCGTTGAAGAAGAAGATGGAAAACTGTTCACCAAAGAGGGCAATGCCAATCGGGTGGCACAAGCCTTGGCTGCCCATGCAACCGCTTTAGGGGTATCTATACTATATAATATGCCTGTCCAGACCATCCATTTCAAAGACAAGCAAGTCTGCGGTGTTATTCTTCAAAATGGAAAGTGCATTCAGGCAGATAAAGTCATTATTTCTACCGGCGGCGCCTCCTACCCCACCACCGGGTCAGATGGCAGCGGCTTTGAACTGGCTAAACAGGCAGGCCATACCATCACCCCTATTCTACCTGCCTTGGTTCCCTTGGTCACAGAAAATCAAGAACTTCCAAAGACCCTGCAAGGGTTAAGCCTTCCGGCCATCAAAGCCACTCTCTTATGTAATAATGAAAAGGTCGCTGTCCGGGAAGGAGATCTTCTGTTTACCCATTTCGGCTTATCCGGCCCCCTGCCTCTTCTTCTTAGCAGGACCGTGGCCCAATCCTTGGCAAAGTCGCAAAAAGTGGTTTTGGAATTGGACTTTATCTCAGAACAGAACGACCAGGAGACAGAAGACATGCTCTTATTTTTCCTGGATACCAAAGGCCGTTTGCCCATCAAAACCCTGCTTCGCGAATGGCTACCAGACCGGTTAGTAGAGGCAGTATTGCGCCAAACTGCCCTTTTTTCGGAAAAATGGGGCCATCAAATTTCAGCTAAGGAGCGAAAAGCACTACTATCAGCCATCAAGCACTTCCCCCTTTCCATTGGCAATACTCGTCCGTTAGCAGAGGCGCAAGTGACTGCCGGAGGGATTTCTCTTGATGAAATCAATCCCAGAACCCTGGAATCTCGGTTGATTGAAGGACTCTTCTTTGCCGGTGAAGTGGTGGATGTGGATGGCGAAAGTGGGGGATTCAACCTGATGGCCGCCTTTTCCATGGGGCGGTTAGCCGGGAAAATCGGTTAAAAACAGCCTTTTTTTGAAAAGTTTAACTTAATTCTGGTATTCTCTTTCTTTTTTTTAATATTTTTATCGGCACTATGGAACTAAAAATAATCGTAACAGCCAAACAGGTTCCCGATACCCACAACATCTCCGGGCAGGCGATGAAGGAAGATGGTACCGTGAATCGAGCAGCCCTGCCCGCCATCTTCAACCCCGAGGATTTGAATGCCCTCGAAATGGCCATCTCCTTGAAAGAGCGTTTCGACGCCCAAGTAACCGTGGTCTGTATGGGTCCCCCTCGCGCAGCAGACATTCTCCGGGAGTCGCTCTACCGGGGTGCGGATCGCGTTGTTTTGGTAACGGATCGCGCCTTTGCCGGTGCAGACACCCTGGCCACTTCCTATACCTTGGCCCAAGCTGTCAAGAAGGTAGGGGGAGCAGACCTGGTTCTCTGCGGACGACAGGCCATTGACGGCGACACAGCCCAAGTGGGTCCCCAGCTGGCAGAAAAGGTTCCGATGAACCAAATCACCTATGTCGAAGAAGTGGTCAATATCCAGAAAAGGCGGATTACCCTGCGCCGCTCCCTGGGTCGTTCTTCGGAAGTTCTGGAAGCCGGGTTGCCCTTGCTTCTGACGGTTACCGCCTCAGCCAACCAGCCCCGCTCTTTTGGCGCTAAATACCTGATGAAATTCAAAAAAGCCAAAACGCGCATCGAGGTCGAGGAAGCAGTCAAAGCCGCCACCCCGGGCGAGAACTATGCTGCTGACTGGGTCACTTCGGAAGTCGATAAAAAATGTGCGGAACTGAGCGCCAAAGGGTTGCTCATTGAAACCTGGACTGCAGCAGACCTTAAATGCACTCCGGAATCCATCGGCCTGGCCGGTTCACCCACCAAGGTTAAAAAGATTGAAAATGTGGTACTCGCAGCCCGCGACATTAAGAAAATTGCCCCCACTGAAGCGGCCATCAAGGAATTCATGCAGGAACTGATCCAGGAGAAGACCTTTGTCTAAAAAGAAACCGACCCCCAAGAAAGCCGTCAAGGCTGTCAAAAAGACCAAAACGGTTGCTCCCAAACTGAAAGGTTCAACTGTCATTGAGTCTAAAAACGATGTTCTGATTTACATTGAGACCGAGCACAATGAAGTAGCGCCAGTGAGCATTGAACTGGTTTCCAAGGCACGCGATATTGCCGACCAATTGGGTGTCAAAGTATGCGCTGTGGCCATCGGCAAAGCACAGGCCAAATACGCACCGGCCCTCTTTGCCTACGGATGCGATATCTTCTATACTGTGGAAGATAGCCGCCTCTCTTTTTATGAAACCCTCCCCTTTGCCAAAGCGCTGGTTAAGGTCATTAAGACCACCAAGCCGCAAATCGTGCTCTTTGGCGCCACCTCTATTGGCCGCGACTTGGCCCCCCGGGTTGCCAGCGAGTTAAAAGTAGGCCTTACTGCAGACTGCACGGATTTGGCCATCGGCAATCACGAAGATCCCAAGACTAAAAAGGTTTATGAAAAGATTCTCTATCAGATCCGTCCCGCATTCGGCGGTAACATTGTAGCCACTATTGTTTCCCCGGAACACCGGCCCCAAATGGCCACGGTTCGCGAAGGGGTCATGAAGTTGGCTGCGCCGGACAAAAAACGGAAAGGCAAGGTCGTCAAATTCAAGGTCGATTTTTCCTCCAAAGACTTCATCGTAAAAATGATCAAGCGAGTGGTCGGTAGCCGTAAGGTCAACCTTACAGGTGCCAATATCATCGTCTCCGGTGGTGCTGGCGTTGGCAGCCGCGAGAATTTCAAGCTCATTTTCGAATTGGCCAAAACCATCGGCGGTACAGTAGGCGCCTCCCGCGCAGCCGTGGACTCCGGACTGATTGAACACGATCATCAGGTAGGCCAGACCGGCACCACGGTCCGTCCAAAACTCTACATTGCCTGCGGTATTTCCGGCGCTATTCAGCACCGCGCAGGCATGGAGCATTCCAGTAAAATAATTGCTATCAATAGCGACCCTGATGCCCCCATGCTGAAAATCGCTCATTACGCCATTGTCGGAGATCTGAAAGAAGTGATCCCCATGATGATCAAGGCCTATAAATCCAAAGGATAAAAGCATGAATTTTTATACCGACAATCCGGACATTGAATATAACCTGAAACGACTCGATCTTCCGAAACTGGCTGATTTATTGGAGCTCGATTATCGG
>MGVN01000254.1:0-147 GCA_001800515.1 Elusimicrobia bacterium RIFOXYB2_FULL_49_7 | reverse complement strand
AAAGATGCAGAAGAAAGCTACCTGGCCATCTGCAAGATAGCCGGCGAACTGAGTGCAGGACCGGTTGTGGAACGGGCACGCCAGATAGATGATGAAGGCAATATCTGCGATGGCATTGATGTGAAAGTCAATCCCCTGGTCAAAAAG
>MGVN01000253.1:42899-87980 GCA_001800515.1 Elusimicrobia bacterium RIFOXYB2_FULL_49_7 | reverse complement strand
TCAACAGCGGATGATGGGCCATGAAACCAGGAACAAACTTACGGATTATTGGAAGAATCATGAGATTACGCAGGAGGAGGAATATGCAATCCTGACTAATATCATCCATCAAGAATGGGCGGGGTTGTCGGTTAAGGACCATAAAAACCTGAAAGGCATCCGCACCCGGAACCTGCGGGACCACATGAGCGAGGCGGAGCTCATTTTTACCGCATTAGCGGAACTTTCAACCCGCCAGATTGCCGAAACCGTAAAGGCGACGGGAATGGACGAGAACGCGGATGCGGGTAAGCGTGGCGGGAGTATCGCACGAAACGCACGCGTTGAACTGGAGGATAAAACAGGCCGGAAAGTGGTGACTGGAGAAAACTTTCTGCCGCCGTCCTCGAAGAAAAATATCTTATCGCATATAAAGCCGGAAAAAAACATTTAACGGAAAACCCCATGACCACAGAATCCATCATCGCCAAAGTCTGGTCCTTCTGCAACACCCTCCGCGACGACGGTGTGGGCTACGGGGACTATCTGGAACAGCTTACCTATCTCTTGTTTTTAAAGATGGCGGACGAATATTCCAGGCCGCCTTATAATCGCGATACCCATGTGCCCAAGAAATACAACTGGCAGAGCCTGACCAAGCTTAAAGGAGCGGAGCTCGAAAACCATTACGCAACCCTGCTTAAAGAACTGGGACAGGAAAAGGGACTGCTCGGACAGATTTTTGTGAAATCCCAGAATAAAATCCAGGATCCGGCCAAACTTTTCAAGATTATCGACATGATTAATGCGGAAAATTGGGTTTCCATGACTGCGGATGTCAAAGGCGATATTTATGAAGGGCTTCTTGAAAAGAATGCGGAGGATACCAAGAGCGGTGCAGGCCAGTATTTTACGCCGCGCGCGCTTATCCGCGCCATGGTGGAGTGCGTCCGCCCTGAACCCAATAAAACTATTGCCGATCCCGCCTGTGGTACAGGGGGTTTCTTCTTGGGAGCCTATGACTTTCTGGTCAAGACCCACAAAATGGATAAATCCGAGAAGGAATTCCTGAAAACCAAGACATTCAAAGGGTGGGAGATTGTGGCCAATACGAGGCGACTCTGCCTTATGAATCTTTTTCTCCACAATATCGGCGAGTTGACCGGCGAAAGTCTGGTGAATTCCACGGATGCCATTATTGCTGATCCCGGAATCCGCTTTGACTATGTGCTGGCTAATCCCCCTTTTGGCCGCAAAAGCAGCCTGACCGTCACCAATGATGAAGGTGAACAGGAAAAGGAAGAGCTGACTTATAACAGGCAGGATTTCTGGGCAACGACTTCCAATAAACAGGTCAATTTTATTCAGCATATCAGAACTATTTTAAAAACCACGGGAAAAGCGGCGGTGGTTGTACCGGATAATGTGCTGTTTGAGGGAGGAGCGGGTGAGATTGTCCGAAAAAAGCTTCTTGAGACAACGGATTTGCATACTATTTTAAGATTACCTACCGGGATTTTCTATGCGCAAGGGGTAAAAGCCAATGTTCTTTTCTTTGACAATAAACCGGCTGCAAAAGCACCCTGGACAAAAGAGGTCTGGTTTTTTGACTATCGAACCAATACGCACCATACCTTAAAAAAAGATCCACTTCGGCCTGAGCATCTGCAGGAGTTCATTAAGTGCTATAATCCGGAAAACCGGAATAAGCGGAAAGAAACCTGGTCCGACAAAAGTCCGGAAGGCCGTTGGCGGAAATATGGCTATCGGGAAATCATTGAGCGGGATAAAACCAGCCTGGACATCTTTTGGCTCAAGGATGACAATTTAACGGATTTGGATAATTTACCGGAACCCGATGTGATTGCTGCTGAAATTGTAGAAAATCTGCAAACCGGATTGGAAGGCTTTAAAGCTATCCTGAAAAGCCTTAAGGCTTGATAAAAAGATAAAATGTCTTTCAATTTCATTACATCCCCGCTTTCCCATGCCAGTTACAATATGGCCGTTGACGAATTTCTCTTTCGTGAAAAGAGTGGCCTCTTTCTTCGGATCTACGGCTGGTCGCCGCCGGCCATATCCTTAGGCTTTGGCCAGCAGGCCGCGCAGGAAATTGATGTAGCGCGGACCCAGGCAGCCGGAGTTTCGGTGGTGCGGCGGCTCACCGGCGGCCGGGCGGTGTTGCATGATCAGGAAATCACTTACTCCATTGCAGGCGAGACAGGCGGTCTCTTCGGCCCGGATTTGAATTCCACTTATCTCAAGATTTCAGAGGGGCTGGTGGCTACTCTCAAACGGCTCGGGGTTACAGCTGAAGTGGAAAAGGGGGGAGCGTCTGATCGGCGGGAAAAGGGGAGCGCTTCTCTGCCCTGTTTTTCATCAGTTTCCCGGTTTGAACTTTTGGTACAGGGACGCAAGATAATCGGCAGTGCCCAGCGGCGCGACAAAAACCGCTTTTTGCAGCATGGTTCTTTACCTCTTCTGCCCGGACTTGACTTGGCCAACCTGCTGAATCTTAATGAACCAGCGCGGCAAAAATATCGAGATGAACTGAAGCGAGAGGCCATCTGTCTGCAGGAGGCGGGGGTTTGCCCTTCTTTTGACGAAGCGGTTGCAGCATTCCGAAGTGGTTTTTCTGAAGTCTTTGGATTCCCGGTGGAATTATATCATTTCTCTCCGGAAGAGGAAGCGCGTATCGGTCTGTTGGCTGCTAAATATGACTCTCCGGCATGGAATCGATAGTCTATTCTCCCCTCGTTCAGATTAAACATGCCTTTAATCTGAACGCGTTCAAATTAAAGGTATGTTTAATTTAAACGCGCGAAAAAAGGTTTATCCTACACAGGACTTGTATCTCATTTTGGAAAACAATTATTTATTCATACAATCGAAAGGAACAGACGATGGCGGACGGAAACCTGAATAAACTGCTCACGAAATTCCAGGGTGTGGCCAAAAAAAAGCACCTGGAAAGCCGTGACCTTGAAATCCTGCGCGAAATCAAGGAGGGTATCACCCAGGTTCTTCAGGTGCTCAAGGAGTGCGACTGCTGCGGTGCAGCGGTGCCCGAAATCGCCCGTCTTGAACTTGATGGCATTCGTGCGGCAGTCTGTCATGATTGCGGCATCAAGGCACTGAAAAATAAGAGTCTTGTTCTGAAAAAGGTCAAAAAGAACGAAGCCAAGCGCGAAAAACGCGATGATAAAGATCATAAGAAACCGGCTGAACATAAAACCTCCCACAAATCAGCGCCGGCTGCTGACACTCGCTCCACCCGTTTTGATGCAGTCATCGAAAAGAAGGCGGATGGGGCGGTCGGCCAGACCATGCTGTCGCTTGGGGCCAAATCAGGAGAGCTTGACCGGGCCGCCGGATTTGAGGAAGTGGCCTCCGAAAACGGTCAGAAGCTGGCCATTGTAAAAAAGCTTTTTGAAATCGCCTCTTCCGTGGCCCTGCCCATGCCTCTGGACCGCACCATCAGCTACACGCGCATGGAAGCACTGAACCAGGGACTCCGCCTTTCTGATGATGAACTCAAGCGCATCGTTACCGGTCTGGTTAAAAAAGCGGGACTCAAAGTCCGGGAATAGCGGTCCTTTTTCATGCGCTTCCTTTTACTTTGCGCATTGCTTCTCTTTCTCCTCTTACCGGGCTGTTCCTTTCAGAAAAAAAAGCTGGGTAATGTCCACCGTGATGTACTCATTGCCAAAATCAAAGGTTTTGATCCGGCGGATGTGTCTGATCTCTATTCCCATATCTGCCAGAAACAGGTTTACGAAGCGCTTTATCAATATAAGTACCTGGTCCGGCCTTTTGATATTGAACCCTGCCTGGCGGAATCCCTTCCAACCATTTCAGAAAACGGATTGCTCTGGCGCATCCCTTTGAAAAAGGGGATCCGTTTTACAGATGACCCCTGTTTTCCGGAAGGCAAAGGGCGAGTGGTTAATGCCCGCGATTTTATTTACAGTATCAAACGGCTGGCAGATGCGCGCACCCGCTCCACAGGCTGGTGGCTGTTTGAAAATAAGATTGAAGGGTTGGATGAATTCCGGGATGCCACCCGAAAACTTAAAAAGAGCGATTCAGCGGATTATTTTTCGAATCTGTCCGGTCTAGCAGTCTTGGATGATTATACGGTTCAAATTCGGCTGACCCAACCCTTTCCTTATTTCAAATATATCCTGACCATGGGTTACACCGCTCTGTTTCCCCATGAAGCGGTGGATTATTATCAGGAAGAGTTCCTCAACCATCCGGTGGGCACGGGCCCTTATCGGCTGACGGAATGGCGGCGGAGTCAGCGCATGGTGTTTGAACGGAACCTCAATTATCATCATGGTTTTTATCCTACGGAAGGGGAGGAAGGTGATCGTGCTGCCGGTTTATTAGAGGATGCCGGCAGGCCGCTCCCACTCATTGACAGAATAGAGTTTTACATCTTCATGGAATCTCAGCCCATGATTCTGAATTTTCTTCGGGGCAATCTGGAACAATCCGGTATCCCCAAAGATGAATACAACAATATTGTCCTGCCCGACAAAAGTTTAAAGGAGGAGTACCGGAAAAAGGGCATTTTGCTGAGCCGGTATGCGGACTTGGATCTCACTTACACCATTTTTAATTTTGCGGATACGCTAATGGGGCGCTATAAAAAACTGCGCCAAGCCATCTCTTTGGCCGAAGATGTTAAGAAAACAATAGAACTTTTTTATAATGGTCGTGCCGTTGAAGCACAAAGTCCGATTCCACCCGGGATGTTCGGGTATGAAGCGGATTATAAAAACCCGTATCGGCAGTATGATCCGGGAAAAGCGAAGCGGTTATTGGCAGAGGCCGGCTTTCCGGGCGGCAAAGGGCTGCCGGAACTGGAATATCTTACTCTTTCTGAAACCACGGCCCGCCAGATGGGAGAGAAGTTTGTTTCCGAAATGGCGGCGATTGGCATAAAAGTGAAGTTGGAAAGCGTTACCTGGCCGGAATTTCTGAAACGGCTCAAGGAAAAGAAGTGTCAGATTGCAGGCCTGGCTTGGGCTGCTGATTATCCAGACCCGGAGAATTTCCTTCAGCTTTTATATGGGCCAAACGAAGCGCCGGGAGAGAATGCGGCCAATTATAAAAACCCGGAATACGATTCACTTTACAGGATGATTACCGTCTTGCCGGATGGGCCGGAGCGGCTTACCTGCATCCGTCGGATGAAGGCCATTGTGGCCGATGATTGCCCCTGGATTTTTAATACCCATCGGGTGGCTGAAGGACTTTCCTATCAGTGGCTCAAGAACCGGAAGCCGTTGATTGTGTCGCCCGGTAATATTAAATATCTTAAGATTGATATTGAACAGCGTAACCGTTCGTTGGGGCGTGAATGATAAGATATATCCTGCGCCGTATCCTTTACACTATTCCACTGGTGCTTGGTGTCACGCTGATTACCTTTCTGCTCTTTAATGTGGTGGGCGGTAATCCGGTTTACCAGATGCTTGGAAAACACGCTTCTCCGGAGGAGATTCAGGAATTGACTCACCAACTTGGGTTGGATAAGCCCCTGCTGGTTCAATATGTGGATTATCTGAATGATCTGGTGCATCTGGAATTCGGCCGCTCCTGGACCACTCATCAGAAAATAACGGGAATGATCAGTGATGGACTGGGTCCCTCTCTCTCCCTGGCTATTCCCGCCTTTCTGTTTGCAGCCCTCTTGTCAATCATTATCTCTTTGGTTGCCGCCTTTTATCGCAACCGATTTTACGATCGCCTTCTGGTCGTGCTCTGCGTCATTGGTATGAGCGTCAGCATCTTGGTCTATATCATTGCCGGCCAATATTACCTGGCTTATGTGTACGACATTTTCCCCATTTCAGGTTATGAAAGCGGATGGGCCGGTATTCCTTTTTTAATTCTTCCTGCGCTAATCTGGGTGGGGGTGGCACTGGGCGGGGATGTCCGGTTCTACCGCACCGTGATTCTGAATGAAACCAGTCGCGACTATGTCTTGACGGCTCGGGCCAAGGGATTGTCCGAGCCGGTTGTCATGGGACGGCATGTATTGAAAAATGCGCTGATTCCTATCATCACCAGCTTGGCCATGGCGCTGCCCGGTCTGTTTACCGGTTCACTTCTGCTTGAAACCTTTTTCGGTATTCCGGGACTCGGCAGTCTCAGCATTAATGCCATTAATGACGCAGATTTTCCGGTTATCAAGGCCATGACCGTTTTCGGGTCAGTCCTTTATATGTTGGGTAATTTACTGGGAGACCTCATGTACAGTCTGGTTGACCCACGGGTTCGGATGGAGTAAATGATGCACGACTCCCCTACCCGCAAAGCCATTCGCCAGTTAAAACGAAATAAGCTGGCCCTCTTCTGTCTGGTTGTGATCGCCTTGTATTGTATTATTGCATTACTGACAAAAACAGGATTACTGGCAAAAGGGTATGGTGAGATTGCAGGTGTTTCTTATGCGTCTCCTTCATGGGATCATATTTTCGGAACGGATTTTCTGGGGCGCGATGTGTTTAAGCGGGTCCTGGTGGGCACACGCATTGCCATGTCCGTTGGGCTCATCACTACGCTGATTGCCATTCCCATCGGCATCTTTTTTGGCAGCCTGGCCGGGTATTACCGGGGTAAAGTGGATGATATCATTGTCTGGTTTTATTCCACGCTGGACTCCATTCCTTATTTGATTCTGCTTTTAGCTCTCACATTGGTACTCGGCAAAGGGCTCACTGCGGTTTTTATTGCCATTGGGTTTACCTCCTGGGTCGGTATCTGCCGCATTGTGCGCAGCGAGTTTATCCGGCAGAAAGAGCTGGATTATGTGCAGGCTGCCCGCGCCCTTGGCATGGGCCATATCCGGATTATGGTGGTTCATATTCTGCCCAATATCTTTCATCTCATTATCATCAATTTTTCACTGATGTTTGTGTCCGCTATCAAGGCTGAGGTTATTTTAAGCTTCCTGGGCGTGGGTGCACAGGGTGAGCCCAGTTGGGGCATCATGATTTCCGATGCCCGGCTTGAGCTGATTGGTCGTGGTGTCTATTGGCAGTTACTCGGGGCGACCACGGCCATGTTTCTCATTATCCTCTGTTTCAGCATCTTTGCGGATGCGCTTCGGGATGCGCTGGATCCGAAAAAATGAATTTAATAGAAGCAATTGAAAAGGAATTGTATTTTTAACACCATGCCACTTCTTGATGTCAAAAATCTTACCGTCCGGTTCAACACTGATGATGGTGTGGTCAATGCGGTGGATAATCTCTCCTTTTCTCTGGAAGCCGGAAAAACCCTTTGCGTGGTGGGCGAATCCGGGTGCGGCAAGTCTGTGACCGCCCATGCCATCATGCGCCTCTTGCCTACTCCACCGGCTGAAATTACGTCCGGAAATATTGTTTTTAGAGAGCGCTCCATTCTTTCTTTGCCGGAAAAAGAGATGCGCAAGCTTCGGGGCAATGAGATGGCCATGATCTTTCAGGACCCCATGACCTCCCTGAATCCGGTCTTTACCTGCGGGTATCAGATTGAAGAGGCGCTCCTGCTTCATCAGGGGCTCGATAAAAAAGAGGCGCAGGCCAAGGCAGTGGAAATGTTGAAGTTGGTCCGCATTCCGGATCCGGACAAGCGGGTCAATGAGTATCCACACCAGATGTCCGGCGGCATGCGTCAGCGCATCATGATTGCCATGGCCCTTTCCTGCAACCCATCGCTCCTTATTGCCGACGAACCGACCACCGCGCTGGATGTTACCATTCAGGCACAGATCCTGAACCTCCTGGCCGAACTCAAGGCGAGTCGGCAGATGTCGGTTATTTTCATCACACATGATCTGGGTATTGTGGCTGAAATTGCAGATGAAGTGCTGGTTCTCTATGCGGGACGGGTGGCCGAGCGGGGGAGTGTGAAGCAGATTTACGAGAATCCAAAACATCCCTACACCTTGGGACTTCTGAATTCCATTCCCGTGATGCAGGGCCGTCGGGAACGGCTCAACGTCATTGCCGGCACGCTGCCGGATCCCACAGATTACCCGGAAGGGTGTCGTTTTTATGATCGCTGTTCGCGGGCGGATGCAGCTTGTCTTAAACGGCCTCTTGAAACAGAGGTGGAAAGCGGCCATTTCAGCGCCTGCTTTCATATGGAGTAAATGATGCTGCTCACCGTTCAAGGCCTAAAAAAATATTTCCCGGTCAAAAAGGGCTTTCTGTCGCGCCAGGCCGGTGTGGTTAAAGCTGTGGATGATATCTCCTTTTCCATTGCGGAAAATGAGGTGCTGGGCCTGGTGGGTGAATCGGGCTGCGGTAAAACTACTGCGGGCCGCTGCGTGCTTCGTTTAATTGAGCCAACAGCAGGCGCTGTCCGTTTTAAGGACCAGGATATTCTACCGTTAAAAGGGGCCTCTTTAAAGGCCATGCGCCGCCAGATGCAAATCATCTTTCAGGACCCCTTAAGCTCCCTGAATCCCAGGATGACCGTTGGCGCCATTGTGGCAGAACCCTTTATCATTCATAAGGTTAGCAAGGGCGCAGATTTGTCAGATCAAGTGGTCCAGTTGCTGGACAGGGTGGGGCTGCCTAAGAGTGCGGTGAATCGTTATCCCCATGAGTTTTCAGGTGGCCAACGCCAGCGCATCGGCATTGCCCGTGCCATTGCCTTGCGGCCTGCTCTGATTATTGCAGATGAACCGGTCTCTGCGCTGGATGTTTCTGTGCAGGCGCAAATCATCAACCTACTCGATGATTTGAAGCGCGATTTTGGCCTTTCGTATCTGTTTATTGCCCATAATCTTAGTGTGGTGAAACATATTTCTAACCGGATTGCGGTCATGTATCTGGGTCGAATAGTGGAAAGCGGCCCTTCTGATCAAGTGTGCGACGCGCCCCTTCATCCTTATACTAAGGCGCTTATTGCCGCTGTGCCGGAGCCACGGGTGGCTAAAACCAAGAAGGCTATTGTGCTGCAAGGCGATGTTCCAAGTCCCATGAATCCACCCTCTGGCTGCGCGTTTCATCCCCGCTGTTCCCTGGCAAAACCCGACTGCCGAGAAAAGCGGCCTGAGCTGGTCGATAAAAGGGAGGGCAGGGCGGTGGCCTGTCCCTATGCCTGAATTGCTTTTTATTTGATCCGAACCGGACATTGTTTATATTTTATATCGTCTAAATGATATTCAATATACTCGGGCGCTGAGCTCTTAAGGAAAATGCCCGAAATGAATGTCGAAGCGCCCGATAATGAGATTGCAGGTCAAAATATGATAAAATACGCCTTTTTGTTTCTTTTTCTTGTCATTACCTCCTTGTTTCTGGGATGCGAGAAGGGCGATAAGTTGGTCTATGAACCGATTCCTCCGGTGGTGGTAGTGGAAGAAGGTGCTATCCCGCATGTTTATTCCTTTTATCCTGCTTATACCGAGAATGATTCTGCTTATGGCGGCATGGTGCTTCTAAAAGCTCGGGATTCTGTTTATACGATTGATACAACCGATTACCATAAAACAACCGGTTTCATAGATGAAATGAATGATAGCGTTTTTATTTCAAAATCTTTTTGGATGGATACGGTTGAAGTAAGCCGGGCCGAATGGGTGCGGGTCATGGGAGATACCATTGATACGATTCCCGGCAATTGGCCCCGCACGGGTGTGAGTTGGTTCGATGCGATTCGATATTGCATGAAACGGACCGATAGGGATGGGTTGACTCAGGTTTATGATACCACGGATTGGGCTTCCGGTATCAGTATGTTTACCTTAACCCACATGGACACCAGTGCAACCGGTTATCGACTCCCCACAGAGGATGAATGGGAATATGCGGCGCGGGCAGGACGCAGTACGCCGCGTCCCTTATATGCAACTTCTACAGGTCGGTTATCTTCTTCACTTGCCTATTCTGATGGAACCACGGATACGACTCACGGCTCTATCTATTTCAGAAAATATGACAGTGAAGACTCCGCTTGGATTTTGCTTACACCGGATACGATTTTTTATACCTATATCCCGAAACAGGGGGGGATACACTCGGATACCTTGATTTCTGGAGAGTCTGGTTATTATTCGATCCTGGATGTGAATGGATACCGATCTTATTCGTATTCCTTGATTCGACGGATTGATACGACCACGTTTGCCTCTACTTTTTTCATCGATTCCAATGTTAATTCTTTTCGAGATTCTACTTTTGAAACGGTCATAGATGAAGAGATTTATTTAGATACGGTCTGGTATTTTGATACATTGGTTTATTACCATGGCGATAAGAACGGTGTTCTTGTTTATGATACGCTGAAAAAACAAATAAAAATCGGAATTGATTATAATACCTACCCGATTTTGCATCCGGTTACCATATTAAAAGATGAAATCGCTGCAATCGATACCTTGCCGAGTACAACCGATAAGGTGATGGGTGGCGACAGCGCCTTATTTATCACCAGTGTTACTGAAATTGATACTACGCGAATTACTCGGTCTTTTATTTATGCCGAATTCAAACCGGTGGGACATTATGTATCCAATCGATACGGTTTATATGAGATGAGCGGCAATGCCTTTGAATGGGTTTGGGATGTGGGCGCCGGTTTTGATGTCCTCCGAGGCTATCGTGTCGACTATCTTGGACCGGATCAGGGTACGGTACGGATGCGCCGCGGTGGTAGTTTCCGCAGCGACGAATATTATCTGCGTTGCGGTGGTCGGGATGCGGCATGCGCTTTTAATCCCATTGCGCCTGATCCCTTTACCGGTTTTCGTACAATCCGCAAAGCGGACTAACTCGTTCTGTTGAACACCTTTTACATCGAGTCTTACGGTTGCCAGATGAACCTCGCGGACAGCGAGTCCATTGCAGCCATTCTATCCTCTCTGGGTCTCAGTGCGACTCCCTCTCCGGAAACCGCGGATATTATTGTGGTGAATACCTGCACGGTTCGGGAAAGTGCCGTCTCCCGTGTTTTGGCCCGGATTTCCCGGTTCAAGCCGTTAAAACGTATGCGTCCCGGGCTTCGAATCGCCGTGACCGGCTGCTTGGCCGAACAGGAAAAGGCGTCCCTTCGACAAAAACTGCCCTTTGTGGATTATGTTCTGGGCCCGGATCAATATCTTCAATTTTCAGAACTTTTGGCGTTTTCTCAGAACCCCTTGGCCTGTTCGGATGGGGGGTTTTATTCGGAGGTCGAACCGGTCCGAACGGCGGGTATCAATGCTTGGATTCCCATCCTGCGCGGGTGCGATAATTATTGCTCCTATTGCATTGTTCCTTATGTGCGCGGCCGCGAACGGAGCAAGCCGGCGGAGACGGTGCTGAATGAGGTCAAGCAAGCCGTTGATGCCGGGTTCTCCCAAGTGACGCTGTTGGGACAAAACGTCAATTCTTATTCGTACTGCGGCCTGGATTTTCCCGGATTGCTCCGCCGAATCGATGGGGTGGCCGGTTTGAAGCGCGTCCGTTTCATGACATCGCATCCGAAAGATCTTTCGGAGGATTTAATCCGTTGTTTCGGTGAACTTCCAACGCTTTGCGAATATCTCCATCTCCCGGTCCAATCCGGTTCGAATACGGTTCTGGCCAGAATGAACCGCGGCTATACGATCGACCATTACAGACGACAAATTGATAGATTGCGCCACTGTGTGCCCTCGATCGCCCTGTCCACGGATGTTCTCTGCGGTTTTCCCGATGAAACAGCGGAGGAGCATGAATCAACCGTCCGGCTTATGCGTGAGGTGGAATATGATTCGGCCTTTATGTTCATCTATTCCGAAAGGAAGGGAACGGCCGCTGCTCGATTGTCGGATAATGTGCCGCGACAGGAGAAAATCGCCCGAGTATCGGAAATCATCCGTTTGCAGACCGCCATGACCCGAAAAAAAAACGAGGTTTATGTGGGACGTGAGGAGGAGGTCTTGGTGGAGGGAGAAGGGCCGCGTGAGGAAAATACCGTGACTTCTCGTACCCGGACCTTTAAAAATGTTATATTAGAGAAAACAAACCGGAATTTTGTGGGTGCGTTGTTGCGTGTCCGGATCACCGGTTCTACAGGTTGGGCACTTCAAGGAAGCGTCCTGTCCGGGAAGGAGTAATGGCTATGTGGATGATTCGCTGGTTTTTCGTGGCTATCCTGCTTTTTTTTGCCATCTTATTCATCATGCGCAATCAGGGCATGGAGACGTTGTCCATTGACTATGTATTCGGGAAAACGGGAGAGATCAATCCCCTCATCGCCCTTTTCGGGAGTTTTGTGGCCGGTTTCTTTACCTGGTTTGTCATTTCACTCTTCAATTTTTTAAAAATGCGTGCTGAAATCAGCAGTCGGGAGAAGCTCATCCGTAATCTCAAACAGGAACTCAATGATTACCGTAATGCATCGCTGACCTTGCCGGAGACCATGGAAAAGACCATGATTGTCCGTCAGACAACGGCACCGGAAAAGGGGGAAAGCTTCTGATGTTTTCATTTTTCAAGAAAAAGGATCCGTCTGCCGCTGAACGCTACATTCAAGGCCTTAATCTTTTTCTCGAAGGACGGACTACCGAAGCGCTGAGCGCTTTTATTGAGAGTGTCACACTCGATTCCGACAATGCAATTGCCTATTTTCATGTCGGTAACATTCTCCGTCAGGGGGGCAATCTTGCCCGGGCCGAAAAAATCCATTCAGAACTTCTTAAACGGTACAATCTCCCTGCCGATCTTCGACTAAAGCTCAAAACATCGCTTACTCGGCTTGCGTTGCAACAGAATAATCGCGCCCGTGCCGAAGACTTGTTGAGGGAGATTGCGGCCGAGGCCAAAGCAGATTGGGTCAAAGAGGAATTGTTGGCGCTGTATGAATTGTCCGGAAAATGGCAGGAGGCTATTGACCTGAAGCTCGAACTCGATAAGTCCAGCAGTAAGAGTGATTCCGCCAAACTGGCCTATTATTATTTTGAAAACGGGCTCTCCCTGATGAAGGAAAGCGGTCGAAACGGTCGGATTCAGTTCAAGGAGGCGATCAAGCTGAACCCCCGTATGCCGTGGCCCTATATTCTTATCGCGGATTCCTATTTTGCGGAAAACCGTGCGGATGATGCGCTTGCTTTTTGGTCCAAGCTTTTTGATACTGTGCCGGCCAAAGCCTACCTGGTTTTTGATAAGATTGAAAAATATTATTATACGACAGGGGATTATGATGAGGTGGGACGAATCTATCGTCGTATGGTGGTGGCCGAACCTGAGAATTTAAATGCGCTACTGGCGCTTTCGCGATATCTTTTCCGGAAAGGGGAGCTTGAGGATGCGCTGGTTTTTTGTCGTCAGGCGCTTTCCGTAAAACCGGATTCGCGGGAGGCGTTTGCCGAATTGCTTCGGCAGAGTCTTGATTCCGCCCGCTCACTTGACGAAATCCGCGGGCCGGTAGAAGACTTGCTTAAGCTTTTTCCTGCCCGAAAGACCTATCATTGCGCGGTTTGTCGTGCCCGTGCCGAAGAGGCTCATTGGCGCTGCCGTCAGTGCGGAAGTTGGGACCCATACGGTTTGGCCTGATGAACGGCGTTGTATTCCTTTTACTCTTTTTCTTGAGTGTTTTCTCCGCTATTGCATCCGAGGGTGTGGCATTAATGGAATCCGGAAAGCTTGTTGCGGCCCGGAATTTGTTTTCCGAGAAGCTGCAGAAAACCCCAACGGATCGGGAAGCGCAATTTTATTTCGGGCGGCTTTCTTTTTCCGGCATTGAAGCCGAATCCTCCTTTCAGAAAATCATTCAAACCCTTCCCCACGATTCCCTAACCGAGGCTTCGTTCTTTCAGTTGGGCCAAATCTGTTATGCTTCCGGCCGATATGAACAGGCTGTCCTGTTTTTCCATTCCCTTTTAGCGACTTTTCCGGAGGGCCGTCTGGTGGAGGAGACAAGGACATTTTTAGCGCTTTCTGAACCTGCTTCTCCGGTTCGACCGCTTGTTCCTCTCTTCTTTATACAGGTCGGGGCCTTTGGTGTTCGGGCGAATGCCGATAAAATGGCTGCCGCTTTTCAGAAGAATTTTTCCGCAGTGGAAGTTTTGGAAGTGCGCCGTGAGCAGGGCTCTCTTTATATTGTAGGTATCGGTGCTTTTGAGTCCGAAGAAAAAGCGCGCCGTTTTGCTCTGGAAGAGCTCAAATTGGGGGTCAGCGGTTTCCATATCCGAAAAAAAGGGGATATTTGAACGACCCTCCGATTAGTTATTGATTACCGCAATTATACTAAATTATTTTAACCTTTTCTGAAAAAAAGCAGTTTTCCGGAAATGAATCCGGTTTTATTACGTCAAATGATGAATATAAAGCCCGCTTATCGGTTCTCTGGAGGCAAAATGGATAAAAGGATGATGAAGATTTTCTACGGATTCACTGCCCTTTTGGGTATGGCGCTTTGTGCGTTTGCCCAAGAATCGTTGCAGAATTCTCTTAAAGAGGAGGAGAATTACTATAACAATTTCGGCGTTTCCGGGTATTCTAAAAAAGAGATCGAAACGAAACAAAAGATACCCTATTATGATTTTTTCGGCAGTCATTTGGTGAACGGTTATCTGATTTATGGCCTTCAAACCTCCCGCAGCAATAGTTTCAATTCGGATAATGACGCCATGGGCGAGAAGACCGACAGCGCCTATAGCGACATGTTTCAGACTTCTTTCGTATCTGAGAATTTCAATAATCTTATTCTGGTTAAGGATGGTCTGGGAGACATGAAATCGGTCTTTCTTCTCGGTTCTCAGTTACAAACCCGTTTCTCACCGCTTACCATGAATAAGCTGAATTTTCAGGGGGTGCGTTGGGATGTCTGGACCCCGACCTTGAAATTTACTACCCTTATTTCCCGGACACGCCCTTTTGTCATGTCCATGAACGATGTTTCCGCCCGTGCTTTCATCGGGTATGATCGAGAGGATATTCGCAACTGGCAAGGCGTGAAGGCGGGCGAACTGTTGCCTGATGAAAACTATTTGAAAGAACATGTGGGAGCCGTGAGTGATGATTTCCCGGATCGTCGTGACGGTTGGATTTTGAACTATGATAAATGGAGCGATTATTCCAATAAATCCATTTATGGCGATTATGATATTTTGTGGGGGTTACACGGCAATACCAATTTGGCCAATGCGGTGGATCTGGGTTTTACGTATCTGAATCATCATCGCAGCGATATCGAAAAAGGCGAGGATATTTTTGGCGGCAACATACCGGACGAGTATTTTCCGTCGGAAATTCACTTTGAATTCTATGATCTAACACCGGACATTTCAACGGATGCGGGGGCTAAGATTGAGGATGTCACCATGACCATTAACGGCCAGTCCGCGGACTTAAGCACGCGAGACGCCTATCAGGTAAGGGAAGATCTCTCTCTTGTCAAGTCCGGGCTTCCTGCCGGCGGCATGGTCGTTTCAGGAACCAATAAGCCTTTTATTGTCGCTTTTAATACTGCCTTGGCAGCCAAGCAGCTTTTCGGCGACACCTCCAAGGTCAGACGCATTGACTTTAAGTTCACGGTTTCCGGCAACTATATTGTTTTTGTCAGTACGGATAAAATGGTTACCCTCGGTTATTCCGGCCAGCGAGACAAGGCGACCAATGTGGTTACCTATAATGGCGCCTTTACGCGAACCATTAAAGGAACCGAAGAAGCGTGTTCTCAAGCGGGCGGTAATTGGGAACCTTTTGAAGAATTAACGGGTGGGACTTCCGCCAAACCGGTTGATTTGGAGCGTTCTGTGCGATTGGGCAACTCTTGGTTTGGGGATTATATCGCCCGTTCCCCCCGTATTATCTCGGAACAACAAAATGTCCTTGATGTTTATAACCGAACACGCCGAACATACGATTATTCTTACAGTATCAATTCAGCCAGTTCGACTTATGGTATTGACTTACGGGGTAAGGTGTTGGGAGTTAAATTCAATGGAGAAGTGGCGGTCAATAAAAAAGACTATGTTTTTCCCGGCGGTGATGAATTGGATCCGGTCTACCGGGTGGGGGCCTATTTGCGTTTTGATAGGGATATTGTTAAGAACTTCCTGGCTCTCTCCGGCATGATGTATAATATCGCCCCGGAATATGATCCGGCTCTTGAAAGTCCAATGGTAAGCCAGCACTTTTCCTATTCCCGACTCTATGACCGCTATGTTTCCACTGAGACTTATGGTATTCCGGATTATCTTTGGTATCCGCAACATTTCAACAATAATTTTCACCTGTTGGATGATAATGATGACAATGATTTATACGTTGAAAGCGACCGTATAATTTATCCCTCTGATTTGGGCTCCGGTAATGTGTTGAACCGCTGGTACGCAGATGGAACCTTCAGTAGTTACAAGGCCAGTACCCAGGGGGAAGATCCAACATTGCACAAAAAAGCCAATTACACCTATCTTCCCAATGGTTTGTATATGTTTTATGGGGATGATGACGGTGTTTATGTCGATCAATTTGATCGAAATCATAACAGTCAGGTCGATTATAACGAGGATTTCTTACTGTATTATACGGACCCCCCCATCTTTTCCTTAGATAATGATATGGATAATAACGGAGTTTGGGATGTGGAGGATGATGACCCTTATCCGGACATGCCGACCGGAATTAAGGTGGCCTATGTTCTCACTGCCAATGGGTTTAAAAGTCTGGGTATCCGGGGTGGTAATCTGAAATTGGTTTGTACGCCGGTCAAGACCTTAGAACTTTCTACCAGCGTTATGTATGAAAAGGCGATTGATCTGGATTTCAATCGTTACAGTGATGAAAATATCGATGAACCCGGTTTTTTTGGAGATGGTCAGGTTGGTTATAAGGACAATGCCGGCAATAAACGATTAGTGGATGAAGATTTTGAAGACAGCCGTTCCTTGGGTGTGAAACTATCCGGTAAGCTGAATGTTACCAAACGATCGCTCGGACTTGAATATTTTCTCGGCAGCGAGTTGCAGTTTCTTCGAGACAATATCCGTAATGACTGTATTCGCCTTCAGGAAGTGGAGGATATCGAATATCTGTATGTGGATTATTATTATCAAACCGATGAACTCCGTTATCGGAAGGCGGGTATTGCTAATTTCATCGGAGGTCTGAGTTATAATAATATTCCCAATTTTCTTTACAACCTTAAATTGAGCTTAGGGCTCGAAAAACGGTTCAGTCTGGGAGAGGACAAGCTTTTCTATACTGTCCGTACGCTTCGTAGCCAGGCCAAGGACACTACTTTTTATGAGTTCGGCTATGAGTCTTATAAAGCGGCCTTATTGAAACAGCTTTATCTGGTTAATAAATTTGATTATACCTTGTCTCCGGATGTCAGCTTTAAAGGTGCTCTAAAGACTTTAAATTTTATCAACCGTTTTACCGTTAATCCTCAGTATAAATTCAGCTGGTCCTATTCGTCCAGTGATTTTTCAGAGGATCCTCGCGATAGCTTTGATCCTTCGGCAACTCTTTTTGATTCCGATTCTCTTCAATTGCGCCTCAGTTGGGCGCGTTATCGCCGGGATAATGGTAATGTCTTTCAGAGTGTGCCCATTTTACGCGTCTTTTTCAAGATTGCCGAACGAACACAGTTTCAATATGGCGTCCAATGGAAGCGTACCTACGATGATCTTATTAAATCGGAAAGTGGGCTCCGTCGGGTCCAGACCTTTCAGGTCCATAGTACCGATAATGTTGCGGGCTACAATGTTTCCTTGTTAATGGGTCTGAATTTTATTCAGAATAATTATGATATCTTGAATTATGATCCCTTATATGAAAACGGCCATCTTTATGATGGAAAAGATACCCGTTTCTTTATTCGGGTCTATGCGGGAAATTAGTCCTTGTTACCGAGGAGACAGAATATGATAAAAACGATTTCCATTCTATTTGTCCTATCCGCCGCGTTGATGGCGGGCAATGTGGAGCTGGGCGTCCAATCCGCTATTGTACCGGGCATGGGTCAGATGGCTGCCGGAGAAGGCAAGATTACCCGGCTTAACACGGCTAAAGGTCTTGGTATTATGGCCGGTTTTGCCGTGTGTATCCATGGTGTTTTTAATTCTTTAAGCGAATATGACGCCTATTCCGAACAAACCCGTATCCTGGAAGGGAAATACAACCAAGACGGCCTTCTCTATTCCGATCGGGACAGTTTACGTCAGGCTTGGGACGATGCTTTTCAGAATGCCGGTGATGCCAAGACTCGATTAGTGGCCTTTTCGCTTTTATCTGCGGCAGTGTATGCCTATGGTATTGTCGATGCTGTTCTGTTTACGCGCCCTGCAGAGAAGAAGGAAGAAACGAGTTCCGGTGTGTGGCAGCGGTCCCGATTTTCGTTGACTCGCAAGGGTGAACTACAGGGTGTTGAAGTCCGGGTTGGTTTTTAAAGGAGTTTTTCACACAGGATGAACTTGATCGCGCGAAAAAAACGTTTTGTGCCGGTTATTTTATTCTCTTTATTATCGGGCATAGCGTTATTTTTATCCTGCGGAAATCCGACTAAGCCGGAAGAGTCTGATAATGCGTTTCAACAGCTGACTTTAACGGTACGAGATACATTGCTCGACACGGTCGAGGCGGGTGGTAAAGTCTATTTTAATAAGAAGGCTTTTTTTATCCGTATCCAGGAAAGTGAATCGTGGGATCCGGTACGCGGGGAGCCGATCTTTTATACCCTATATAAGGTAAATCCTAAGAATGGTCAGAACACTTTTGTACGCCGGTTTTTTGGCGGCGGGAACGGTTTCTCAGAGGGAGATACGATCTTTTACCGTGACGCCAAGGGGCTTGTCGATACCTTGGTTTACGACGCTTCAATGGAAGATGTTATCGTCATTAGCGTTGAGGATAAAGCCGTTTTTCAATTCGGGGTGGCGGTTTTAAGTGGTGTAAGGAATAACGGTCGCCATCTTTTTTCAGGCGGTTCGGAGAACAAAATAATCCGCAATGGACGTCTTTTGCTAGGTGGTGTTCAACGCTCCTTTGTCCTAAATAGAGGAGATTTGACAACCGTGGACAGTCGGGTTACCATACGAGCGCTCTTTGATACTACCCGAACCGGTCGTTTATTTCTTTATCGCTATTCTACGTTGGATAAGTCGGTTGACAGTCGCCTGCTTTTTTCTATGGATTCTTTAATTAAACGAGCTTCGGTTCAGGATACGCAATATGTCCGAATCAATTCTAATCTTTTCTTTCGGATTCGCGATTCAGGAATGGTTGATCCAATGGGGCTTTTACAAGGTCAATATGGGGGCATGGATACTATCCCTTTGAATTCTTTAAGCAGCTACTTTGATTTGGTTCGGTACGGAGGGGAACCGGGTTGGGTGTATGTAGAAAAACGGATTGTTCTTCCAAGAGGATTCGGCCATAAATGGGTCTTTTTAAAAGATGCGTCCAGCGCATTATTGATGTACGATAATATTGATATCGAACCGTTCAGAGGAAGCATCTCACTTGATTTGCAAGCGGGAGCAGTATTATTCGGAAATGTTCCGGGAAAGGTTTGTCTTGTCGGCGATGAGATACCATTTGTTTTTGATAAATTAGGGGATACGACATATACCGATAAAATATCCATTTGGATCGCAACTCGTAATCTTTTTGAGCAATTCATGGGACAAGACGGAAGTCTTTCCGGTACGGCCATAGAAGCTGCCAATAATTCGGTAGGTTTCTCCGTGTCTTGGCCAGACGCGATCATAGAAACACCTCCCGTTGACTTTTCATTGCCGCAAAACGGCACATTGTTCGGCCGGCTTAAACCGGATTATGAAGACCACTATAGAATATCCCCTCTTCGGCATCTTTACAATAAAGATAATGCAGGGGTCGGGGAAGAATATAACGATGTTCTAATAAAAAGACCGGAAAATTCGGAACAATTGGGGCAAATGGTCTTGCGAGGTTCCATCTTGGGATATGCCGAGAGAAATCTTAATAAGTTTGCGAAACAGGATTCTGTTATCAATGTAGTGGGAAGTACGCTTGGAAAGATTCCGTTTACAGGTTGGTTCGAATATGTCCCTTTAGCTACTATATCGGGTGACAGTACTTATTCACCCAATGCTTTATTCGATTATTTTCATTTGCCGTCAAACAATGCATTGATTCCTAATTCGGATTCAAATAGAATCGGCAATAAGTATTATTCTATTTTCAGTGCTTTTTGTTTTAGTCCGGAACGATTTTTCTTAGAGCATTCATATCGCGCTCCTTTTCTTTGGGATTCTCTTTTTGGGGGGCTGAAACTTTATCGAAATCCGCTTCGTAGCATTCCGATTCATATTAATAAATATCTGAACAGTGGCAAGGAGTTTATTATCATCGCTGTTGCACGAGGAAAATACTTTGATGAGCCGCGTGTTTTTCTTTCGAAATATGGTTCTTCCTATACTTATGTTTGGGATAAATCCCCTCCGCATTTTTCCTGGGCTCCTGAAAGCGACCCTACAAAAGCGGTCTATGCACCCCTTTATTATGTTAATGCGCTTAATCCGAAAGAACAGCGGATAACGGATCTTTCAAAAATATTGACGCCTTATATTTTTAATGTCAGCCTTTCCCCCGAAGACCCTTCCGCTTACCTTGCTTGTTCGGTTCGGGACATGGGATTTGGCCGAATTGCTTCGGTTCGGCTTTGTTTTAATTATTCAAGTGATTTTCTTGGAATGGATCCCATTACTGGTCGCCGCCGGTATTCCAAGGAAACCATTGTCGTTTCTGAATTATCGCAGAAACAGTTACGTGCTCAGCAATACTCTCTCGTAACTCAAGCAGGAGCAATAAAAGGAGGGGGATTTGCCTTAAGGGAAACGGTCTTTTCCGGAATTGATGCCCGTTTTTGGCAAAAGGGATTGTGGGATATGTGGATTGAGACATCAGATGATTTGGGGAATTCCGGGGTTGCTTCGATAATGACAGAGAACCAATCTTATAATACGGCAACCGGGATGGTGATGGTTCGACAAGTTGAAATTAAGTAAGGGTCTTTAATGTATTTTACCTTAATACGCTTTGTTTATTTCTTTCTCGTCTCTTGTGTTGTGTTCTTTATGATGATATCCTGCAAGAATAACCCTATTGAGCCTGTTGATCAGCCTATTAAAAACCTTGCAGACATACAAGTGTTTCCGGTCTATACTCGTCTCGATCAAGACAACCATCGGTTTTTCAGCGATACGACCCCTTCAAATGCCGAACAATGGGAATATGGCAGTGCCTATAAAATATCCTTTTCCCCTAATCCGGTAAATTGGGATCCGGTCTTTGAGAATCAGGTTGTTTTATTCAATATTTACAGAGAATCCAAAGGGGCTGTAAGCCCAACTCGAATTAATCGGAGTTTTGGTCAAAACAGTGGTCATTCTGTTTTAGATACGGTATTACTATATTTAGATGGATCTGGGAATGTAGATTCGGTTGAGTTTGATGGTGTCAATGCCATTTATAATGTTATTAACAACAATGATTTAAACGCCTTCCGCTATGGGGTTTCTGTTGTTGTCGGTCTTAAGGAAGAAAGCGGTCAAATTGATTTTTCAGGTGGGCTGGAAAACCCCATTATTTATTCCCCGTTTTATGGGGGGGGCTTACCGCTTCGTTTTCTCATTAATGATGGTGCCTCAACGACTGCTGACCGGATGGTTACATTGGAAGGTCAAATGGATACCACGGGTCTGGATTCTCTGGTCATAATCCGTTATTCTGAAATACTCTCTCTTGATTCAACCAATTTAATATATCTTCTTGCCGATAAATTTGACAGTAGCCGGAATCAAGGGTTAGACACTTTTACGCTGGGAGAAGGAAACGATCTAAAGACCATAAGAATACGAACCGATTCAACGCTTATTAGGGAAGTGGTTGGGGCCGGGGGTGTTCAGACCGCTCTTGCGTATGCAAAGATGGGCCCAACTCGGCGGCTTTCTAAAAATGATTTTCAATCCTATTTTTCAGTCTTGTCCGGTAAACAGGGTGGGACCCTTTATTTTCGTTGGATTGACACATTGGTTTCCGGACCCGGAAAAAAATGGGTTGCACTCAAGCCTATTTGGCGCTCTAATTATACGGGAAAAAAATGGGCTTATTTGAATGATGATATTGAAATTGCCCTTTATAACGGAGAGCTGGTATTAGATCAAACATCTTCAGATGTCTTTGTCAAGAATGTAGGAAATACCTTTCAGATTTGTCTCAAGGATTCAAGTAAGGTTTCTTTTCGATTCAATGTTTTTGGAGATACCACTTTTTCGGATACCCTTCAGGTCTGGATTGCAACACGTGGTTTATCAGCGGATTTCTTCAGTGAACTGCCCCAGCGGGATCTTTTTTTTAAAGACGGCAAAAATAAACCGGTTTATGATTGTTTTCTGGAGACGCCGCCACAAACTTTTTTATTAAACAATTTTAATGTTATAGCCAGTTTGAATATTGATTTCAATGATCATTATCAGGTTTCAACATTAAAAGAAATCGATAATAAATTATCTTTAATGGCTTCTTATGATAAAACTGATTTTGTAAAAATTGTTTCCCCTGGCTCTCTTCTGGGTTATGTATTAGCCGATACAAACCGTTTTTTGAATAGTTATCATGACTCTATTTCCAGTCAATGGCAATTGAGTTCTTATTCCTATTTTGCCGGCTTTGACAAAACGCCTGCCCAGCTAAAAACGCAGGGTTTTCATGTGGTTGCCACCGATGCTCGATTGACCAGTTATCCTGCTTTTACACAAGGCAAATTTGACTCTATTGCCCCTTTCCCCGAGCGCCTTGTTTCTTATGACGGAATCCCTTATCTGAATCCTTTTCGCAACCTGCCGTTACATTCAAGTGATGTGAAGAAAGGATATAAGGAGTTTGTGATTATTGCTTACACGAAAGGGCGATATTTTGGTGAGCCACGTGTTTTCCTGAGTACTCATTCATCGACAGCTCAATATGTTTGGGACAAAGTCCCGCCGCAAATTATTTGGGCAGACGATTACGATCCATCCATAACGTCTTGGTATGCACCGATGTATTACCAAGATTCAAAGAACATAGCCAATAATCGCATCAGCAATCTTTCTTTGGTCGGCAACATATTTGAAGTTTGTTTTTCAACACGGCCTGTCGGAGAGGTCGGCACGGCTGTCCGAGATGTCGGTTTCGGAATGATAGATTCCCTAAAACTTTGTTTTGCTTATGCAACGGATACCTATACGACGAATCCCATTACAGGGCTCCGTCATTATGCTTCTCCTGTCAAGATTTATCCTCTGGATAGGTCGACCATCGCCGGCCAGAAGTTCGCATTGTACGGTGCCAATGGGTCTAATACAAAAGACAAAATAAGCTATGCACTTCAGGATATTTCCTTTTCCGGAATTGATGCACGCTATTGGAAAACTGGAAAATGGGATATGTGGATAGAAACGAAAGATAATTTGGGCAATAAAGGGATAGCCCCTTTCGGTGATTTGCTGGATATGACAAAAGGAAATTTCTTTATCCGTCAAATTGAGATCAAATAATGACCAGACTCATAAAACAATTAAAACGATATGGGGTGCTGACGGCACTGTTGCTCTTGCCGATTTCCTGTTCAAAACCGATTGAGCCGGAATCGTCGGATTCTTTTACCTATGCTTTACAGGTCGATGTTTCAGATACGGTGATTTTCAATGTTTCCTATCGGAGCATCCGTTTTTCAAAGCGGCCAGGCACTTGGCCGTCTCAAGAGTTGTTAAATGGACCGGTGGTAATCAAGGTGTCCCGTTTGTTTGAAGACACAACAGAACAGTTTGATACGATAGGGATTTGGATAGACGAAGCCGAACAGAGTGGGCGACACTATATTTATCAAGAGAACAAGGATTTTCCAATCGATACGCTTCAGGAAATGGGAAATGTTGTATTGGATGCCATCAATCCGAACGATCAGTCTGATTTTCGGTACGCTGTCTCCGCCATTCTTGTAAAAGAAGGGGCTGGTGGAATAGATTATGTTGCCGAACTTCAAAATGGGCCTTTTTATTCCCGTCTCGTTACTTTGGGTGCCGGAAAGATCCCTTCCCGCCTTTCTATTAACAAAGGCGCTAAGGATGTGGAAAACATTGTTGTCGAATTGTCAGGTGTTTTAGATACCGCCGGCGTCAGTCGTTATATTATTTACCGCTATTCAGCCATTAATCCCTTACTGTCCAGTAATATTCTTCTCTCCCTTTATGGTAAGTACGGTAACAAGGATAATGTCGATACTGCGGGATTTACTTTGTTTGGCACAAGAAAACACTATTATTGGGTTTCAGACAGTGTAACAAAAAGCTACGGTCTGATTCAGAAAACGGATACCGTCAACCGTAACGATTTGGCGGCCTATTTCTCTCTCCAAGGGGATTCCGGAACAAGTTTGGTTGCTTTTACAAGACAGGATACACTGGTTCCCTATATGGGAACAAAGTGGGTGGCGATTAAGGCTGAAAACTCCATAAAAAATCCTTTCTTATCGGCCAATGCCTCTATTCGTCCTTATTATGCTTCCTTAAAGATTGATAGCAAAGATGCAAAGATCGTAAGAGATGGTGTTTTACCAAACAATGTTTGTCTATTATCGGATGAAATACCCATTGCATTTCATACCTATAATGATCCTTCTTTTGATGACACGGTTCAAATCTGGATTGCAACCCGAAAGCTGAAATCCTCTTTTAGCGGTGGGCTTAGCCAATATTCTTTTACAGGAGCCTTTGCAGCAGAACCTTTTTTCAGCGATAATTCGTTGAATAAATGGCCTGATTGTATTTATGAGACGGTTCCGGAAAAGGTGGTATTGAATTCATTCGGTGAATTCCGGGGAACCATCCTGAAGGATTTTGATTATCAGTCAGGCTACCGGATTTCTCCATTGTGTGGATTACTCATGACAGGTGCTGATTACAAAACAGCGAGTTTTCAGTTTGTTGATGTTATGGGCCAATTTCTCCGTATAGAGGCCGACAGTTTTAGTTTGAATCGCATTGTAAAACCGGGTTCTATTCTGGGATATGAACCGGTCTATTTTCAAAAGCAGAGGATTTTACTTGCAAGCAGTCTTGATACCGTTTCTGCCATCGGTTGGCATATGGCTTCCAATATGCTTGAAATTCAGAGCTACCCTTCTCTGTCGGATTATATCGCCGCAAAATTTGGGATTTCCGAACGTAATAAAACGATTTATCATTCAATATTAGCGGATTGTGTTCCGGATCTGGAGGGGCGGCTATATCAACATCCTATGCGTGGGTTGCCTATCAGTTCTTCATCTGTCATGGATGGTAAAAAGGAATTTATCTTATTGGCTTATGCAAAAGGGCGTTATTTTCAGGAGCCAAGGGTTATTCTGTCAAGATTTAATACAAATGAAATCTATTTTTGGGATAAAATTCCTCCGGAATTTTGTTGGATTTTTAAAGCCTTAAAAGAACCTATATGGGATCCGCTCATCTCGCCGATATATGCGCCTTTGTGTACGGATAACTTCTGTTCCGACTTGTCTTTGTTGAACAGACGATTTGATGTGTACTTGTCCGACAAGTCAGTTCTAAACAAATGGTGTTCCATGCGGGATGCCGGATTTGGACAAATCAAGTCTGCCAGGCTTTTGTTTAATTACCGTGATAACTTTGTAGAATCTAAACCGGTGACCCTTGTCCGGGAGTATTTAACGCCGAATATACCGGTTAATATACCGCAAAATAAAATTGACGGGCAGGTGAAAACCCAAATACTCTCTAATGGACTGCTTATGGGTATGGGATATGGAATTGAACGTATCTCCCTTCTCGGAATCGATGCCGGTTCCTGGCAGAGCGGTATGTGGGATATGTGGCTGGAGACCGAGGATAATCTTGGAAATTTCGGTGTGGCTCCCTTGGGGCAGCCGTTGCATTATGCGACCGGTTTTTGGCCGGTTAGGACATTGGAAATTAAATAGCCTATTATGATTATTGTTATTTTATTTATCGTCGCATTGGCTTCTGTTCCTATTGTCAACGAGCATTATTTCCATATAAAAAATTTGAGTGAAATCCGTCGGGAAGCAGCAAACCGATTTAATGAGATAGCCGATCTTCAGTCCATTGGGGATACTCGAGCATCCCGAGATAGTCTTCTTTCTCTGATAGAATATTTCTCGAAGAACACAGACGATGTGAGCCAGACTGCCGCTCAGCTTGGTATGTTTCAGCTGGCCTCTACCTATAAAGCGAATGCCATCACAGCAGGTGATTATGAGTTGGCTATCCGTGAATATGATAAGCTCATAAACAAATATCCGAATTCCCTTATTATGGAACAAGTTTTTTTAATGATAGCCAAGAGTTATATGGCCATTGCGGACTTAGGATTTACACCGGATAAAAATTATGCGAAAGCCATCGAATATCTTGAACGAATCGAAAAAAACCGTTCCGAAGCACAGAATTTTCCAAAATATAAACACGTTGAGTTAACGCCTGAAAAATATTTTAATATTGATAAAGGTAAAACACTGCATATTAACCGTGATTTGGCCAAGAAACTTTATACCAAAGCAGAAATGCTCCGAGAAATGGCCACAGATACCACGCAAGTCAAAGCTGAGCTCCTTTCCGATGCTGTACTCATGATTGGCGAATGTTACGCGAAACGCGGAATGGGAGAAAAAGCTCGAGAACAATACCGAATCATCATTAACTTCTTTCAAGAATCGGATTTGGTTGACGATGCTCAGCGCGCCATTGGAATTTCTTTTGAAAAAGAAGGGGATGTTTGTGCGCAAAAGGTGCTTACTGAAATTGATTCGAGTAAAAAAAAGCTGTTTCAGCAATCCGCCGATTCCCTTTACGGTCTGGCGGTTGATACTTATCTGAAATTCCTCAACGTGTATCGTCAAAGTGATTTATTGAGTAAAGTGAATATTGAATTAGGCGGGGTCTATTTCAAACTGAAACAGGATAAGGAAGCCTATGCGACTTTTGCTTTGGCCATTAATTCTATTAAAGTTATTGAGGAGCAAGCCCGTGTTCAACTTGATATAGGCACTTATTATTATGAGGCAAAAAAATGGGATGATGCCATAGAAAATTATGCAAAAGTCCTTCAAAATTATTCTACCACTGAATACGCCGCTAATGCACAATTTCTTTTAGCGGGTTGTTACGAAGAAAAAGGTGACACCACGGAAGCTTTGAAGGCCTATCAGGGGATTGTCGATAACTTTCGTTCTTCAAATTTTTATCCGGTATCAGCGTTCAAGATATCCAAGGTTTATCTTACACAGAAGGATTATGCCAAAGCTCAGAAATATCTTCGTCAAAGTATTAGCTTGTTTCCGGAAAGTCAGGTCGCACCCCAGACGCAATATCAGCTGGGCATGATTTACATGGATATGGCGGAAGAAGCCGATTCCGCAGAGGCGGAAGAAAAATATCGCCTGGCTATCAAAGAATTCGAGATGCTTCTCGGCACATATGACCATGCGACCGAATGGGTCGAAAAAGCCATCTTGTCAATGGGCAAATGCTATATGAAGATTAATCTGAAGGAAAAGGCGAGAGAAACATTAGAAAACCTCCGTACCCAGACCGCGATGGTTGAAAAATATCGAATTCTGGGAATAGAAGGTTCCGATTCCTCCATTATTAAGGACTATGAAGAACAGCTGAAGAAGTTTACAGATGATCAGGCGCGTGCTCAGGTGTATATTGAAATAGGACGGAAATTAAAGGGAGATGAACTTAATCTTCAGGATTCCGCCATTGCGACCTTTCAGATGGCTTTAAGGTTGACCAGCGATTCAGTAACCATGATGACGGCTTGGGGTGAGATCGGAGATTGTTATATCCGGAAAGGCGAATATAAACAGGGTCGGGCTATATTTATTGATGAGGTACTGAACAATTCAAAATGTGACGAACAACGTACCATCCAATTCTCTTTTAAAGTTGCTGACACCTATTTGCGCGAAAAGAATTATGATGAAGCCATCAAGCTTTTTACCGTTTTTTCAGAAAAAAATGCCACTCATCTTTTAGCACCGGCGTCACTTTATTTGTTGGGTAAAGCTTATAGCGGGCTTGGGGACCAAACTAAAGCCAAGGAGACTTATAATCGATTTATTTCACAATTTCCGGAATCCGAATTACTTGATAAAACGGCACTCGGTTATGGAGAAGCGCTTCAGGCCGAAGGTAAGGCCAAAGAAGCTGTTGAATATCTTAAAAAGTTTATCAATGCACATCCGGGGCTTGAGACAGCGCCCAGTTTTTATTTCAAAATCGCAGATATTAATCGTCAAGACATTGCGGATACCGCTGCCGCATTGGAGTATTTCGACAAAGTAACCAAGATGCCCGATTCCTATCTCTTTTCGGTATCGGCTTATCAGGCTGGCAGTATTTATGAAAGAATGGGTAAGGATGACAGGGCTATTGCTTATTACGAAAAAGTTAAACGGGAAGACGTTGAATATTTCAGAGCAGCTCAAGGCCAGATTGGGTCGCTTAAAGCAAAAACAGATCCGGACGGAGCGATTCAAAACTATGAACAGATCGAAAACAGCAGCGATGCGGTGGCCGATAAGGTGATGGCGCGTATGGGAATCGGGGATGTCTATGCTGCACAGAAAAAATATGACGAAGCGGTTAATTCTTATCGTGTTATCTATGAAAAATATCAGAATGCAGAATCGGATCTACGTGCGGTTACGCTTATTAAAATAATCGACGCATTAAACAATGCGAATAAATACGGAGAAATTTTGGAGTGGGCTAACCGGATGATTAAGGAATTTCCGGATAATAAATATACCATTAATGCCTATTATTTTCGGGCCAATGCCTATTCCGCGCTAAAACGCTTCCAGGAGTCTCGAGACGCTTTTAAAGACGTGGTGGAGCGTGATTCAGGTGCATTAGCGGAAATATCGGTTTATCAGAGAGCCGAATGTCTTCTCTCCATGAAAAAACAAAACGAGGCGGTAAAAGAGTTTAAGAGTTTTGTTGAAAAGTATCCCCAAAGCGGTCTGGTGGCAAATGCCATCTTTCAGTTGGCTAATGTTGAGTATGGCGACGAAGAATATTCATCCGCAAAAAAGCATTATATCCAGATCGTGAGTCAGTATCCGGATTTTTCTGCCATCTGTTGGGTCAAGAATTATCTGGCATTTTGCTATGATAAGGAAGGAACGTGGCGAAAAGCAAAAGAAATTTACAATGAGGTTCGAGGGCAGGCCTGCGACAATGAGGCGAAACAATTCGCCAAGAAACAAATAGAGTCCATCAACGTAAAACATTAAAATTTGAATAGGAGGATTTATGTTCAGACACGGGAAACCATTCCTTTTGGCCGTACTTTTTATTCTTGTGGGCGCAGCCACCAGTTCGGCTACCAGCATCGTTGAGTATTTCATTATGGGAGGATGGGTGATGTATCCCATCCTGGTTTTATCCGTTGTTTCTTGGGGAATTACATTTGAACGTGTGACCGTGGTGCTAATTCAGAAAAATAAGATAAAGGTTGAAAAAATTCTTCAGCTTTTTGAAGAAGCGCTCAAAAAACACAACAATGATCGTATTAAAGCCTCAGATGAAATGTTGGCTTTTCTAAAAACAAAGAATACTTTGATTTGCCAGATTATGGAAACGCTTTTTATAAAATACAAAGAAGGGCATCAAAAGAATATGGAAGGGTCGGAGCTCAGAGAATGGATTCACACATCCGTAGAAGCAAAAGCCGCAGTTTTGCTCCCACGGCTTGAAAAGAATCTTGTTGGTTTGGCGGTTATTTCCAATGTTTCCACATTAATGGGTCTCTTCGGTACGGTTATCGGTATGATTGAGTCCTTTCAAGCCATGGCTAAGTCTGCAGGTGGTGTTAAAGCCGATGAAATGGCCGGTGGTATCGCTATTGCTCTGACCGCTACTGCAGGCGGTCTTTGCGTTGCCGTTCCTTCACTGATTCTCTACAACTGGGTAAAAGCATTTGTTGAAAATTACGTTATTTCTATTGAAGAATGTACTGTGGTCGTAACGGACGCATTAGTCGCTTGACCTCTTTTTATTGCGCAGGGCTTTAGCAAGGAAAGCAAAATGGCACTAGGTAAGAAACCGAAAAAGTTGATGCTTGACTTGAACCTGGTTCCTATGATTGATATTACCAGTTTCATTTTATTGGCCATGGCGATCCTTGTTATGACCATGAAAAAAGAGGCTTCACTGGATAATATCCTCAGCTTGCCTCCCATTCTCTATTCAAGCAAACAGGACACCACGGAACTCCAAATCTATATCCTTCCTGCAAAGGTGCTCAAGGGAGGTGCCATTCATCCTGATTCAACAGGGTTGGTGGCCTTTTCTGGAAAAGGAAAACCCCCGGCACAATGTCCTAATTGTGCACTGGTTTTCAGGAATGAGCGTGCTGATTATATTCCCGGAACATTGCTGGATGGGAAACATAAGAGAGTCGAGGTCATCAATTCCATTGTTGAGGAAAGTGACGGGAATGCAAAGGTGAAGTCCAAGGAAATTCCGCCGGCCTATTACTGCTCCCGGTGTGGCTTTGAAATAAGCCCTTATCTGAAATTGGATGAAATTCCGGTGGCTTTAAAGAATAAAAAGAAGGAGGTCGTGGATTTATTTGTTGCCACCGAGAACGCTGTGCGGGATAACATGCAGAAAGCGCATTTGACTCCGGAAGAGATCAAGAAAATTGATGAGGCGATTCCTCTTATGATCAAGGCAGATGATAAGGCTTTTTATGGGCGCATTTTGGAAGTGGTCAATATGGCGAAAGATACTTCATGCGCGATCAAGAAATTCACCTTTGTGACTTTAGCGGAAGCCTCCATGGACGCCCAAAAGAACAAAGATGGGCTGCATAAGCCAGGGGGTACCAAGGAGAAAAAAGAATGAAAATAAAGACGGATGCTGATGCCGATATTAATATTACGGCGATGATTGATTGTTTGATGCAATGTATTATCTTTTTTATGGTTATTATGTCTGCACAATATGTTTATGGTATTGCTATTAAATTTCCTGCTGGCGGAAAGGCCAATAAGGATAACGATGAAAAACAGGAAAAGAACATTTTAGTATACGTGCAGGCGGATTGGATCGAACAAGATCATAAAATAATACAAGATGGTATATTAAAGCTCAACGGAGAGGAAATTGCCATGGCCTCTTCTGAGGATCCTAAAAAATGGGATGAAGAGCGTGAGCGTAGCTATAAATACCTGGAATACAGAATGGACGAATTGGTCAAACAGGGTTACAAGAAGGACGTTTTAATGATTCAGGGCGATATGATCGCCTACCATGGAAAAATTATGAGGGTCATTGACCGCGGAAAGGCGGTTGGAATAAAGGGATTTTCTCTCCTGCCGCCGCCGATGTAATGGGCGAGCTTTTTAACAGGTTTCACGCCACCCGTCGGAATAGAAGACGGTTTTGGCTCTCCATTCTGATTTTTTCATCAACCGTACTATTTTTATTTCTGGTCTTTTTCGTCAAACGTCACGAACAAAAATCTTTATCTTATTCTCAGGTGGAACCGGATTCCTGCGTACGACTCCATGAGGTCAGCGGTGTTTATCGCATACGCTCCGAAAGAAATCGCGGCCGGATTTGGTTTGCAACCGCCCAAGGCCTTTATGAACTGGATACGCTCCGCAATCAGTGGCAGCGTTTTGGTCCGGACCAGGGTCTTGGATCGGATAAAGTGTATGATGTGGCTTTTATCGATGAAATACCCTGGGCCGTGACGCGTCGTGGTTGCAACCGGTATAATGCAAAAAGAGGGCGTTTTGAAATGGTTGCGCCAGGCAGTAAGCTGGATAGGGCGCCTTTAATTCTTATTGAAGAAATGGAGCCGGAAGGTGTTTTCTTTGGAGTGGATGGAGGAGAGCTTTATCGTTTGGCATCCCTGCAAGCCAAGCCGGAAAGGATTCCTATTCCGGATGGCAATGATGATGCTCGTATTACCTGCCTGAAGAAAATAGGGGAGATGCTCTATATCGGGATTGAAAATGGATGGTTATATGCGTATGACCCTCGTAACGGGAGCTTTCATCGATATGTGTTTGGCCGCCCCCTTTCACCGCATGCCTATTTGTGGGATGTTGTCCTTTTTAAGGGAAACTTGTGGGTTGCCACATCCGAAAATGGACTCTACCGACAGGAGCAGACCGGAGAGGATACGCTGAAGCCTGTTAAGGGCTTTCCAGCCAAAGGTGCCTTTGCGTTTGCGTTGGAAGAGGATGGTTTTTGGTGCGGCACGCCTTTCGGATTATGGCGATATCATGCCAGACAGGATGCTTGGATACAATTTGTCCATCCCCGAGAGAAACAGCCCACGGATTTCCAGGTATTGACTCTGTTTAACGAAAAGGACCGTTTGTGGTTCGGTTCACTTGAGAATGGATGCGGTTATTTAAATAAGCGGAATCTGGAGTGGGTTACTGCTTTTCCATCCCTTTCCCGTCCCAATGCGGCCGCCTTAGCTGCGGATGATTCCCTGGTATGGGTAGGTTTCGGCTATCAAGGGGGATTTACCAATGCTTACTCATCCGATGCTTTACAGAAGATAAAGGCCTATGAAGCATCAGATGATATTTTAGAGCAGAGCATTCAGTGTTTTACCTTGTCGAACCACCGGCTTTTTTACGGCGGATATGAAGGATTTGGTTATCTGAATATGGCAACAGGGGAATATGATCATTATTCCGCCAGACGTTTTCCGGAGATAGCGGATATTACCGATATTGCAGTGTCGCCGTCTCAAGGGCTGTACTATCTGGCAGGAGCATTTGGTGTGGTAGCTTATTACGCGGATAAAGATTCGCTGGCTTCTTTCAGTGAGACTCGGCGATATCGAACCACGGCTTTATATGCCGAAGGGGACACCCTCTGGGCGGGTACTCTGAGTCATGGTGTCCTGGTGATCGATCGAAAGAGCGGACAACTGCTGGCTCGTATGGACGGCGTATCGTCCCGTGTTATGGGCTTATTTGGCCGTCCGGATAATCCTGATTTGCTTTTAGCCACCAAGGAAAAGGGCTGTTACCGTTTGCAAAAATCAACTTTAAGAATGGAAAGCGTTGATATCCCCGACAAAGTTCTGCCGGGCGGATGTCAGCAATACGAAAACAACATAATGACAGCAAAAGGGATGGGAAATTTATTTTGGGTTGGAACCCGTTTCCGCGGTGCCGTCGTTTATGATGAAAATATCCGGCAATGGAAAAGAGTGACGTCGCAACAAGGCCTTCTGGGTAACCAGATTAGAGCTTTTGCGCAAAGCGACCGATATATCTGGATTGGAACGTATGGCGGCGTGACAAGATTTCATAAACCGTATCTGTCCCGTTTACTCGATATCGTTTTATAAAAGGAAAAAGAATGATCTATCTGAGACGACTGACAGGAGTTATCATTGCCGTTATGATGCTTGTCCGAAGTGTGCTTGCCCAGGAAGAGCTTGACATGGCTAAAATCAGGAGTCTTCTGGCTCTTGGGGAATACAGTGAAGCCGCCGTGCTATTGGAAGTCGCCGTTAAGAAGGAACCGAGCCGTTATGAATATCAACTTTATCTTGGAAATGCTTATTTTGCCGGTAACAAGTTGGATAAGGCTATTGAACGTTACAAATTGTCTCTTCGTCTGAATAGCGGAGCCAAAGAAGCTGCGATCAACTTGGCAACAGCTTATTCCGCTAAAGGACTTCATGCCGAAGCCATTGAGCAATATCTGACCTTGCTAAAGGATTTCGGAGAAAACCCGGATATCCGGTATAATTTGGCATTGGCCTATCGGTTCTCAGGTGATCTCAAAATGGCGGAGAAAAACATTCAATCGGCCATTGATCAACGGCCAAATGATGCGGAATTCATCAATCTACTGGGTGAATTGCAGGTTGTAACCGGTCGTTTGGACGAAGCGGAAAAGAGTTATATCAAAGCTATTCGAGTGAATCCGGCTGACGGCTTATCACGCGTGAGTTTGGCCAGGTTATATTTTCAGCAGAACGATTACAGACGGGCGGAAGAGGAGGCAAAGATTGCAGCGGTAATGGATTCCCGTTTATCCTCGGTTCATGAGCTTTTGGGTGATATTTATCAAGCCAAAGGTGATAATGATTTGGCCATCTACGAATACAATACCGCTTTTTCACGAAATCCAGGTAATCCGGCTTTATTGATGAATCTGGGCGGCGTCTATGAAGCCCTTAAACGATTTCAGGATGCCAAGAAATATTATCTGATGGCGGTTGAAAAAAAACCTGCTTCTTTGGAATTTCGCCTGAAATTATCAGGTTTGTTGATTAAAATGAGCAGTCTTTTTGAAGCCAGGGATATACTGAAGGAAGCGTTGGACGCCAACGCAAAGAACGTTCAATTGTTGGATATGTTGGGCGCGGTCTATATGCGCCTTCGGAATTTTGAGAAGTCAGAATATTATCTCCAGGAGGCTTTGAAAATCAATCCTGACTTTCAAAAGGCGCGGATGGATCTGGGGCTGCTTATGTTTGAACAAGGAAAGTATAGTTCAGCGGAATCCTTATTGGAAGAGGTCCGAAAGACGGGTTTCGTCTCTTATGAGTTAAATTTGTATTTAGGCAGAATCAATCTGCGGAAGAAGAACAATGATAAAGCGCTCGATTTCTTCAAAGAATTGGTCGACATGGCACCAGACCTTCTGGAAAGCCATCTTTGGGTGGGTCGGGCCAATGAAGCGTTGCTTAAACCCCTGGAAGCTGAATCCGCATTCTTACGAGGTATCAGGGTTGACAGTACTAATCCGGATGCCTATTTTGAAGCGGCGGACTATTATTTTAGAAACCGCATTGTTAACAAATATCCGCAATGCGTTGGGTTTTACCAGAAGACCCTGGATATGGATTCCAAGTATCCAAAGCGGGACTATATTATCGAGAATATTTCTATCATCGAAGGAAAAGTCAAAAGAATAGAGAGAGTTAAGACGGAAAAAGAAATAGATGCTGATAAAAAAGAACAAAAAAGAAAATCCAGCCTATCGCCGACAGACTAACGTATTGATAAATAGCACGATATAAGTTCTCCGACGCTATATTTATTTCTCAAGCCATACTGTTTTTCTGCCGATAACATAATAGGAGTATTACGCACGTCAATGCGTCGTATGACTAAAAAGAAATGACTGGACGGGATTCCAGCCATTTTGTGTAAAGCACCGGTATATGTCTAAGCATCGGCAGCTGGTGTCGAAAACTTTAGGGATTGGGATGGCCAGGGATGGCACTAGAAATTAATCCGGTTCTGTTTTTGAAAGAAATAGAACCCGCAAAAAGTGGTCAGCGAACTTCTACGAAAAGACCTATTCGAAATTCCCATAACGCTGAGGATCGCATTGAATTATCAAAAAATGCTGTTTCTCTCCCGGCTTCTGATTTGACGATTCAGGCTATTAAAGACAAAATTAAAGGTGGGTATTACCAATCAGAGCAAGTCATGGACGATATTTCCGATAAACTGGCCAAACTTTTTGATCGGCTATAATTTTATTATTTTGTCGTTCCGAATGGTGTAACGACCTGCAGGATATTCTTTTTTAGTCAGCAGATATCGGTTTTGAATACTGAAAAAGGTATTCGGGAAAATCCGCTCCTTTACTTCAATAAAAGAACCGGTTATTTTTTCAATCTTGCTTTCAAGTTTTATTCGTCTTTCAGATAATCCGCCGACTTGTTTCTCGAGTCTTTCCAAAGAGGCGGCTGAGGATTCCAAGAGTTTTTTCTGATAATAGGGCAGGCCGCTGTAGGTGTTTTTATGCCGATTTTCCAGGTTGTCAACGGAGGCGCGTATCTGCGCGACCTTGGCGGTTACGGCTGCGATTTCAAGATTCATCTCATCCAAAAGAATCTTAAGTTTGAAATCGATACCAGTGCCCACGCGCGTTTCCTTTTGGCTGTCGTTGCCGATGGTGCCGGCACAAATCCCATGCGTCGCCAAAACCTCTCCTCCGACAATGGATAGGCCGACATAAATCGTTTGTTTACACTTCACGATAGAATCCAGAACGGAAGAGCGGATTTGGACCGATTTTCCGCATTCGATAGAGGCGTTTTGGATATCTGAGGCGGACAATTCACCGTGGACGATGATTCGTCCTTTGGGGCCGCCGAGAATTTTGCCGGCGCATCGGACATCTCCGAATACCAGAAGCGTACTGTCGCCGATGGACCCTCCAACGATGAGATCCCCCTTGACCTGGATATCGAGTTCCGGCAAAATATCTTTTTCTATCTTGAGTGTACCCGGAGATTGAACGGAACATTTTAGGGAACCTTCAACATGTTCCGTAGCCGTGTTTGTTTTTGCGGCAACGACTTCTTTGACTTTCGGATTTATTTGGCTGAGTACAGCCTCAATTCTGGGATCCGCCATATTATTTCAAATACTTGACAAGTTTCAATTCGTTTGTTTTGTCAGGCAGATGATTATAAATGACCGCATCAACGAGTTGCCGAATGATGAAGACGCCCATACCGGAGCGAGGCCGTTTTTTGTGCATTTCCTTCGTATTCTTGATGCTTTTCGCGCTGTTGAAATCATATCGTTTTCCGCGATCTCGGATTGTCAGAACCACCGCACCGCTTTCTTTCTCGAAATCGATACTGAAGTTGTCATGAGCCGGATCCAGCCCCCCATGCTCGATGATGTTCGTGCAGACTTCATTGGCCGCCAGCTCAATTTCTCCCTCTACCACCTCCGGCACGCCGGATTCCAGGCAAAAAGAACTCACCGCCTCGCGGACCGGTGCAAGGCTTTCCAGTGAACAGCGAAACTGTTTAACAGCCATCTATAATCCTTTTTTGAAATCAGTGATCGCACCTGCCTCATCCGGATAAATTTTAAAGATATCTGACAGGCCTACCTTTTGGAAGACATTCAGGATCTTTTGAGGTACTGCGACGAACTTGAGTCCCCCGCGGTTTTCGAGGATTTCATCTTCGATGCTCATGAAGACGCCCATCCCGGAACTGCTGATGAATTTCAGTCCGTCACAATTTACGATGATCTTATAGATACCTTGTTCAAGAAGCTCCTTGAGCTTGTCGGACAAGACTTCTGAGTTATAGGCATCAATGCTGCCATCGAGCAAGAGCAACCGGACATCCTTGTCATCGGGCAGGACGGAATCGAGGATGGTGATTTCGGGCATGGTTCGTTCCTTCGCAAGAGTTTACCGGACTTTGATTAGCACAAGCGTCATATCGTCGCTTTGTTCGGCTCCCCCGGTGAATTCGGAGAGAGCCAATACCAATTTTGTTTTCACGGTTTCAACGTCCGAACCGGCATGTTCCGCAAAAAAAGCGAAAAGACGCTCTTCTCCGAAAAGCTCCCCTTGTTGGTTCATTGCTTCGGTTAGGCCGTCCGTAGTTAAAGCTAAAAAATCGCCGCGCTCAATGACAAGGGTTTCGGAGCCTATCTTTTCTCGGAAAAGTCGGTCGTTCCGAAGGCCTAAGGCCAAGCCGGAAGGCCGGATGGCACGGTAGGGGGGGGTACCGCCTTTGAGATAAAAGAGGGGGTCGTGCCCGGCGCTGGCGAGACGTATTTCGCGAGATTCCAGGTCAATGATCAGATAGAGCATGGTGACGAACATTCCTTTACGGATATTCGTCTGCAGGATATCATTGACACGGCAAAGAGTCTCCACCGGATCTCTGACTTGTTTTGCCACGGAATGAAGGATGGCGCGAGTGATTCCCATGACAAAAGCGCCGGGAATGCTTTTTCCGGAGACATCGGCTACCAAGACCCCTAAATGGGTATCATCCACCCGGATGAAATCATAGTAGTCGCCGCCGATTTCACGTGCGGCTTTATAATAGGCGGCCATATCGAGTATTGGGGTTCGGGGTACCTCATTCGGCAGGAGTGTGGATTGGATGTTTCGTGCCAGGAGCATTTCATGTTCGAGCTGGCGCTTCAGGATAAGCTGGTCCTGTGCGTCCGCGAGATCGCGGGTCATATTGTTCAAGATTTCGGCCAACTTTCCTATTTCGTTCCGGCTGGACAGTTTGAAACGGTAGGTCAGATCCCCCTGGCCGATGATTTCCGCTCCCTTGGCCAGTTGGGCGATGGGGCGGGTGATGATGCGGACCCAGATAACCGCTGCCAGGATACCGGCGAATAGTGCAGAGAGAAGAATGAAGACGATACGTTGGGCTGCTTTCCCTACAACGCGATCGATGGAGGCAGAGGAAAGACCCAGGCGGGCCACACCGATCTTCCGATTTTTGACCTTTTCAAAGATGGGATGGGAGAACTCCAGTATTTCCTGCCCGTTGAATGACGTCCGATGCATGGCCGGAAAGTCAAGTCTGAGGGTAAAGCGGGTCAGGGAGTCGGATAATAAAACGCCCATCTTACGGTTGTCGTTATGGGCGATGATTTGTCCGTCCGGGCCGGTTACAAAGATGTATTGGATATCCTTTTCATAGTCATTACGGATGATGCCGTCGATCAATTCGAAAATAGATAATTCATCCTCCAACAGGATTCCTTCGCGGGAACCTTCGGCTAAATTGCCGGCAAGCAGACTGCCGATGGTCATCCGTTCTCGGGTCAGCATGTTTTTTTCCTCTTTCAACGTGAAGTAGCCGATGATAGCCACGAGCATGACGGCAAAAAACATGATAAAAATACTGAACTGCAATTTAATGGAAGTCTTCTGAATCAACAGGATACGGTCAAATTCAATACGGCTCGACAGCGGGTCATTTTTTTTCATACATTACCCTTTTTCGATAAGGATACGAAGTCGTGGGCCGTCAAAGGAATAGGAAATCGTTCCTTTTTTGCGCATGTCCAGTTCCAGGATGAAGAGCGCATTGCCCCGACCGTCGATGTCCGGCAAGTAACACGGCGTCAGAGTTTTAACGAACCGGAGGTTTGTTTCGGTCTTTTCCAGGCAGGGTGGCGCTCCTTGGCCGGTCATTTCAATGGAAACGGATTTCTTTTCCGAGTGAACCAGAATGTTTTGTACTGCGTCCGACAGAAGCAGGGTCCATTCTTCGACATTGTCCCCCTGGCGACAGCTGATTTTTTTCAGCCCCGACCGGGTTTGGCCCTCCATCGCAGATAAATCCATTTCATAAACAGAGCGAAAGCCAACCGGTTGCAGGCGGACCACCAGGCATCGACCCACCGGAAAGGTGGTGATTTCCATGTCCGGTCGAATGGGGGCACGGAAAAGGGTCATGGGCATGGAAAGCGAATTCTCTTTTTTTAATGAGGAGCCGGTGTTTGCCGCGTCGATTTTTATTCTGCAGGTTGGAGAAAGATGGGTGGCGTATAGGTCCACGCTCAGACTGTCTTCCCGAATAAGGGAAATAAAGGTATCCGGCAAAGTATCGAATAGAAAGAAATATCGGGTTTCCACGCCGACCGACCGTTGATAGACGTTTTCCAAAAGGCTTTCGCCGTGGGTCAGGGTCAGCAGAAAACAGATTAGAAGACTTGGAAAAGCGGGTTTCATGTTTCTTATGGTTTTACCCGTAACGGGAAAAGGTGACGATAGGGTTCTCCCAACTCTTTAATACCGGAGAAATCAAGTTTTCGGCAGAGGGCAAGAGCCTTTTCTGCGGTTTTGTTATCAGTATCAGACTTGACAATGGAAGATTGGATGACCTTCCCATTGGGATGGATGGTGATGGACAGAAGAATGATTTTGGAAACGGTTCCGCGACAGCCGTTATCGTGCAGAAAATCGGACAGGCCATCGGACAATACACGGTTGATGGTGTTTTTAATGCGCCATTCCCGGCCGACGTTTGAATCGTCGAGGGTCTCCCGCTGCCGAAGCATTTCCTCGGCTCGTTTCCGCTGTTCCCATGCATTTTTATCCTGCGCCAGCCGGCTGATTTCCTCGTCCAGTGCCTTACGTTCCATTTCCAAGACGGCTCGTTCCTTTTCAATTTGCTCCAATTGGATGTTGCGCGCACTCTGTCCTGACAGGATCAGCGGAAAAAACACGATAAGTCCGGCGAGGAAGCGGGAGGTGTTAACTATGCGTGTTGTCATCTTGTCTTTTCCTCCGGTCCGGGAGCGATAAAGAGTTCTACCGGCATGGGAACAATCAAGCGCGTTCCGGCCGGCAGGTTGTCTCCGGGTGTCAGGCGGTTGTATTGGGCCAGGAGAAGCGCCTTCTCTGCGTCTCCGTAGAAGCGAAGCGCGATATCCGTCAGTTGCTCACCCGGACGGGTAAGGTAGATAAGACGGGACGGAGGTTCGTTTTGTGCGGCTGAATCCGCCAATACCTCAGCCATGGCTTGGGTATTGATCTTACCCTTTTGCGCCAAGGTTTGCTTTAGTCGACGGAGTTTCTGATCCTGATGCTCCTTGTCTGTTTCAAGGCGTCGAATTTCGCGCTTAAGTGTGACTATTTCATTTACCATCACAGCAGACGGGCCGTTCCCGGTCTTCCGTTTCAGGCTGTCCAATTCTTGATTAAGTCCAACAATCTGCTCCCGAAGTATCATGATTGCTTTATCCGATTCTCCGAAGCGTGCGGTCAGAGTCAATGGCAATACCGTTATATTGCCCGCTTTATCCCGTGCCGTCAGATTAAACGTATTGGGACCATTGCTCAGAGTGAGGCGGAGTGAATAGGTATAACGTTTGAGATCAAGGGAGGCTTGGAATGCACCGGGTTCCGCGGTCACGGATTCGATATGATCCTCGATGAAGCGTCCTTCAAGGAGGTAATAGCGTTCCCGGATGAGTTCCGGAACGGTTGGCGGTACGAAAACGGGCGGGGTGAGATCCCGAACCACGGTGAAAGTGATTTGGCCGACGTTGCCGCAGGAATCGATGGCGGATAGAACAAAATCATTCAGACCGTTCAACAGCCGTCGTGTGATATGGAAAGTGCGTGCGATGGAGTCAATGTGAAAACTTTCCCCACCGGGCATCAGAGTCGCGTCATGAACCGCGGCATCGTCCACCGTGCCCTGAATGGCCACCAGAGAATCGGGCGTAAAGAGGGGGAGGTCTTTCATGACAAAGGCCGGTCCTTTGGTATCGAGTGTTACGGAGAGTTTCATGGAAGAGACGGTACCTGATGCGTCCTCGGCCTTGAGAATGAAGAGATTGTCGCCTTCATGGCCGAGGGAAAGCTCGCCCTGGAAGGCAAGCGTCAGCGTATCGAATTGGAAAAGGGCGGGGGCCGGATAACAGGCTAAGGTGCGTACCGGGAGAGAGGAACGGAGTGTGCCCGAGAAAGGAAGGAGTTTACGGTTGGTTTTCCCCGGCAGAGTGGCCATGTCAAAGAGTACGCTCTTACGATTGAAGAAAATGGTACGGCGTGCTTCCATCGTGCGGCCGTTTAGATCGGTGATGACCGCTTTGACCAAGTTATGGCCCTCTTCCAAGGTGACTGTTCCGACGAAACGACGGGCGTTTTGATCGAGCATGGCTTCGGACCCATTCGGATAAAGCAGAATTTTGGAGACATTCTTTTCTGAAAAACCTCCCTTGACAGCCAAATCCGCACGGCTGGTATAAAGCGGAAGCTCGTCCAGCGTCAGTTCGGGATCAAAGGTATCCGTGTTTAGCGGGAACAGACAGTTGTTGGAGAATCCCTTGTCCTGCGTGGCCGAGAGTTGTACCACATAATTGCCATCCAGAATATCCTTGAGATCCCATACCGCCAGCAGACCGTCCAGGGTATGGGTGGTGGTAACGGTAAAACCGGTGTTCAGTTCAACGGCCGGGAAGAGCGCATTGTGATAACGCCATTGGCAGCTGATTTTTTTGTTTCCGGCAAAGAGGGTGCCGTAAAGTCGGATTTTCTTATCCACGTATTCGGTTCGGTCGATTCGGACTTCCGGTGTTTTTTTGTCCAACAGACATAACCCTTTTCCATCAGTGGCCAGAATCAGCTTGTCTCCGAAGATCGCACAATCGTTGATAAATTCATCCGGAACGCCGTCGTTTTTATTGAGAGACATGATTTTGCCGTCGGACAGATCAAGCCGGGAAAGTCCGCCCATACCGGCCATCCAGAGGTAGCGGCCGTCCAGGGCGGCGGTCAGGATGAGGTTGTCGTGCAATCCGTTGCTCTGGAGGTAGGATTTGAAGTCATCCTGTTTTTGATTGTATACCGTAAGGCCGTAGGGCGTGCAGAAGAAGATGTTGCCGTATCCCCGGATGATGCGGTTGATGGTATTACTGGAGAGCCCGTCATACCGGTTGAAGTGGACGAAGGAATTGCGCTGTGTCAAGAACAGTGAGAGGCCGTTCTCAGCGCTGCCGAACCAGACGGAGTCTGCGGTAGGTAAGATGGCGTTGATGTTGTCGCTGATGAGACCGCTGTTGCGGCTGAGGCGTTTCCAGGTGCCGGTGCGTCGATTGTAACAGAAGGCGCCTTGGATATCGGTGCCGAACCAGACTTCATCGCCGAACGATGCCACGCACTTGCTCCGGCTCGTGATACCGCTGACCGAAGAGGGGACGGTGTCCGCGGCTCCGGTGCGGATATTGACTGCACCGATACCGCCGGAGGCTGCAATCCACAGTGAATCGCCGGCAAAACAAAGATCATATAGAATGCCCTTAGGCAGCATGGAAGGCTCCAGGATGCCTGAATAATCACGCAATAGGTTCATGAAGCAGACACCGCGAGCGGTGGCGGCGAAGAGCAAGCTATCCTTCACGGCCACGCTTTTAACACGGTCGGAGAGCAACCCCTTTTCCGGAGAACGGATGGTGGTAAAGTCCCATTTTTCCAAAGCGGTGGCTGAACCGACTAAGAATAGAACGGATAATAATAGATTTGAAATGAGTTGTTTCATATCCGTTCTATCTTCTCCAGTTTTTTACTGACATTGTCGATGTATTTCTGTGCTTTGTCATGGTCCGGTTGAAGGGCAATGATCTTGCGCCAGCATTCAATTGCCTTTTTATAGTCCCCATTGCGGTAGAGCGTAATCCCCCGGTGGAAAAGATTCTCGATCTCCTTTTCAGAAACCGGAATCTGCTGATCCTCTTCACGGAGTCGTTCCTTGCGTACTGCCTTGACACCCTTGCGGATCGTTTCATTATCCGGATCAAGAGATAAGGCGCTATCAAGCAATTGCCCTGCCTCCTTGTATTTTTTTTCCTTGAAAAGACCGACCGCTTCACGATTTATCTCCAGGGCCGTGTTGCGCTGGTTCTCTTCGGTTTTCTGTCGTTCCGTATCTTTGAGAAGCGCTTCGGTTTCTACGATATATTTTTTAACGGCTTCATTCTGCGGATTGTCGGCCAGCACGCTCCGCCATGTTTTCAGGGCACTATGGTAGAGGCCGCGGTTGAAATCGGTTAGCCCCTTATTGAAAGCTTCGACTGAGGCTTTCCGTTTTTCCTTTGCCCGGACCCCTTCTTCTGCGGTCCGAAGTTTGTCTGCCAGACCCGGAAAATCCGGCTGCTGCTTTTCGATGGTTCGGAAAGAGCCGAGTGCTTCGTCCATCCGCCCTTTTTCCAGGGAGTGGACCCCTTCCTGAAACAGAGTGTCCAGGAGTGACCGTTCCTCCTGTTCTTTTAATTTATTCTGAAGGCGGGTCAGATAGTCCCGAACAGCTGCCTCATTCCATTTCCAGGCGGCCAGAGTGTTGAACTCGGTGCGGGCAGCCTGGAGATCCCCGTCATCAAACGCCTTTTTCGCCTTATCGAACCGTTTTTGCAGGCTTTTCCGGCTTTTTTTCTCGACTTCGGCCAGCCCCTCGGCCAGTATTTTGGTGTCCGGAAATTCCGTTAAGGCTTCCTGATAAAGTCGGTAAGCCTCTTCGGCCCGATCCGCTTTCATGCTGTTTTCCGCTTGGGCGATGATTTGTCTAATGCGCTCTTCTTGTCTTCGTGCGACTAAATCAATCTGCCGTTGCAGGCGGTTGTTTCCGGGACAGTGGGAGAGGCCGTTCTCCCATTCTATAAGGGCCTGTTGCGTATCGCCGTTTCGGAAATAATAGAGGCCCTGTTCCAGGAAATTCAGGGCAATGGCATCCAGTTTGCCTTCCGCTTCCTGGATATATTGAAAGGCTTTTTTATAATCCGGAGCTTCGCTGATGAGATTCCGCCAAATCCGCACGGCTTCTGCGTATTCTCCATTGACGTAGGCTTCCAGACCTGACTGAAAGACGAGTTCGTTTCGAAGGTTCCGTTTTTCCCCGGCTTGTTCGATCATTTTATCCGGATCGGAACGGTTGTCAATGGCGTTTTTGGCTTTATTCAGATACTCGAAAGCGTTTTTATGGAGCGGATCGATTTCCATGACCTGGCGGAACAGGTCCGCGGCTTTCGAATAGTCGCCGTTCAGATATTCCTGGAGGGCCTGTTTGTATAATAGCAGCCCTTTTTGATAAGCCGGGGAGGAGAGATCGATCGCTCCCTTCAGGGTTTTAGCGGAGTCTTCTTTGGCGGCTGCGGTCTTTGGCCGAACGGGCGCTGTTGGGATCGTGTCTTTGCTCTCCGGGAGGTTGAGCAGAATATTCAGATCCGTACGCGAGGAGGCCCTCTCTGCAGAAAAGACACAAGATACCGATAGTGGCAGCAGAAACAAGAAGATAGGGAGGCGTTTTTTCATGTCATTTTGATAATCAGAATATTCTTTAAGATAAAATATTATAGAGAGGAAGGCAATTATGTCAACAGGGAAATGCCTGCAGACCGGGCTACCTGAAAAGGTAATTTGCAAAGGAATAACTGGTTGAAGGGGTAGGCTGTGATTAGTTATCTTCACAGTAAAGAAGGTAAAACCGCAGGTTACCCCATAAAATAAAGGAGGGATCATGACGATCGTCCAAAGGCAATACATTCTTTTAACTATCCTTTTTGTTGCAACCTCGCTATTTTCGGAATCGAACAAGGTCGGCAAAGTATCCTTTTTTATGGGAAACGCCAAGATCAAAACGATTTTAGCCGAAAAATGGAAGCCCATCAAGATGAACCTGCCTATTTCAGCCGGTGACCGGATTCAAACCGTTAAGGCCGAAGTCGTGGAGATTACCCTGTCGGACGGCAGCGTGCTTCGTGTGGCCGAGGAATCTGATGTGGCTATTCTTTCCCCAAACGCCAAGGCCGTTTCTGCGGATG
>MGVN01000253.1:20768-42867 GCA_001800515.1 Elusimicrobia bacterium RIFOXYB2_FULL_49_7 | reverse complement strand
AAGCTGTCCAAGCGTAACTATGAATTCGAAGTGACTTCCGGAACCGCGACCGCCGCTATCCGCGGAACGATTGTGGCCATGGACAAGGTGGCCGCGGATTCAGCGACTGCCGTGAAGGTATACGATGGCAAGGTCGAGGTGGGTCCGGGAGCGGATCTGGCAGCCGCGCAGGCGGCAACAAGGGGCACCGCCGGAACGGAGCGCAAAGAGATTTCAGGTCCGGGCGAAGTGCCGGGCCCCTTTGAGGTGTCGCTTATGGAATGGGTCGCTATCGTCAAAGGCCAGCAGATCAATGTGCGTCCGGACGGCAAATATCACAAGTTCAATTTTGACCAGCAGAGAGACGCGCAGGATTCGTGGGTCAAGTTCAACCAGGAACGCGACAAAGTGGCGGCCATCAGTCATGAGGAGCAGAAATAAGGTTTCATTGTCCCAGGTAACGCATGGCCCTTTTTGATCTGCTCTATTCCTTCGGCGTTCGCATGAAGGAAGGCACCGAATTCCTGGCTTACGGCCGGGAGATTCTGTTGGGTTGGGTCAGGCAATATGCAGGTTCTCCGGATCGCTCCTTTTCCGTACTTGATGTGGGTTGTGGAAAAGGAGCAGACCTTCTGAATATCAAGACCGCCGGATTTCATCAGGCCGACCTTTTCGGCATTGAAACCTATCCGCCCAACCAGCAAATCTGTGATGCGGCGGGGATCAAAATTTTTGGTGTCAATATCGAAGAGCAGCCCCTGCCGTTGCCCGACCATGGCCTGGATATCATTATTGCCAACCAAATCCTGGAGCATTGTAAAGAACTTTTCTTTGTTTTTTCCGAATTTTCACGCGTGCTGAAACCCGGCGGATTGTTGTTGGTCGGCGTACCCAATCTGGCCGCTTATCACGATCGCATTGCTTTGTTGTTGGGCCGTCAGCCTACCTGCATTAAAGTATTGGGCCCGCATATCCGCGGTTTTACGGCCTCCGGATTACGTCAGTTTGCGGATTGCGAAGGCTATTTCCGTATGACCGACCGTCGCGGATGCGGCTTTTATCCTTTTCCTGTTTTCCTCTCCCGGCTATTGTCCCGTCTTTTTCCCACCTTTTCCACCAGCATTCACCTTTGTTTTGAGCGGACGGACAAACCGGGAACCTTTGATAGCGTGTTGAAATCCCGTCATTTTGAAACCCCGTTCAAGAGCTGAATCCTATGTATTCCCGCCTCTTGCAGGACCCTTATTTTAAGATACTGAAGAAAAAGAGAATCGGCGTCCTCATGGGCGGTCGTTCCGCTGAACGTGAGGTATCGCTTATGTCGGGCAAGGGGGTGATGTCTGCCCTGACCCGTCTTGGATTTCAGTGTCAGGAAATTGACGCGGCGCGCCATTTGGAGAGTCGTCTGGTGGCGGATAAGATTGATATCGCCTTCATTGCACTCCATGGGCGGTGGGGAGAGGATGGGACGGTCCAGGGACTTCTTGAATATATGGATATTCCTTATACCGGTTCCGGGGTCCACGCATCGGCATTGGCCATGAATAAGGTCTCGTCCAAACGTATTTTCCAGAATCTTCACATTCCGACAGCGCCTTTTGTTACATTTGACTTGAACGATGAGCTTAAAGAAGCGTTGGGATTGGCCTCCAAACTCGGATTTCCGCTGATTGTCAAGCCTTATAACGAAGGATCGAGTATCGGTTGTCATATTGTAAAAAACCGGACCGAACTGGAACGAGTCCTGAAACGGGAACGAAAACGATATCCCAGGCTTTTTGCGGAAAAGCTTATCCGCGGAAAAGAACTAACGGTCGGTATTCTGGAACAAAACGGGATTAAACAAGTATTGCCGATTCTTGAACTCACCCCGCGCCGTTCATTTTATGACTATAAGGCCAAATATACGCAGGGTCAAACCGACTTTATCCTGCCGGCGAATATTCCGTTGCAGGCTGAAGAACAGATTAAAGCGCTTACCGTGCAGGTCCATGATGCGCTCAATTGTCACGGTTATTCCCGGACCGACTTCATCCTGGAGGCAAAAAGCGGGATTCCCTATGTGTTGGAGCTCAACACGCTGCCCGGATTGACCGCCTTGTCCGATATTCCGGCCCAAGCGCGTGCCGCCGGGCTGACCTACGATGAATTAGTCTATTTTATTCTACAGAGCAGTCTGACCACGCAGCGCAGTATGAAAAGGGCGGTTTATGATTGATAAACTGGGCGTCAAATGGGTTGAAATTGATTTGGACGCGCTTGCACATAATTTCCGTGAGATCAAAAAGCGGGTGGCGCCGGCGAAGGTCATGGCTGTTGTTAAGGCTGATGCGTACGGCCATGGTGCCGTTGAAGTGGCGCGCACGGCCGCCCGATGCGGTATCCGTTCCGTCGGCGTCTCCTGCCTCGAAGAAGCCATTGAACTTCGCCGGAATTTCATCAAAGGAGAAATACTGATTTTCGGCGCGCTTCCGGTTTCACAGATTTGCGATTTGTTGAATTATGATCTTATGCCATCGGTTTGCACGGAAGCCTTTGCAGAAGCGTTATCCGATGAAGCCGGTAAACGAGGTAAGGCAATTCCGGTCCATGTCTGTGTGGACACCGGTATGGGGCGCGTTGGCCCGTATTATACGAAGGCGTTGCCGCTTCTTCAGCGGGTCGCAGCCCTATCCCATCTGAAGCTGGCCGGGCTCTATTCCCATTTTGCCACAGCAGATTCCGAAAGTACCACCTTTGCCCGTATTCAGGAAAAACGGTTCAATTTATTATTGAAACAGATTGTCCGGGCCGGGATTACGATCCCGATCATTCACATTGCCAATAGCGGCGGGGTGCTTAATCTGGCGGAAAGTTATTTCAAACTGGTTCGGCCCGGGCTCATCACCTACGGTATCTATCCCTGTCAAAAGCGGAAAGGTTATCCGATATTACGCAACGTATTGACTTTCAAAAGCCGCGTCTCCTTTGTTCAAAGCGTGGGCAAAGGATTCACCGTGGGTTACGGTTGCCGCTATGTGACGAAAGGGGAGACCGATATTGTCACTCTGCCCATCGGTTATGCGGACGGCTTTTCCCGCCATTTTTCCAATCGCGGAGCGGTCATCATCAACGGCCGCAGAATGCCTGTCGTGGGGTCGGTCTGTATGGACATGATTATGGTGGACGCGGGAAAGCATTCCGGTATTCGTGAAGGAGATGTTGCGGTCATCATCGGCCGGCAGGGGAAAGAGGAGATATCGGTTTATGATATCGCCCGCTCCTTGCGCACCATTCCCTATGAAGTCATCTGTATGATCAACCGTCGCGTCACTCGCCTTTATATCAAGGGACGCAAATCTTTTGCGGTTAAACGGATGATTACCGAGTTTTAGCGGGTGGCGCGGCGTGTTCCGATATTTCAGCCGATTTATCCTTAATACCGCGCTCTTTACTTTTATTGTTACGTTATCTCTCGTTGTTCTCTTTCGTTTTGTCCATCCCCCGTTTACCACGTTTATGGTGATTAAGAAAATCCAAAAAGGGTTTTTTAAGTACACCATTAACTATCAGTGGGTCGATTTGAAGGAAATTTCACAGCAAGCGGCTTTTGCCGTGGTGGCATCAGAAGACCAGCGTTTCTTTGAACATTGGGGAATTGATGTAACGGCAATAACCAAGGCCTTTAAGCGAAACCAGAAGAGCCGAAAACGTTTGGGTGGCAGCACATTGACGCAGCAGACTGCGAAAAATCTTTTCTGCTGGCCCTCGAGGACCTATTTCCGCAAGGCGGTGGAAGGATATTTTTCGCTTCTGCTTGAGACGGTGTGGGGGAAAAGACGGATTTTGGAGACCTATCTCAACATTGTCGAACTTGGGCCTGATGTTTTTGGGGTGGAGGAGGCTTCGCACCATTATTTCGGGCATGGCGCCAAAAGCTTGACGCGGGAGGAAGCGGCTCTGCTGGCGGCTATTCTGCCCAATCCGATTCGATATGATGCCCATTCGCCCAGCGATTATATTCGGCAACGTCAGACGCAAATTGTCTGGCAGATGCAGATGCTGGAGTGCAGGTCGGAGGTGAAGAAACTGTTTAAGCTGTCGGGCGAAAAGGGCAGATAGCCATGATGCCCCTTTCCGTTAAATATCGGTTGTTCCGAAAATCTCTGCAAGCCATCAAAACGCCCCGTTTTGCTTCGCTTTTTCTGACCCGTCGCTGCAATTTGACGTGCGCCTATTGTAAAAGCCGGGAACAGACTTTTCCGGACATGGATTTATCGCAATGGAAAGCCGTCATCGATAAGTTGCACGGTTTCGGGGTCTGTCATTTTACTTTAACGGGTGGAGAACCCCTGTTGCGGTCTGATCTTTTTGAGATTATCCGTTATATCACTCAAGAGAAAAAGAGCCTTTGTTGGATGATATCCAATTTCAAGAATATGACACCGGATGTTATTAAGAAATTAGCCGCATCGGGGCTGGATTTCGTTTCTTCATCGTTGGACACCTTGGACGTTACGCGGAATAAGGGGGGGGCAGCGGTGTTTGATGCTTTGGCGATAGCGCAACAAGAGGGGATTGTCGCATCCATTCTGGCGGTGGTTACTCGGGAAAATGTGAAGGAGATCCCTGCTTTAGTGGATAAGGCGATCGGTTGCGGTATTTTATTCGATATGGCTTTGTATCAACATGTGGGAGGGCTTTTTTCTTTTTCAGATACAGGCCCGAAAGTGGCGGACCCCACTGTTTTGCGACAACTCAGCCGGTTTTTACTTCAGAAGAAATGGCGTTCCGGTCGCATTGCCCCTTCCCGGAGTTTTCTTAAAGCCATTCCCGACGGCTATCTTCCGTATACCTGGAAATGTTCCAAAGAGCGGGATTTGTTTCTGGTTGTCAATAATGACGGTCGTCTCATGCCTTGTCAGGAATGGGTGACCGATATCAAGGTAACGGACCTGGCCGCTCTGAAGGACCCGACATGGCGCCTGGCGAAACAGGAGGTCGTGGAGAAATGTCCGGGCTGTTTTTACGGGTGCTATTTCCAGAAGGAAAATATCACGCCCTTGGATGCGCTGCTGGACGGGTGGGGATTGGTTAGGCTGTAAAATCCGCAAATCGGCTGGAACCTTGGCGCAGCCAAGGCCAAGCCCAACGTGGTTTTTCGTTACGAGAAACGGCGATACGAATAATCATTGACAAACTATTCTATTAAGGAGTATATTCTACAAGTAGAATAGCTTGCGGAGTATTTGTATGTCTTTATCTTACGGTTTACTTGGTTTGCTGAATTATTTTCCAATGAGTGGGTATGATCTTAAGAAAATGTTCAATGATTCCATCAATTTCTTCTGGGCAGCGGAAACCAGTCAAATCTACCGGGAATTAAATGGATTGGAAAAGAAGGGTGATATTGTCTCCAAGGTCACGGCAAGCGCAAAAGGACCCAATAAGCGGGTCTATACCATCACCAAACAAGGTAAAACAAACCTAAAGAAATGGCTGGACAATCCGCCGGAAATCATCGGAGAAGATCAGCGAAATGCCTTTCTGATACGGGTTCTTCATTCATCCCAGATTGGATTCAAAAAACTCCATCCTCAGATGGAAAAACGGCTTTTGGCCTATCAAACCGAATTGCGGCAACTGAACATTGTTGAACAGAAGCTTATCCATTACCTTAAAATGTCGGGCCAGGAGGAGAATCTACCCTATTGGGAAATGGTTTTAAGCCGTGGCCGATATGTCACCAAAGCGAACATCGCGTGGGCAACGGAAACGCTCAGGAACCTGAAAAGCCGGATGAATAAGGATCGATCATGAGTTTTTGTCACTCAGTTTCAATCCTGCTGATATTTGTCATTTCTCCTATCGCTCTTTTGGCAGCGGAAAAGGAAGACCGGTGGGGGGTTGGTTTCCAGCCCATCATCGGCTATGATGACGATGCCAGCTGGACCTTCGGCGGAAACAGCGCATTTTACTATAACCCCCATCCGGAAGATGAATCCCAGGAGTTGGACGAACTGGGCCTGACCACAACGGTCACCTTAAACGGCGGGGCCAACGTCCATTTTGACATCACCAAAAATATGAACGGCAATGCACGGGTGCTGAATACCGTGTTCGGGTGTGAGCGATACATCGATTACTTTTATGGAACCGATGAAAATGGGGCAGAGTCAGCCAAAGAAAAATACACGGCCATCGATGTGCCGTTTCATGTCTCCTATTCATTCAATGCATTAGAACATCTCTATGTCAGTGCGCATTACGATTTTCTTTATCACGATATCAGCGGTGAAGGGGCCGAAGATGCGCTCTTAAGCAACGAATTGATGGAAAGCGACCGTACGCACTGTTCCGGTGCAGGCATCGGCATAAATTACAAGACAACCAATCCCGGGATATATAAAAGAACAGGCTATCAGGTATCATTAACCAGCACCAGCTATTCATCCGCTTTACTCAGCTCGTCGATATTTGAATACACCAGCCTCGGCTGGCGCTACTATGTTCCCGTATTGTCAACATGCGTTTTGGGCCTTCAACTTCGGGGCGAAACCACTCACGGCGATGTCCCGGTGAACTATCTGCCCTCTCTGGGCGGAAACAAGCTGGTACGGGGATTTTCCGGTAGCAGATATATGGCGGAAAACTGCATTTCAGGACAGGCCGAATTCCGATTTCCCATGGTCTGGCGGCTCGGGGCCACCGTTTTTGTAGGCGGTGGGGAAGTGGCGGATTCATTCAAGGATTTTGGAAGCCACCTCAAAATGGCCGGCGGGTTGGGATTTAGAGTGATGGTTCAGAAAAAACAGAACATCAATATCCGATTTGATTTGGCCTATAACAGCGATGGTGAGTTAATGAAATACATCAAGTTAAAGGAAGCCTTTTAATGACAACATTGGCCATCACCGGCTCAACACTGCTGGTTGTCCTTAGTATATGGGTGCAGAGCTTTTCCCTGATTCCTGATTTGTTCCGATTAAATAAAGAATGTCAGGAAGAGGGCTACTATATGGCGGAATTTGAATTTAAAATGCTCGGATTTGCCTATTATCTCGATAAAGGAGAATATGTCAAGGCAATCACCGGCCTTCGGAAATATCACAAGCAGCTTAAATCACGGAAGGGATTGATTAAACTGCCTAAATTTTCAAATAAAAAAGAGGAGATGGATTTCTATCTTAATCTTCAGAATCCCAAAACCGGGGCGTTCATGGATGATTCATTTCCCTACTGTACCTACGAAGGACCCACGGGCAATGTTTTGCTGCATCTCGAAGCGCTTGCCAAAGAAACCGGCGTGCCATTCAAACTCAAATATCCTTTAAAGTTTTTTGATAAGATTAATACCCCAGAAAAACTGACCGCCTATCTCGATGATTTGGCCAATATCGGCTGGCTGGCCGCCAAACTGCCGGAAAGTTCCTTCCACATGGTTCGAGATCTGATCAGCTATTCAAGAGATGAGGATATTGTGAATCGGCTCCATTTATACACCTTCTCCCCGGAATGGAAGCGGGCCATGATTAAATGGTTTTATAAAAACCAGGATCCGCAAACCGGGTATTGGGGGCCCAGGTCGCGCAGCAGCGGAAAACTGTTAAAGTTGGATCTCCACAATACGGGCTCCATTGTCAAATCCTTTATTGATAAAGAGGGCAACGACATTTACCCATCATTTCCATTGAGATACAAAGACAAAATGTTCGAAAACACACTGAAAATCATCTCAGAACCGCCACCCAAGGATGACGATCTGAATGATTGGCATGCCTATAATCTGAGAATGGGCAAAGGCGTAATGCTGCTGACACGATATTTATGGAAAGATGCTTCCCGCGAAGATAAGGCAAAAGCCCGAAAAACTTTTGAAAAATTTGCCAAAATCCGTTTCGAACAGTATTACCTGCAAAGTGAAGGCGCTTTCAGTTATTATCCAAAATCGCAACATGCCACTTTAGACGGCACAGGCAGTGCCCTTGGCAATCTTCAGGATATAGGCGCATTTTTACCGGAAAAGCAAAAACGGTTATGGGGAGGAGTGGCAGAAAATGTCATGGACCTGGGCTGTGTCACGCTTTCCCGACTGACTGAAAAGGATTTTGATAGCCTCACAACCCGGAAGGAAATCAATTCTCTTCGATTTTTTGCAGTTGCGCCGGATAGTGGAAACTTTCTTGAAAACGCAAAAGGCGTCTTTTATCCAAGGCCGACCATTGTGCTGGATGTCATGGAACTGATTCCAAAGGTGAAAACCTGGATTGATACGACTTCGCAAAGCATGGGAAACTGGATTTCACGGGAAGAGACCGTGAGTGAATTGGTGGCAACCAAGATTGAACCGATTCCTGTTTTCAAGAGTGAAATACCACTTGAACTATTAAATGAAATATTACTTGAGAATAAGAGACTCACTGTCCTTGGTTTTGATGTCCTTCAAATAGCCAGGTTCAAGCAGACGTTTATTTTGCCCTAGCTCGTAAAGGTTAATTTATTATCTTGCAAACTATCCAATATCTGTTGGACCGTAACTTCATCGTAGGCAACAATAGGACCGTGGTTTCACGCGCAAATCAGGCCGACCGAGAGGTAGTTCGCGGCACACCAATAGGCGTCCATTTTGTGGAGCAGTTCAGGGGAAAGGGTTTTTGTATTCATGGTTCAATCTTTTTTTTGTATTTGCAAGGTCGCCTTTCTCGTGGTTTGTTTAATGGGAATGCTCCTTGAGAACAGGTTCGTCGACCCAATATCCTGGGCGATTGTAATGTCCATGAAGCTGGGTCTCATAATCCCGTGACGACAGGGACTCTTCCGTATATTCCGGTGACCGTTTAACGGCTTCGCGGGAAAGATTGACGAAGACTTTTGACTCGCTCCAACTAATGCTCTCGATCCATTTCGGTGAAATCAGGACCTTTTTTCCTGGGTGGTTTTCTTCCATTCCTCACGGGCAAGCACAAGTTCGGGATAAGACTCCCGGCCGTTCCAAACAAGTTTATAACCCGTTTTTATTCATGGGGTTAAATATTCATGAGAGAATCATTGCTCCCCAATTAAGCGACCTCCGGGTTCTCAAATCCGAAAATGTTCGTGCCCGTTATGTGAAGTATAAAGCGCTCCCTTATCAGCCAATTTCTTAAACCGCGTACTATTAAAAAACTCTTTGTAAATTTGATAAGCTGCCTTTGCGCTGGCAACAGTTGTCTTTCATGAGCGTGTCCCCGGGGTTTCGGTTTTGGCGGCAATAACGAGAAATAAGCAAAAAGAATGCCGTGTGTTCTATTTTACAAAACAGGCCGAAAACGGCGTGGCCGCTTTTATTGAATCAGGAAATGGTCGGTCATTTTCGGATTAGTCGGCTTCTTTGGCTTTATTAAGCTTACGATACAGGGAGGCGCGGGAAATGCCGAGGATGGTGCTGGCTTTTTTGGTGTCTTTGTCGCATTCGGAGAGAACTTTCCGGATATGGATGTTCTCCAGACTGTCCAGTGTTCCTTCAGAGGAGGGGTCGGAAGCCACGGTTCGTCTGTGGAGTTCCAGACCCGGGAAATGAGCCACGGAAATCGTCTGACCCTGGGAAAGAATCAACGCCCGTTCAAGCACATTCCGCAATTCCCGCACATTCCCCGGCCAGTCGTATTTCAAGAGAAAGGGAACCACATCGTCTGACACGGTTTGGTTTTCGGCGCCAAGCGTGGAAAGCACGCTTTGGATGAGAGAAGGCAGATCGTCGAATCGTTCGGGGAGAGAGGGCAGGCGGATGGGGAAAACACAGATTCGATAGTATAAATCGTTCCGGAAGCGGCCCTGCTCCATTTCGACGGAGAGTTTCCGGTTGGAGGCGCAGACGAGTCGGAAATTGCTTACCCGCTCTTTGGTTTCGCCAAGGCGGCGATAGCATTTTTCTTCAATGGCTTTCAGAAATTGCGCCTGTATTCCCAGATCCATATCGCCGATTTCATCCAAAAAGAGGGTTCCGCCATTCGCCACTTCGATGAGTCCCAGACGATCCTGTACCGCGGAGGTGAAGGCGCCTTTGACATGGCCGAAAAGTTCGCTGTTTAAGAGTTCCCCGCGCAGGCCCGCACAGTTGACTTCCACAAAAGGCTGAGCGGATCGGCTGCTTCGGTCGTGGATCCAGCGGGCCAGGAGCCCTTTGCCGGTACCGGTTTCCCCTTCCAGCAGGACGACGGAATCATTGTCCGCAGAGAGGGAGGCGAGATCAAAGACCCGCTTCATGGCCGCACTATTGCCGAAGCAGGGTGCCACCCGTTTCTGTGTTCTGCGCTGCGCTTCATCCTTGCGCCGGAGGCTTTGGATATCCTGGTCTTTCTGGATGAAGTTTTTCAGATCCTCCAGGTTGACCGGTTTGGTGAGGTAATGGTCTGCACCTTTTCGCATGGCCTCCACAGCTGAGGCGATCTCGTTGTCACCGGTGATGATGATGATGGTGATCTCGGGGTTCTTTTTCTTGATTTTCGGGATCCAGGTGGTTCCCTTGCCATCCGGCAGGTTAAGGTCGAGCAGGATGATATCCAGATTTTTAGCCATCAGCACCGTTTCCGCCTGGCTCAGTGTGGCGGCGGAGAGAACATGATAGCCGACATTGGAAAGATATTTTGAGAAGCCGAAAACCGTGGCTTCGTCATCATCGACTATCAGGATGGTCGGGTTCATGAAATAAATATAGCTTTCTTCTGTTCGCTAAAGGGGTTTGACAAAGATTAACGGATTTGCGAAGGTATTCTCATAAATTGAAAATGGCGGTCGATTTTACCCGATCTTTTTCAAGCTGACGCCGTTAGAAGGTCGAAATTTTTATGGAACAATTTTTGCTATTTTTAGACATCATGAATGAAAATACAATACGGGTACTGATTGTGGAGGACGAGGAAGCACTGCTTTTCGGACTTAAGAAACTTCTGCAAAACAGCAGAACTCTGATAGACACCGCTTCTTCGCTTGCGGATGCGGAAGTGTTACTGCATCAAAATCGGTACCAGGCGGTGCTGACGGATCTTCGACTGTCGGATACGGACATCATTGAAGGGTATCTTGTCGTTAAAGCGGTCAGAGCGCTTCAGCCGGGTTGCAAAATCGTGGTGATGACGGCTTTTGCGGAAAAGGGGTTGAAATATCATGCCGCCGAAGGTGCCGTTGATTTTTTCTTAAGCAAGCCTATTGAACCGGTCCGTATCCGGGAAATCTTAAACGCTTTGTAGCATTTTTCAGAAAATTGTCTCTGAAAATTTCTGAATCACAGTAGTCTTTAAAAAAAGGAGAATACGATGAAAATTCTGATTGTTTTCTATTCAATGTACGGCCATATCCGTCAAATGGCGGAAGCCGTGGCAAAAGGGGCAAAAAGCATAAAAGGGGCTCACATTGATCTGAGGCGAGTCCCTGAAACGCTTTCTCCGGAGGTACTGGCGCAAATGGGTGCGCTTAAAGCAAGCGAAGCTTTTGAATCCATACCCGTGTGTCAGGTGGATGAACTGGTTTCCGCGGACGCTATTATTTTCGGTACCCCCACCCGGTTCGGCAATATGTGCGGCCAAATGCGCCAGTTTCTTGATGGTACCGGGCAACTCTGGCTGAAAGGGGCGCTCATCGGAAAAGTTGGAAGTGTTTTTACAAGCACCGCCACCCAGCATGGAGGGCAGGAATCAACCCTGCTCGGATTTCATGTCACCCTGCTTCACCATGGCATGATGATTGTCGGTTTGCCCTATTCTTTTGCCGGACAGATGCGTATTGATGAGATCTCAGGCGGATCGCCATATGGCGCGTCTACCATCGCCGGAGCAAAAGGGGAACGTCAGCCGAGTCAGAACGAATTGGCCGCAGCGGAATTTCAGGGAAAACATGTGGCTGAAATCACTGCTCGGTTTGTAAAAGGTTGAACGGCGCGGGATAAAATAGAATGCATAATGCCAAAAGGGTGTTAATTGTCGAGGATGAGGAGGCGTTGCTCTTCGGCTTGAAAAAGTTGCTGGAAACGGAAACGATTGTCATCAGTATTGCCCGTTCACTCAAGGAGGCCGAAACCCTGATGCATCAGATTCGCTATCAGGCTGTCATCACGGATCTTCGTTTGTCCGATGCGGAAATGATTGAAGGGTATGAGGTAGTGGCCACGGCCAGGAAGTTGTATCCGCAGTGTAAAATAGTGGTCATTACCGCGAATGCCGATAATGGGCCGCGTTATCGTACCGCCGAGCAGATGGTTGATTATTTCCTGCCCAAGCCGGTGCCGACCCCCCGTATCCGGGAGATTTTAAATGCGTTATAGTTTATTCATTCAAGAGTTCATCTTTTAAGGCTACTTTATAAAAGGGCGGTGCTCAAATGAAAGTCTTAATGTATGGGTGGGAATTTCCACCCCACATCAGCGGTGGATTGGGTACCGCTTGTTTCGGGCTGACTCAGGCGCTGGTTTCCGTTGGACACCGGATTACCTTTGTATTACCTAAGGCGCCTGCGTTGGGCAACGATTCATCGCATGTGACTCTGGTCGGCAGCGATCAGGTACATATCAGCCCCGCGGAAATGAAGGCCCGGTCGGGCTTTTGTCTGGAAACCGTAGACTCCCCGTTATCCCCCTACATCAACAGCGAAGAATATACACGGGTGCTCCACTATCTCAAACAGATCATTCAAAATGAGCCGGACATCACAGACAAACCGCCGTTGCTTGCCCTGTCCGGAGATTATGGAGTCAATCTCATGGCGGAAATCAGTCGATATGCCTCTGTGGCGGGCAAAATAGCGAAAAAAGTGGCGCATGAAGTCATTCATGTTCATGATTGGATAACCATTCCGGCCGGCATTGAGGCGCAACGGGTAAGCCGACGACCGCTGGTAGTGCATATCCATTCACTGGAATATGATCGCTGCGGCGAGAATGTTAATCCGAATGTCTATGAGATTGAGCGACGCGGCATGGAGCAGGCGGACGGAATCATCTCAGTGAGCCATCTGACAAAAACCAGAATCGTCAAACAATATGGCATTAGCCCGGATAAAATCACGGTCATTTATAACGGGATCACCCGGAAACCCGCGGGAATCCGGGTACGTACGCCTAAAAGCATCAGGAATAAAATCGTCCTTTTTCTGGGACGCATCACCTTTCAGAAGGGCCCCGACTATTTTGTGGAGGCAGCGGCCAAGGTCCTTTCGGTCCGTCAGGATGTTACTTTTGTAATGGTCGGCTCCGGTGATATGATGAACCGGATGATAACGCGGACCGCGGAACTTAAAATAGGCAACCACTTTTATTTTCCCGGCTTTTTACGGGGCGAGGATGTTGCTAAAATGTATTCGATGAGCGATCTTTATGTCATGCCCAGCGTATCGGAACCCTTCGGCATTTCTCCTCTGGAAGCGATGGAGCATGGCGTACCCGTCATCATTTCCCGGCAATCGGGTGTGGCTGAGGTGGTCGGCTCGGTCTTCAAGGTGGATTTCTGGGATACGCGTCAATTGGCCGGAAAGATGCTGGCCTTGCTCCATTATCCGGAATTAGGCAAAGCAATGATTCACAATGGGGCGCGGGAATTGGATGGGATTACCTGGGAAAAGGCGGCAGAGAGCGTTGCCCATGTCTACAACCGGGTTGCAGCCATGGGCTGAGTTTTCCGCTATTTTGAAGTGGAATGATGAACAACAACCGGTTTTTGCCGGATCTCTTTTTCGGCCTGCAGTCAATTCTTTGCTTTGCAATTGATAGCTATCATTGTAACGGGTATGGTATCTTAACAGAAGATGAAATGATATGAATAATGTCTGAAGAGTCCACATCCCTATCCGAAGCGTGTCAGTTGGTGCGTACCCAAACCGGCCATGACTTTTCGCTTTATAAGACCCCCCCCCTTTTACGTCGTATGGAGAGGCGTATTGCCATAACGCAAACCCTTCATATCGAGGATTATGTGCGCTATTTAAGGCATCATCCGGTTGAGGTGGAGCTTCTTTTTCGCGAGTTCCTGATTGGTGTAACCTTTTTTTTCAGAGACGCCCCATTTTTCGATTCCTTGAAAGAAAAGGTTATTGGTCCCCTTTTAAGAAAAAATGGAGTCACGACGGTACGGATTTGGGTTCCCGGTTGTTCCACCGGCGAAGAAGCCTATTCCATTGCCATCTTGATCCGTGAAACCCTGGACGCTTGCCATTCGGAAATTGAGGTCTACATCCTGGCAACGGATATTGATTTGCGTGCTATTGATTCAGCACGTGCCGGGATCTATTCGGATAATATCATAGCAGACATATCACCGGAAAGACTGGCCCGTTTCTTTTCTTCGGAAACCGGATCTTATCGTATCAATTCGGACCTGCGCAACCAGGTGGTTTTTTCGGGCCATGATTTGTTATCCGATCCTCCTTTATCGGGAATCGATCTGGTGAGCTGCCGAAATCTGCTGATTTATATTGACGATCTGGGACAGGAAAAGATCCTCTCGCTTTTTCACCACAGCCTGAATCCCGCAGGTTATTTGGTATTGGGTCATTCCGAACGCATCGGCGGAATGGCCGATTTCTTCATCGATGTGGATAAACAATGGAAAATATACCAACGAAACGGCTCCACGAGGTTATCATGAACCAAAATGACGATACCGCGCAGCACGGCGACTCATTGCGAAAACTGGCGGAGGAGCGGTTGCTTCAAAAAACCTCCCATCTCGCCCGGAGCGATGAAAATGTGGAAAAGAGCGGACAGCGGGTGCATGAGTTACAGGTGCACCAAATAGAATTGGAAATGCAGAATGAGGAACTCTGTTGTGCGCAGCAGAAACTGGACGTTTCCTATACCCGATATTTTGATTTATATGATATGGCGCCGGTCGGTTATTTTACCATCAATTCCCAGGGTCTCATTTCCGAAGCGAATCTCACTGCCGCCGATTTGTTGGGTGTGGAAAGATCCGTTTTAGCCGGGCAGCCGCTCTCGGATTTTATTGTCTCGAACGATCAGGACCGTTATTATCTTTGCTGCAAAACGCTCCTGGAAACGGGTTTGGCTCAAGCCCTTGAACTGAGAATGGTTGGAAAAGAACGTATCCCCTTTTGGGCCGACCTCCAGGTAGTCCGGGTTAAAACCGGTGCCTGTGAGCCCATTTCCCGGATAACCATTACGAATATTGACGATCGTAAAAGAACGGAAGAAGCGCTTCGCATCGAGGAAATCAAGTTTCGCAGCATCTTTGAAAACAGCAATGATGCCATTGTCCTGCTGGATATGACCACGGCTCGATATGTGGATTGCAACCGCATTTTGCAGACCATCTCCGGTTACACGCATGATGAGTTATGCAATATGAAGACAGGCGGACTCCTTTCACCCCAGCATCAGAATGTGATTTCCGGCAACATGGAGAATCTCCGGGCAGGAAGAGCCGTCCGGAATGAAACGAACATTATCACCAAGGATGGCAGGCTGATACCGGTGGAGTATAATTCAATTTTAATTGAATTGAGCAATAAATCCTATGTCATCAGCGTGATACGCGACATCACAGAGCATAAAAAGACGGAACAGTCGCTTCAAGATCTAAATCGGTCGCTCGTTCGATATGCCGAGAAACTGGCGTTGGCCAATCAGGATCTGGAGGCTTTTTCCTATTCCGTGTCCCATGATTTGCGGAATCCGCTAAATGCCATCACCACGAATATCGAAGTGTTGTCCATGGAACTCGGTAAGGCGATGAGCCGGGATACTCGGGTTGCCCTGGATTACATCATGCAGGGCGTTCAGCGGATGGCACAGGTCATTTCCGATCTGATGATGCTGTCCGGCATTTCAAAGCGTACCATTCAATTTGATCGGATTGATCTCAGCGATCTGGTTTCTTCCGTTCTAAATGAACTCAGCGTAGGGAGTCCGGAGCGGGATGTACGGATTACGCTTCAGCCGGAACTTACGGTGGACGGAGATGCCGGACTGATTCGGATTCTAATTGAAAATCTTGTTCGAAATGCCTGGAAGTTCTCGTCCCGGCAACCGAATACCCATATTGAATTCGGCGCAATGGAAAGAGCGGGAGAATCCTGCTATTTCATCCGGGACAATGGTATCGGGTTCGACATGAAAGAGCAGGATCGATTATTCAAACCGTATCAACGACTTCACTCCGCCTCCGATTATAAGGGATCGGGTATCGGTCTGGCCATTGCCAAACGAATCGTTGAAAAACACAACGGAACCATATGGGCGGAATCAGAAAAAGATAAAGGCGCCACCTTCTTTTTCCGTCTGAATTCACATTAGCTTTTTTCGCTGCTTTCCGTCTTTGCCGCCACCATGGGCACACCGAGCAGGGATCCGAAAGGTTTCAATACCTGGGACGTCCCATTCCAGATGGTTTCCCGACTTGTCTTTTTGCTAACGGAATAATATTTTCTTTGCAACAAGGAGGATTGATGCGGACAAGCTTTTTTCTTATTTCATTTCTGGTAGCGGTGGTTTGGGCGGATACGTCAGAGGTTGTTCAATCGGGGTGTCCAAGGGTGGTTTTTTATCAAAACCAGTTGGGTGCAGCAGCCGGCTATGTCACTGGATACGGACTTTCCTATCGTCACGCCATCTCTGGAAATAAGCTCCTTCAGATGACTTTTATTCCTTTATATTATGAGGAAAAGCCAAGTGACAGCGAATATTCCCATACGGGTAATTTCTCCATCGGATTTTGCGTTGACCAATATCTGGCTCAGGAAATGGAATTGCGGTTCCTGACTTATTATGGTATCAACCTAAACATCCAGTACTTAAAAGAACGGTATTTGGATTCGTATTATTGCTACGATGATGTGACGGGTACTCGTTCCTATGAGGCTCATCTGGAAGATAACTACGAACTCGGCAGGACCTTGACACTGGGTGGCGGAATAGGAGGGGAGCTTCAGTTGGGACGTCTGATTGGTTTTGTAAAGGTCGGGCTGCGTGCTTTTTACAGCTTTGACGTTGATGCTAAAGGGGTCATGCCGACCATTGAGACAGGAGGATATTTTGGTTTCTAAATTAGTTTTTTAGTAGGAAGTCATATAAATGTTCTGCTGCGTACAACGGTACATTAATTACCTTGCGGTTGCCGGAGCAGGCAATCTCCCCATACGGGGCCAGGCTGATGACAACGCCGGTTTTCAGATTGAACATATCCAAATAGGCCAACACCCCTTTTAGATGGGTACCCCGTATCTGCAGCGTTGCCTTGCATTCTACCGGAAAGGTCATCTCACCCTTCTTTACAATGAAATCAATTTCGAGTCCGGAGCTGCTTTTTTTGAAACCGGTCAGACTATCATTCCGTCGGGACAATTCAATGGCTGTCTGGTTTTCAATCAGCGCACCGAGAACCGTACGAACGGAAGAGTCACTTCCGTCCAGTAAGGCAATGGAGGGTATGGCGGATTCGCGTAATTCCCTCAGAATTCCAGAGTCAAAAAAATACCGTTTCGGATGATAGGCAATCGCCGATTCCGGGGACAATCCCTTTTGATTCGAGCGCAGGAAGATCTTCCACTCTTCAAGCCGTTCCAGAATGGAATTCACCTGCTCATTCTGGGCGGAATTTAGGGAAACTCGCACAGCGCTGTTTTTAAAAGCGCTTCCCGCTAGGCCGGAAACCGCACGAAAGGCAGCCTTGACAAGTGCCATGCTGTCTTCTTTTAAAATCCGCCTGAAATCATCCTCATATCCGGCCAACAGTTCCTGCCTGAGTCGCCGCCAATCCTCTTTATTCGAATACGCTGCCACTACGGCGGGCAATCCCCCCAGGGTCAGGTAGCGATCCAGTTCTTTCAATAAAGTCGTATGGCGAACCAGGGAAATGGCGCCTGGCTTTTTCAGATTCTCGCAAAGATTCTCTTGTGCGACACATTTTAGAAACTCGGAAAACGAAAAAGGGGTCACCAACAATCGGGAGAACCGGCCGACCGGAAATCGCTGATTCGGTCTGAAGAGTCGTGTCAAGGTTGAGCCGGTCAGAATGATCCGCGTTTTAGGCCATTCTTCTTTCATAAAACGGACAAATCCGCCTAACACTGCACTTTCCTGTGCTTCATCAATAAAGAGTACGGAAGAAATATCGGAGTTGAACTTGACTTCATCTTGCAAAACCGTGGCAAAATCGGAAAACTCAATACAATCATCAATGCGGGACAACAGCCGCTTTTCCCGTTCAAGATTAATTCTGATAATTGAACCTTGATAATGATTCAACGTTTCCATGGCTAAAGTCGTCTTTCCAACTTGTCTGGCTCCTTCAATTAATAACACATTGGAAGACGGTGACTCAGCGTGGATAAAAGCAGATAATTCCTGACCTTGAATCCTATCAATATAAACCATATTATATTAATATATAACTATATTAAGCAAAATACAACATTAAATATTCATATTATAAGCTGATTATAACAAATTAGCTTTTTTCGCTGCTTTCCGTCTTTGCCGCCACAATGGGCACACCGAGCAGGAATCCGAAATGCCCCAAAGCGCGCTTCCGGCAATCACTACGATGACTGAACAGAGCGCATTGATTTTCACCACCGGGTGAAGGGTCATGGCAATGATAAGCGCAAAAACAAGGGGAATGATAAGGCCCTGGGCGATGTATACATCGCGACCAGGGCAAAGAGACCGACCAGAGATACGGTTATCTTGGCATAGAGCGGGATTTTTATCACTATTTGATTATTTTGAATACAATGCGTCGGTTCATGGCACGGCCTTCTTCGGTCTTATTATTCTGTACAGGATTGTTCATGCCGTAACCGACCGTGGTCAGTCTGTCGGCTGCAATGCCTTTGGAGACCAGGTAGGTCTTGACCGTGATGGCTCTATCCACGGAGAGTTCCTGATTGTAGGCTATGGTGCCCACAAAATCGGTATAGCCTTGAATCTCGACCTTGACGGTCGGCTGATCGATCAGGAGGGTGACTGCTTTATCGAGCACCGGATAGGATTCGGGCAACAGGTTGGATTTATCAAAGTCGAAATTGACGCCCACCAGAACCAGGATGTCTTCTGCAATGGCCATGATGTAGCGATCCACTTCCTTGGGAATATGTTTCATGATCAATTCTTCAATTTTCCGGTAATCGGTCAGGTCCTGACAGACGATGGTCTGGCAGGCGTCACATTCCGGTGAAATGCGGCCCTTGCCGAAGAAATAGTTGACGCCGACATTTAAAGCGAGATAGGAATCCCGGCCATTCATTTCAGCCGGCACGATGGTGCCGTCCAGTTCGGAATTGTTGGTGATGTGATAGCCGAATTCGGTTCCGACGCTCCAGGTGGAATTGATTTTGAATTCCGCACCGGTACCCAGATTGAGTTGGGATCCGAATTTATTATTGTCCGGAAAGTCGGTCTGGTTATGGGTGACAAATTTGACATTGCCGCCAAGGCCGCCGAAGAGATAAGGCGACAGCCGTGAGCAGGGATCAAGATAATAGAGCAGGTCAAGATTGGTCGTGATGAGATTGGTCTTTGCTGTGACCGTGTTTTGCGCAGCATCGGTCCATTTCCCCTGCAGATGAGCGTAGACGCCTTTCAAGCGCAGTCCGACATGTTCGGAATAATTACGCTGAATGGCAACATAAGCGCCGATATCGGCATTCCCGGTGGTGATGTTTGCGGAGGAGAGGCGGGGGTAGCTGAGGCCCGCCCCCAGTTCCCAGCTGTCGGTGAAAGTTTCTGCTTGAGTAACACCCATCCCGAGGGTGGATAGGACGGCCAGCGTTAGAATACTTTTTTTCATTTTCGGTTTCCTTTTTATTGATATTATGTTTAATTCATGACAGCGGCATTACGGTACATTGATGACGGTGTTGACCATAGTGACGGAGGCATTCAGACTGATAGCCCGGCCATTCAGGGTGGTCAGGGTCACATTGCCTGCTGTTGAAAAAGTGACACCGGAATAGGATATGATGGTTCCTTCCATGGTACCGCCGCCTGTGCCGTTGATGGTGGCTGCACTGCCGACCTGCCAGAAGATATTCTCCGCCAGGGCGCCATTCACCAGAATCACAGAGCGCGGAAGTCCGGCCATGCCTACTGTTAATGACTGCGCCATCTGGAAGACCCAGACCGCATTCGGATTGTTCTGCGCATCCAGAGTCAGATCGCCGGAAGTGATTTTAAAGGTTCCGGCTGCTGCGGTATAGGTACCGGGTGCCAGCACCAATCCGCCTAACTCGCCTGCGCCTTGATCGGAACCGCCCGGAAGTCCGGCAAGATAGTTGAAGGCCGTGGTCGCATCCGCCAACCCCTGTTGGGCAATGGTGAGTTTTGCGGCCGTTCCCGGTGCAGGCGGTGCGCAGTTGATGACACCGTTCACGGTACCGATATTCAGGATGGTTTCCGTGAAGATATTGGCGCCCGCATCATGAAATCCGGTAATCAGTGTTGAAGCCGCCGTGGTGCCGAGATCGCCGTTCACCACCGTTAAAATACCCTGATTGGTGATGCCCGCACTGCCGCCAAAGCCGCCGAATGGCGCGATGGCACCCAGGTCAATGGCCGGACCGACTAAGACCAGATTCGCCACTAGGGTTTTATTGCTGTTAAGTGTAAAAGAATAACTGGCGCTGGTTGATACTTCGGTTCCGTTCAAGGTCCAATTGGTAAAGGTGTATCCGGCATTCGGCGCAATGAGTGCGGTGACGGAGGTGCCTGAGATAAAGGTGCCTTCGCCGCTTATCACACCGCCGGTCACAGGATCAGAGGAGAGCGAGAGGGTATAGAGCACCACGGTGGTGAAACTCCAGACGTGGTTGGCGGAGAGCGGGTTGCCGGCCAGATCCTCTGCGCCGGTTGTCAAGGTCGCGGTATAGACGGTATTGGGCGTCAGATCGCTGGAGGGGGTAAAGGTTGCCGTGGTGCCGAGATAGCTGACCGTGCCGGAAACAAAGGAGGCTCCCTGCATCAGGGTGAAGCTGGCGGTGGTGATGGTTGAGGCATCCATGGTCTTGCTGAACAGCGCGGTGATGTGTTTGTTTTGAGCCACACCCGTTGCAAGATTCAGCGGATCCGTTGATAAAACAGTCGGCGGTGTGACGACGGCAGCCGCACCGGTGGTGAAGCTCCAGCTATAGTTGTTGGCAAGGGTATTGCCGGCCAGATCCTTTGCACCGGTGGTGATCGTTGCCGTATAGACGGTGGTTGCTTCAAGATTATCTGCCGGTGAAAAGAGGGCCGTGAGCCCCGAGTAAGAGACAAAACCGGGAATCGAGGTCAGCCCCTGTTTCAGCGTGAAGGTGGCATTGGTCAAGCTGGATGGATCCATGGTTTTACTGAACGACGCCGCAATCTTTTGGTTGAGCGGAACCGCAATGGCGAGATTGACCGGATCGGTCAGACTGACCACGGGTCGGACAATCACCACGGCCGCGCCGGTAGTGAAGCTCCAGCTGTAGTCGCTGGTCAGCGCATTACCAGCCAGATCTTTTGCGCCGGTGGTGATCGTTGCGGTATAGAGGGTGCTGGACGAGAGATTAACGGAAGGAGCAAAAAGGGCGGTGGTACCGGAGTAGGAGATAAAGCCTGAAACCGGTGTGATGCCTTGTTTCAGCAGAAAGGTTGCGGTCGTGATGGTGGACACATCCATGGTCTTGCTGAAAGTGGCGGCCACTTTCTGATTCAGGGCCACACCTATGGCCAGATTAAGCGGGTCGGTCAGACTGACCGTGGGCGGGGTCACGACCACGGCTGCGCCGGTGGTGAAACTCCATACATGGTTTGCGGCCAAGGCATTATTAGCCAGGTCTCTTACGCCGGTCGTAATGGTGGCGGTATAAACCGTAGCGGGCAGGAGATTTGCGGTGGGTGCAAAGAGGACGGTGGTCCCTGAGTAAGAGACAAAGCCGGCAACCGGTGTTGCGCCTTGCGTTAGGGTGACGGTCGCGTTGGTCATGGTTGAGGCATCCATGGTTTTGCTGAAGGTGGCGGCAATTTTCTGATTCAAGGCGACATTGATGGCAAGATTAGCCGGGTCGGTCAGACTGACCGTGGGCGGGGTCACTACGACTGCCGCGCCGGTGGTGAAATTCCAGACATGATCAGCGGCCAGCGTATTGCCTGCCAAATCCTTGACACCGGTGGTAATCGTTGCCGTATAGACGGTAT
>MGVN01000253.1:0-20752 GCA_001800515.1 Elusimicrobia bacterium RIFOXYB2_FULL_49_7 | reverse complement strand
TGCCGGGGTAAAGAGGGCGGTTATTCCGGAGTAGGAGATAAAGCCTGAAACCGAGGTGGCTCCTTGTTGTAATGTAAAGGTCGCGGAGGTCAGACTGCCCGGATCCATGGTTTTGCTGAAGGTGGCGGAAATCTTCTGATTTAAAGCCACACCCACAGCCATGTCAACTGGATCGGTTGAGTTGATGGTAGGCGGGGTCACCACGATTGCTGCACCGGTGGTAAAGTTCCAGCTATGGTTTGCGGCTAATGCATTTCCGGCCAGATCTTCGGCACCGGTTGTCAGGGTGGCGGTATAGACGGTTGCTGCGGTCAGATTGGTGGCCGGTGAAAAAAGGGCGGTGGTACCGGAGTAGGAGATAAATCCCGGAATGGGGGTGGTGCCCTGTCGTAATATATAGGTGGCGGTGGTGATGGTGGACGCATTCATGGTTTTGCTGAAGGTGGCGGCAATTTTCTGATTCAATGCCACACCCACGGCAAGATTAAGCGGATCCGTCAGACTGACGGTGGGTGGGATGACCACCGCGGCTGCGCCGGTGGTAAAGCTCCAGCTGTGGTTTGCGGCTAATGCATTGGCCGCCAAATCTTCAACACCTGTGGTGATTGTTGCGGTATAAACGGTATTGGCGCCCAGATTAACGGCCGGAGCAAAAATGGCCATGGTGCCGGAATAAGAAATAAATCCCGGAATGGGGGTCGTTCCCTGCCGTAATATAAAAGTGGCGGTGGTGATGGTGGATGCGTTCATGGTTTTGCTGAAGGTGGCGGCAATCTTCTGATTCAATGCCACGCCCGTTGCATTATTGAGCGGATCGGTCAAGCTCACGGTCGGCGGGGTGATGACCGCTGCTGCACCCGTGATAAAACTGAATATATAGTTTGCGGCCAGCGCATTGCCTGCCAAATCTTTTGCGCCGCTGGTGATCGTTGCGGTATAGGCGGTGTTGGCGGCCAGATTGCTGGTTGGCGAAAAGAGCGCAGTGGTGCCGGAATAGGAGACAAAACCGGATATCGGTGTTGTGCCCTGTGTCAAAGTGAAGGTCGAGGTCGTGATGGTTGCCGCATCCATGGTTTTGCTGAAGGTGACGGCGATTTTCTGGTTGAACGGCACATTCGTTGCCGCATTCAGCGGATCCGTTGAGCTGACGGTGGGCGGAATGACTGCGGCCGAGGCGCCGGTCGTAAAGCTCCAGACATGGTTGTTGGCAAGCGAATTGCCCGCCAGGTTATGAATTCCGGTGGTCAGTGTTGCCGTGTAAACGGTGTTCGGGGTGAGGTTGCCGGAAGGTGAAAAAGTGGCTGTGGTACCCGTATAGGAAACGGTGCCGGAGACAAAGGAGGTTCCTTGCATCAAGGTAAAGGTGGCGGTGGTCATCGTTAATGAGTCCATCACTTCGCTGAAAGTGGCGGTGATTTGATTGTTGAAAGCAACGCCGGTTTCCATATCCGCCGGATTGGTTGCGCTCACGGAAGGGGTGGTGCTGTTCACAGGAGAGGTAAGGCCGAGGCGGCTTTCGCAGCCGACCATGACCATTACAAGTAGAAGCGGCATCAGCCACATTGTAGAAGGACTTGTCATTTTGTTCATCAGAAAGTTACTCCTGTCAAAGATTTAGATTCATCACATCAAGGGTCATCAAGCAATAAGGATGCCAGTATTGCAAAGGGCTTTTTTGTTCAATCAGCGCCGGTTTCAATATCGGCAGTTGTTGCTTTCGAGAATGACGATGGCTGTTTTTGAGAAGAGAAAGGATGTTGAGAAAGCGTTTATCGGCTGATATGATATCTGAATCCGAGGTTGATGTCAGCCCGGCTGATGTCTCTTTCAATTATTCGGATATGGCCCTCTCCATCCTTCTTTTTCCGTCTGAATTCACATTAGCTTTTTTCACTGCTTTCCGTCTTTGCCGCCACAATGGGCACCCCGAGCAGGAATCCGAAAGGTTTCAACGGTTCGATATGGTCGGCGATGAGCTTGATGATGGCTAAAAGCGGGATGGACAGAAACATACCCGAAATGCCCCAAAGCGCGCTTCCGGCAATCACTACGATGACTGAACAGAGTGCATTGATTTTCACCTTTGAGGCCACTATTTTGGGAACAATGATGTTGTTGTCAATCATCTGAATGGTAGAGTAAGCGATGAGAACATACAGGGCGTACCAGCCCGTTGATTGGGTGGCCAGAGCGACCATGATGGGCAGCGCTGCACCCACCACGCCGCCGACATAGGGAATGACATTGAGTAACGCGCCGATGATGGCCAGCAGCAGGGCGTATTCTATTCCGAATAGTTTCAATGTGATAAAGTAGAGCGTTGCCACCAGAGCGGCTTCAATGACCAGCCCGGTCAGATAGCGTTGAATCAAGGACTTGGTCTGTGTGATGATTTCTTTCACTTGGTTTTGATTGCTTTTCTCAAAGAGGCGGTGAGTAAATTCAAGCAATAGCGGGTGGTAAAATAATATCAGGAAAACATATACCGGGACTAACAGCAATACCATCATGCCGCTGCTTAAAGAGAGCAGGGTTTGCCCGAGAGTCGTGCCGCCGTTGCTGATGAAATCATCTTTTGTTTTGACAAGCCATTCCTGAATGGTAAGCGGATCGATGCTGAAATAACCGGAGGCCCAGAGGGTCGTCTGGTTAAACAGGGCAACGGATCGATCGACCAGCGAAGGCCACGATTTGCTGAATTGGCTGGCCTGTGAAACCAGAAGCGTCCCGATTGCGGCGATAACCAGAAAGGTGACTAACAAAGTGATGCTGATGGCCACGATTCTGTTGATGCCAAGTCGGCTGAATATTTTCACCACCGGGTGAAGGGTCATGGCAATGATAAGCGCAAAAACAAGGGGAATGATAAGGCCCTGGGCGATGTATAACATCGCGACCAGGGCAAAGAGACCGACCAGAGATACGGTTATCTTGGCATAAAGCGGAATTTTCACTATTTAGTAATAAAAGCGGTATCCAACGGTGAATTGATACCAGACATTTTTATAACGGGGCGTCACCGATGTCCCATCTCCGTTATTCGTCAGGATATCCCATCCGGTTCTGATGCCAATGACAAGATGATCCAAATTGAGATCCAATCCGCCCAGGAAACAGAGGGTATTCTTGCGGATATTCTCATTATTGAATTCTTTTTCTACATCAACGGTCGAAATGTCGCTCTTAAAGGAATCCTTTTGCTTCAGCAGGAAGGAATACTGCGGGCCTGCCAAGACAGTCAAAAAACCGGTGGGCTTCAGTGCGAATAAGAGAGGGACATCAATATAATTAGTCGTGCGTGTGAGTTCATAAGAGATTCCCAGCAGGCGTCCGGTTGCCTGAAAACCTTTCTGTGAAAAAAGTATTTCAGGCTGAATGCCCATATATTTCCCGATGGGTATAGCCAAAAACAGCCCGGCCGCGAGACCGAATTTGGAATCCGCATCGAAATCCTCGTTCTTGGCATCATACACATTCGATATATTGGTGCCGATTTTAATACCGAGCAAAGGTATTTCACGTAAAGTATTCCCATTGCTTTGTACGCTGCTGAGGTTAATCATCAGGACAACAGACACGATCATCAGACATATTCTTTTCATCTTATTTCCTTTGGCGCTGACGGTTTGTTTAATTTTACACCTATGGGACTGTAGAGCAATAAGGATGCCCGTGTTGTAATGTCCTTTCCGTTCAATTATCGCTGATTTCAATGTCGGGCGTTGTCGCTTTCGAGAATGACGATGGCTGTTTTTGAGAAGAGCAAGGATGTTGGGAAAGCGTTTATCGGCTGATATGATATCTGAATCCGAGGTTGATGTCAGCCCGGCTGATGTCTCTTTCCATTATTCGGATATGGCCCTCTCCATCCTTCATACTCCGGATAGTGGCATACAGTCCATTGATGTCCAGACTGATTCCATAATTGTTTTTCAGTTTGTATTCCATTCCGAGGGATCCGCCCAGGCCGAAGACCGGCGAAGAAAAATTGTTTATGACATTGGAATAACTGATGTCGTCAAAAAAAAGGACTAGTCCGGGGCGAATGTCCGCATGGAACACTAGATATTTGTCCCAGACACTGCTTTTAATGCCAATCACAGGGCCGAAATAATTCACGGAGAGCTTTTCCGTATAAGGGCCGCGAAAGTTTTTTTGCACGATTGAAACGGCATAGGCATCCAAAGAAACATGGGAGATATATCTGGAATAAAAAAGACCCAGCCCGATATTGCCATGCAGATAGGCGGACACGGAAAGCAGAAAATTGGGAGTGGATTGCCATGGGTCATCCGGCTCTTTTTGAAGCCGGGCAAGCGTGTCCGGGCTATTATGCGTGATGGGCGTGTAGACATAGTCGAGAGATAAATGAACCTTTTTCAGACTTTTCTGAGGGGTTCGGCTTTTATGCTTTTTGGGATTGTTCTTGTTTGGGCCTGCCGAGATGGATAATGACAGGAAAAGAAGACAGCAGAAAAAGAAAAGAAAGCATTTGCATGGCATTATGTCATGGAAGCGAAATCAATAAAGCCGCGCTCCACGTCGGTATATACCAATTGCACGCGAAGCCGTCTGCCCACATCCAGTCCGGCATATCCGGAAACCAATCTTCCTTCGACCGGCGGATAAGCCACCCGGACCCAGGTTCCTTTGCCCGAGGCACCTGTGACCATGGCATTGAATTGTTCGCCGATTCTGTTTTCCAGCAGCATGGCGGCCGCTGATTTGATCAGCTGTCTTTCCACCTTCTTGGCGTCATCCGCTTTATCGGTGCAGTGTTTTGCCAATTTTAAAAGTTCTTCGATTGTATAGGGAGTGTTTTCTCCGGCCAGCGCTGCTTTGATGAGCCGCTGTGTCACCAGATCCGGAAAGCGCCGGTTAGGGGCCGTGGCATGAGTATAATCCGACAGGGCCAGACCGAAATGGCCGGTCACGGCACTTCCCGGCCGTTCCACCTGATATTCTCCGGGGCCCAGTAATTTGATGACAGAAAGAGAGAGATCCGGAAAGAGAGAAGGGTCCGCACTTTTGGCCTGGGTCAGGAATTCGTTTAACGCTTTCGCGTCAGGACGGTCCGGCAAAAGATGGCCTCGCTCTTTGGCCAGTTCCACAATGCGCTCCCATCGTTTAGGGGTGCGCACGATTCGTCTGAGCGCGGGGATTTTATTTAATGTCAGGAATTGGGCGGCCACGCTGTTTGCGGCAATCATGAATTCTTCAATGATCTCGGTCGCTCGGTTTTTTTCAACCGCTTCCAGAGTTTTAAGGGTATTGCCTTCAAATACCGGATTCGCTTCCAGGGTTTCCAGACTGAGCGCACCTTGTTCGTGGCGAAGGGATTTGAGCTGTTGCGCCATGCGCGATTGAATGTGCAGATTTTCTTCAAGCCCCCCTATGGCTTTGATGTCTTGCGGCAAGGGTCCATTTCCCGCGAGCCATGCTCCTACAACGGCGTAAGCCAGTTTGGCATGGTTGTTGACGCGGGCGGTATAAAGATCGGAGCTGTTCAGCAGGCCCTGTTCATCAAAAACCATTTCAGTGATCAGGGCGTAGCGGTCGGCGCCATAATTCAGAGAGGAAAGGTCGGTTGACAGTTTTTCCGGCAGCATGGGAAAGACTTTGGCGCCGGTATAGACGGAGGTGGTATTGTGTTCTGCATAGTCATCTATCCCTGAATGTCTTTTCACGAAAAGAGCGACATCTGAAACAGCCACGAGAATTTTAATCTTGTTGCCGGGAACGATCTCGGCCACGGTCAGCTGATCCAAATCAAGTGAGGCATCATTATCAATGGAACACCAGGGAAGATGTACCAGATCGCGGACAGCGGTTCCATTGATCGGATTTTTCTCAAGATATCTATTCAGCTCTGCAATGGCTTGATAGGGAATTTCCGGCAGAAATCCCCGGTTCGCCATGACTTGCTTTGCGATCTTTTGCAGAAAGGCGCGGTGCTGTCCATCACGGATATCGGTCATGCCAGATTCCTTTTCTTTACGCCTTAGGACGCATTTGAACCGCCGAAGAACCGAAAAAGTACCGTATTCCAAGACCCGCATCCATGCCGAAACCGGTTGACGGTATCACCTGTAAGGTCGGAACTAATTCTAAAAAGATATCGATTGGCGGCAGATGGGGCATCCAGGCAATACCGAATACGCCGCGGAGTCCGGCGGAGTTGTCATACCCGGCGCCTGTATTGATACGTGCACCGATACCGGTATAGAGTGGAAGCGGTTCAGAGGCGCGAATGGCGTCAAACCAATGCCACAGATAATCCATGTGGAAGTGGACGCGACTTCCGCCATCATATCGGCCATCATAATGATCTATCCGGTCCCCGCCCATGGACCATCCCAGACCGAAATCATAGGCCGTGGTGGGGGAAACGAAGAGTTTTGCGGAAAGTCCGGTCGGCTCTCCCAGAATAACGCCCAATCCGAATCGGCGTTGCTGTGCAAATGTTGTCACCGTGGAACAGATGAGAATAAAAGTGATATAGGCTAAAAATGTTTTTTTCATGTTGGAATCTCCGATTATTTAAGTAAGAGTCGTGTTAGACGAGGTTTTTTCCGCGAATGAATCTGACGAGGAGAAAAACAAGGGCGACAACCAGTAATATGTGGATGAAGCCGCCCATGGTGTAGGAGGTAATCAATCCGAGAAGCCACATAATGGTCAGAACGGCGGCAATCGTGTACAGCATCGTAAGCATCCTTTATTGAATGTTTTGAGAAATGGAATGAACTTCCACTCTTCATAAGCTACCAAGCAATAAGAATGCCGGTTTACAAATGAACCAATAGGGGATGAATTGGGCGGAAAAACGGGTCAGGATTTTAGAGTGCAGCAGATTTTATCGTTTATTGGAATCAATTACTGATAATAATAACGGGTTATTTTCGGGAGAATGAATGGGGAGGATTCTTCAGTGCTTCGAATCCGGCAATGACATCAAACAATTCCTCATCCATACGGCTATGTCGTACACGGCTGAAGTTTTTTCGGAGTTCATCCAGCAATTCGCCGATATTTTTGTCCGCCCGTTGCATGGCGGCCAGACGGCTTGCATTTTCAGCGGCAAGGGATTCCGCCATGGCCTTAAAAAGGGAGATGAAGAGGTATTCCCGGATAAGTGCTCGTAAGGTTGCTTCATGGCCGCCCATGATATCGGGAGGGTGGTGGGTGGGCCAGGAAAGGTCGATGAGGCGGCGGTGCCAGCTTTCATCTAAGGGCAGCAGTTGCTGATAATAAGGTTCGAAAATGGCACCGGAGGTGGCGCGGTTATAAAGCAGGTGCAGTTCGGCGATTGTTTCAGGGTTGTCATGTTGCTCGATTTCAAGCAGAATCTGTCCCACCAGCGGTGTGATGGCTTTGATGGAATTGGGTACGGCGAAGCAACCGGAAGGTGTCAGATCCGCACTGGTCAGGCAGGTATGAAGGCGTTCGCCGACAGCCCATAGGGTGGGTTGTCCCGGAAGCGTCTCGATCTTTTTGATTGTTTCATCAGCGATGATATCATTAAACCGGCCGACCAATCCTTGATCAGAGCCGAAAACGAGGATGTCGATCTTTTTTGTTTCAGTCTGTTTTTCTTTTTTCTGTGTCTGCGGGGCAAAACCGTTCTCCCGAAAGCAGACCGAGAGCCCCAGTTCCACGGAGCGGGTATAGTCTTTCAGTGCACGCACCGAGTTTTCGTATTGACTGATATTGGAGGCGGCCACGGCTTTCATGGTTCGCACCACGGATTCCAGATCCCCGGCCCCGCCGATTTTCCGCCTTAGATCGGTCAGTGTGCTGCTCATGATTTTGGTTCAGGCGGCTGTTTTTCTATGGGCAAAAAGGGCACAAGCGCCTGGCGGGTGATTTCTGTAATGAGTTTGCGATCTTCGTCATTCATTTTGGTCTCTGTTTGAAGCCGGGTCAACAGGTCGGCCGGGATGGTCGAAGCGGCCTTCTGTACCGCTTGCTCCGCTTCTGTCATCCGTTCCAGGGGAACCGGGTCGAACAGGTTGGCTGTTAAGGCCAGCAGTACCGAGATTTGTGCGGGCACAGAGACCGGACTGAACTGCGGTTGTTTCAGGCAGGCACGAATCCGTTTTCCATGATCGATGGTTTGACGGGAGGCGTCATCCAGGCGGGCGCCGAATCGGGAGAACGTTTCGAGCTCTTCAAATTGGGCGTAGCTGAGTTTGAGCGCCCCGGCGACGGCGCGATAGGCCGCCCGTTGCGCCTTGCCCCCCACGCGGGAAACGGATTTTCCCACATCTACTGCCGGCAAAATGCCAAGTTCAAAAAGGGTGGGCGACAGATATATCTGCCCATCCGTGATGGAAATCAGATTAGTGGGAATATAGGCGGACATATCCTGCGATTCTGTTTCGATGATCGGAAGGGCGGTCAGGGAACCGTTGCCTTTTTCCTGGGAGAGGTGGGTTGCCCGTTCAAGCAGTCGGGAGTGAATATAAAAAATGTCTCCCGGAAAGGCTTCACGACCGGGCGGACGGCGGAGCAGCAGCGATAGTTCACGATAGGCGCGTGCATGCCGGGTGAGGTCGTCATAGACGATGAGCACATCCCGGCCCGCTTCCATGAACCATTCCGCAATGCGGGTTGCGGCATAGGGGGCAATATAGGATAGGCCCGGCGGGTCATTGCCTTCGGTCACTACCACCACCGTGTGGGCCATGGCCCCTTCTTTCTGCAAGGTGGCGACCACTTTGGCCACGGCCGAGGCGCGTTGACCGATAGCGCAATAGACACATACCACATTCTGGTCGCGCTGATTGATAATCGTATCGATGGCAATGGCGGTTTTACCGGTCTGACGGTCACCGAGAATCAGTTCCCGCTGGCCGCGGCCCACGGGGATGAGCGCATCAATGACTTTGATGCCGGTTTGCAGCGGCACAGAGACCGGTGCACGATCCATGATGGGCGGAGAGGGTTGCTCAATAGGCAGACGATACAGGGCCGATAGGGGCCCTTTGCCATCGAGCGGCTGACTGAGCGGGTTGATGACCCGTCCCAGCAATTCATTGCCAACGGCCACTTCCATGACCCGGCCGGTGCGCCGTACTTCATCCCCTGCGTGGAGATTCCAGTAATTACCGAGAAGCACCACACCGACGCTGTCGTCATCCACATTGAATGCAATCCCCAGTACACCGCCGGGAAAGGAGAGCAGTTCATCAAAACCCACGCCCGGCAGGCCGGACACCGTGGCGATGCCGGTGGAAACATTCAGGATGAAACCCACCTCCTGCGGCATCAGGTTCGGGGAAAAGGCGTCAAGATGGTGACCGAGGGCGGTGAATGCGCCATCGGTGATGGTCTGAAGCGTTTCGGGTTCCATGATTATTCGTCTTTTGTTTTAGGAGCCGAGTCCGACAGGTTCTTTTGCATTGAGACAAGATATTCCGAAATAGTCCATGCCAATTTCTGTCCCTGAGTCAGCAGTTCGATTCCGGCGGTCAGGTCCGGTGCGGTTTCGAAACGAAGGGGAATGGCCGACTGGAAGGTTTCATTGACAACCGTTTGAAGGATTGAACGCTGCGCTTCCGGTAGGTCAAAGGCGGTGCGTATCAGGGCGGGTTCAGAACCGTCTTTCAACGCGCCGGAAAGAGACTCCTTGGCTGCGGAATCCATTTCCTGCAAACGGCGGGAAAAGACCTTGACCAACTGCTCCTCAAGACTCGTACCGGCCAGGTCTGTCAGCGCCTTTCTGGTGATGCTGAATACCGCTTGCTGTGTTTTTTGGGTGATGGCCTGACGGAGTTGAATCGCGTCGTTCTTAAATGCTTCCGCTCTCTGCGCACTCAAGGTATCGGCGGCTTTCTGTGCTTCACCGATTAATCGTTTCCGTTCCGTATCCGCTTCATCCGTTGCCCGGCTTAACAGAGAGGCCCGTTCTTTGTCAAAGTCCTCATTTTTCCGTCTGAATTCATTGCTCTCTTTTTCAGCGCCCGCTTTTTTGGCTTCCGCATCGGCCAGTTCGGCGGCAATCCGTTTTTCCCGCTCATCAATGGCATGGAGAATGGGGTGATACAGAAAGCGCTTCATCAGCCATACCAGAATGATAAAATTAATCGCCTGTGCGATAACCGTGAACCAGTCAATGAGCATGGGTCACTTTCCTCCGGCCTGGGCAATGACATGATTCCAGAAGGGATTGGCGAAAATGAGAATCATTGACACCACAAAGCAGTAGATGGCCGTGGATTCAATCATGGCGAGTCCCACAAAGAGGGTTCGGGTGATGGTGGCCGAGGCATCGGGCTGTTGGGCCAGTGAGGTCAGCGCCGTGGCCACGGCCCGTCCTTCCGCCAGCGCAGGTCCCATGGTTCCAAAGCCGGTGGTGATGCCGGCAATCGCAATGGAGGTTACACCCATGATTGTCATGCTGTCCATAGAATACTCCTGGTTAATTGGGTTGATGAATCCGTGTCGCAGCGGCGATGTAAACCGCGGCCAGAATACTGAAAATATACGCCTGCACCATGCCGGTCAGCAGACCGAGCGAGGTCATGATCAGCGGAAAGAGAAGCGGGGTAATGGTGAGCAGAATGCCGATAATCATGGCGCCGCTCATCATGTTTCCGAAAAGCCGTACCGCCAGCGCCAGGGTGCGGGATATTTCACTGATGATGTTGAAGGGCAGCATGATGAAGGTGGGCTTCAGATAGGATTTGAGATAGGGCATTACGCCCTGTTCCCGGATACCGAAAAAGGGGACCGCCACAAAGACGCAGAGAGCCAGGGCGGTGGAGGTGGACAGGGAACCCGTTGGCGGTTCGAAGCCGGGAATCAGCGTGGACAGGCTGGCCATGGCCACAAATAAAAAGAGGGTGCCCAGGAAATGGAGATACTTCCGCGGATCGGGCAGGCCCACTTCTTCGATTTGCGAAAGAAGGGAGGTCACAATCATGCCGAGCAGATTCTGCCAGCGGGAACGGGTCTTCTCGGAGGAAAGGTGGCGTGTGATGAGCTTTGAACCCACCCCCATGACCAGCATCAGTACCCAGGTGAAAACAATGGTGGCATTGAGTTTCAGAAACCCTTGTTTCCAGAAAATGATTTCATCCGGACTAAGACGCATGGGTGGCTCCAGACAATCGGGTCAACCGTGTTACAATAAAGCGTGCCAGGAGAAATCCCAGCAGGCACATCAGCATATTTTCAAAGTGATTATGTCCTGCAACATAAAAGCCGGTCAGAACGACACTGGTGCGCAGTATCAGGCTGGCCAAAAACCAGAGGGTCGAATGGCGGGTTGGCAGGATCTTCTGAAGCGTCCACCACAAGCCGCCGAAGAAAACAACGCCCAGCAAAACGCCGGTTAATAATGCGATGATCATGGCTATTGTGTCATTCATTTTTCATCACCATTTCCTTTACGCATTTCCCGGTCCTGTCTGCTGACCCAATGCCACGCATTCACACAGCCCAGCCCCAAGCCGACGATAAGGAGCATCAGGGTCCACGAATATCGGCCCGGATCACGGCGATCCAGCCAGATGCCGACAACGGCGCCGAGCAGTGTCGGAAGGGTCACCGACCAGCCGATGAGTCCCATCATGCCCAGCCCGAACCAGATTCCCTGTGCCGGTTGCTGTTGCGCCTTGAGCTTGCGGGCCGCCTTGGCACCAATCGTTTGCCTGAAGGAGAGCGGTTTTATGGTTTTTTTGGTGTTGTCGTGTTTATTCATGATAAAAGGTCGCCAATCGATGGATGAAACCGCTTTCCATTTTTGCAATGACCGATTGGGCGCTCTTTTCCCGTTCATTTAAGGTGAGAAATTCTTTTTCCACGGTCTCTTGTAATTGGCCCAGATCGCTTCCGCGGACAGCATGCCGCACGGAAATAAGGATTTCCGGTCCGGTTTTAATCAGCACCCCTTCATCTATGGCGATAAAGACTTCTCCCTCCGCGTCGCTTTCATACAGAAGAATGGCCGGCACCAATGCGGCCACACAGTCCAGCCGATGCGGCAGGAGTCCAAAGGAACCGAGACCGCTTTCCGCTACGATACGGGAGACATCGGTGATATTGGCAAACACCTGAAAGGGGAGAAGTATTTTAAGATGCATCAGGCCGGCTCCTGCTTTGGAGGGGGGGCTGGCGGGACGGGCTCTTTTTTAACTTCGCTGATGGCGCCAATCATGTAAAGGCTGCTTTCCGGGACATCCTTGAATTCATCTTTCAGAATCCGCTCGCATCCGTCCAGAGAATCCTTCAGGCTCACTAATTTACCGGGCATATTGCTGAACTGTTCGGTCGAGAAAAAAGGCTGTGTGAAAAACCGTTCCAGCCGTCTGGCGCGGGCCACCACATTACGGTCCTCCGGAGACAATTGCTCCAGACCGAGCATGGCGATAATATCCTTGAGATCATCATATTGCGCGAGCGTCCGCCGGATTTCCTGCGCCAATCGGTAATGGCGTTCGCCGACAATCGCGGCCGTTGCCATGGTCGAGTTGGATTGCAGCAGATCCACGGCCGGATATAATCCTTCACCCGCCCGTTTGCGCGAGAGTACGATCGAGGCCGAGAGATGTGAAAAAGTGTGCACCGCCGCGGGGTCGGTCAAATCATCCGCCGGCACATAGACCGCCTGAATCGAGGTGATGGCCCCGGTGTCGGTATTGGCGATGCGTTCCTCCAGTCGCGACAGCTCGGTGCTCAAGGTTGGCTGATAACCGAGACGGGAGGGCATCCGGCCCATCAGTCCGGAAACTTCCATGCCGGCCTGGATGAACCGGAAAATGTTGTCAATGAGCAGCAATACATCGCGATGCTCATCATCCCGGAAATATTCCGCCATGGTGAGCGCAGCATGACCTACCCGGAAACGGCTGCCCGGCGGTTCGTTCATCTGGCCGAAAACCATCACCATGTTCGGCAAAACCCCCGCTGCCTTCATTTCACGATGCAATTCCTCCCCTTCGCGACATCGTTCTCCGATGCCGCAAAAAATGGAGACCCCGTTGTGATGGCCTATCATATTGTGGATCATTTCCGTGAGCAGCACGGTTTTACCCACGCCGGCGCCGCCGAAAAGACCCGTTTTGCCGCCCCGTTCGAGCGGCATCAAGACATCAATGACTTTGATGCCTGTTTCAAATATTTCTGATTTGGCGGAGCGGTGCGAAAGGGCAGGCGGGGCGTGGTGTACCGTGCGCCATTCTACATCCGCAGGGGGCGGCTGGCGGTCGATAGGTTGTCCGAAAACATTGAACATGCGGGAGAGGATTCCCTTTCCCACCGGTGCCTTTAAGGGGCCGCCCGTATCCTGCACCGTCATACCGCGTGCCAGCGCTTCAGTGGGTGTCAGGCCGATTCCCCTGACAGTATGCGCATCGAGCTGGCTGACCACCTCAATGACAAGGGTTCCCTCTTTGGCATGCAGCAGCGAATAAATCGGGGGAAGATGGGTGTCGAATCGGACATCGACCACACTGCCGCGAACCGATAGGACGGAACCGATGTTTTGAGTCATCGTGTTTGTCTTGTGGCAACCATCATTTCTGCGGGTGCCGGACGGCTTTCCGCCCGCACGGCGCACAGGCAGGCGCCGAAAATGAAGATGCACCCGGAGAGATATATCCAGAGAAGCAACGCCATGATGCCGCCGAAAATACCGTACACCGGGTTTAAGGCGTCAAAGTTACGAAGATAAATCATGAACAGGCTTTGCGCTATCAGCAGAAGAAAGGTGGCTCCTAATGCCGGTATCCAGACTTCGATAAAGCGGGTTGTTCGAACCGGCGCCAACTTATAAAACAGGCTGAGGCTTAGGAAAACCACGAGCAGGGGAAGCAGAAAACGCCCGACCGCATAGACCCAAAGGTTGAAATCCATTTCCGGCGAGAGCCATTCTTTGGCCACCTTTGCCAGAACCGGGATAGCGAGTCCAAGCAGCAAGGCGCTGCCCATGAGCGCTAAAAAGATCAGACTTTTCAGCGGCACCCGCCATCCGCTGTGCGACGGCTTTTCCCACGCGAGATTCGTGGCACTGGTGAGCGTGGTAAAGAATTGCATGGAAACCCAGATGAGGATGAGAAAGGCGATAATGCCCGCCTCTCCCCGTGCCGCCACGACCCCGTCAATGGTGTCAAAGAAATAATTCTGCATGTCCCCGGTGACCGGGACATAAGTTTTAAGATATGAAATCAGGGTGGCGCCCGCCTGATCCCGATCGATAAAGACCGAGGCAATGGTGACAAAAAGGATGATCAGCGGAAAGAGCGAAAAAAAGGCGTAATGAGCGAAGGCGCCCGCCCACTGTGCGCCGTCCATTTTCAGAAACCGTTTGACTGTAAGATAAACAATCGTCCAAAGATGACGAATGGTTTTTCCCAGGAGAGGCGGCATGTTACACGGAATCCTTTTGATGGGCCGAAAGCGCGGGCCAGTAGCCCGGGCGATCGTAATGGTGGTGCAGATTGATTTCGTAATCCCGGTTGATCCGCGATTCTTCCGTGTATTCCGGCGCCCCTTGAATGGCTTCTCGGGAGAGGTTGATAAAAACCGCGGATTCCATCCAGCTGACGCGTTCTATCCATTGCGGGGAGACCAGCACTTTTTTACCTGGAAGCCAGTTGGTGGTATCGATGATGATGTACCGGATAGCCCAGCTCTCCTGGTCGATTATAAAATCCTCAACATGGCCGATTTCACCGTCCAGCGCGTGAATGTGATGGCTGCTTGCGTCGTGCATGCTGCGCAGATTGGGGTCCCATTTTTTTTCCTGCCGATTGACTTTCTTCCATTCCTGATGGTCTTGTATCAGAAGCGGAGAATCGCCCCACATGGCCGTGCCGCCCCAATAGGTGGGCCAGCCGTAATAGCCGTAATAGATGTCTTCAAATTGTTGCGACACCGGTTTATCGCATTCCAGAGAAGGGCTTTGTTCAATCTGCTTTTTGGTCAGATTAAGGACCAGCAGTCTCATCTCCGTTATCACGGCTTTGACCGCATAGGGAGAAAGCAATACCTGCCGTTCCGTCAGCCAAGTTCCGGTATCGGCCACCAGATAACGAACCGTCCAATATCGGTCATCGAAATAGAAATCCTTGACCTGCCCGATAACGCCGTCCAGACTGTCCAGCTTGTATCCGGCAAGTGTTTTTGCATTAATCAGCATTTTGTTTTTCCTTTTGTTCTTCCTGTTTTTTCTCCTCCGCATCCTCCTTGGCCTCTTGCGCCGCTTTTTCCTTTTTCTTGAAATAGCCTCTGAGCAGGAAATTATCCTTGGCGGCATTCATGTTTTCGTTCAATCCTACACTGCTTTTCTTAAGGCTGATGATAATTTCGTTGATATTGTCCGCCATGACGGAATCCTGGATGATTCGTCCGATGATACCGTTCCCATGGTTGATTTTTTCCATAATCTCGGCCAATTGCTTTGAAACAATGACGGTATTGTCCACTGTCTCTTTCAGTTTCACCATAATCACATCCGTTTCAACCGGCTCTTTGGACGCAATGTGCTGCCCTTTTTTCACGAGAGAAGCGGCCTGACTGCCCTGAGAGAGGGTGAGTATCTTATCGCCGATGATGCCGGTCGATCCGATACCTGCCTCGCAATCCGATTTGATGAACCGTTGAACATCATTTCTGATAAGCATATTGACAATGACAGTGGTGTCATTCAGGATCTGAATGTTGTCGACCGTGCCCACATTGATGCCGGAGAAACGGATATTGCTGCCGACTTCCAACCCGCTAACATTCCGGAAGGTGGCGGACACCTTGAAGACGGGGTTAAATAGATACTGCTGTTTTCCGATGATAAAGATGGCAATGATGAAAAGGGCCAATCCGCCGGCCGTGAAAAGGCCTAATTTGATTTTGTTTTTCGGGCTTTGCATATTCATATTTAACAACCTGGGTTTGGGTTGGAAGCGCTATTGAAAGAAAGATTGTATCAATTCATCGGATGACTTTTCAAAATCCTCCGGTTTGCCTTCCTTGTAAACACTTCCCTCTTTCAGCATCATGACACGATCCGCGGTCAGGCGGGCGCACGCAATATCATGGGTGATGATCAGAGAGGAGGTTTTGTATCTGTTCTGAATATCCTTAATCAGTGAACTGATCTCTTTTGAGGTGACGGGATCCAGTCCGGTGGTCGGTTCGTCATAGAGCATGATGAGGGGATCCACGATAAGGGTCCGGGCCAGACTGATTCGCTTGCGCATACCGCCCGAGAGTTGCGAAGGAAGCTTGTCCGGGGTATCGGACAAGCCGACCTGCTCCAGTACTTCTTTGATTTTGTTGTTGATGTCTGATGAGTTCATCTCTTTTTTTGTCCGCTTCAACGGAAATTCCAGGTTTTCCCGCACGGTCATGGAGTCATAGAGGGCGCCGCTTTGGAATAGAAAACCTATTTTTTGCCGTAATTTACCTAATTGTTCGGTGTTTAAGCTGCGAACCTCCTGCCCGAGCGCGGATATCGAGCCGCCATCCGATTGCAGCAGGCGGACGATGCATTTTATCAGAACCGATTTGCCTGAACCCGATTTTCCGAGTACCACCAGATTTTCATTGTTGAACAGTTTCAAGGAAATGTCCACCAACACCTTCTGTTCACCGAAGGATTTCTTAAGATTCCTTATCTCGATGACCGGTTGACCGGTTTCAATTAGGTCGGTCATGTGATTAACATATCCGTAATCTGAACCGCAATCATGTCTGCAATGATCACCAGCAGGGAGGCGGTCACCACTGCGGAATTGGCGGCAACGCCGACACTTTCCGTGCCGCGGCCCGCCGTATAACCTCTATAACAGCCGGCCAGTCCGATGACCGTGCCGAATAAAATCGATTTGAAGAAGGCGGGCAGGATGTCGATAAATTCCAGATGGCTGAAAGCCTGGGAGAAAAACAAGACAAAGGTGACATCGCCCTTAATGTTGACCCCGGCCCAGCTGCCCAGAATGCCGAGGCCATCCGCATACATGATTAATATGGGTACCATCAAAGTGGATGCCAGTACTCGGGTCACCACTAAATATCGCATGGGGTTGGTGGAAGAGACTTCCATGGCATCAATCTGTTCGGTCACACGCATGGAGCCCAGTTCGGCGCCCATGCCGGATCCGATCTTGCCGGCACAAATCAAGGCCGTGATAACCGGTCCCATTTCCCGGATAAGAGAGACGGTGACCATGCCCGGAAGCATGGTTACTGCGCCAAAATCAATCAGCACGGGTCGGGATTGAATGGTTAGTACCAGCCCCATGATGATTCCGGTGACGGATACCAGAGGCAGGGATTTATATCCCATTTGGTAGCATTGCCGAAAAATTTCACGAAACTCGATTTCACGGGAAAATGTTTCTTTTATTGTTCGCATGACGAATAAAACGACTTCCGCGATGGCCGTTATATAAGTGAATAGAAATGATTTATTCATCTTGCTGACGGAGAATACCGCCTTTTATCAGTTTGGATATGATTTGGTCGGCAATGCCGAGTTGCACATCGATTACAGAAACGGGGTCCGGGGTCTTACTGGTAGCGCTCCAGATCAGCCGTCTATCGTTTCCGGTGGCGGTCACATCAATCTCGCGAATATCGACCGTCTGCGAGTCAATATATCCGGGGTGTTCTATCTCGAGATAGTAGGTTCGGTATCTTTCCCAGAAGGTGCTGTATCGTCTGTCCCGCTCTATTGAGCTATAGCCTTGGATGAATTGCGTTGTCGTTTCAGTGCGCCGTCTTAAGATAACCAGAATACCATCAAAACCATTGGTTTGTGCGGACTCCACCACTTGGTTCGTATCCGGCGGGGCCTCGGGAAATAAACGATAGGACGAAGTGGCCATAATGCCTTGTTTCACCAGTTCCGCGGCAAAGGCATCCTCCCATATTCGTCGTTTAACCGCATCTTTCCTGGCCGATATGACAAGTAGATTACTAAGGGGTTGATTCTGAAAAGTGGGGTCATGCCATATATCAACCAGGCGCGAGGAGGCGCAGCCGCCTATTTGAGTCAAAAGACAGCAGATAGCTGCAAGGGAGAGGGTCCTGTACCATAGTTTCATTGTTTCATCCTTTAAGATCGGGACAGGGTGTCCCGACTGATCATCAGCCGACTTGCACCCTGTCCCCTGGATTCAGGTAAGAAGATTCGGTATTCTCAGTCGATCTTTATTTCATTTTTCAAACTTTTCACCCCTTTGATATTGTGAACCAGTTTGCCCACCAATGCCTTTTCTGCATCATTTTTGGCCAGGCCGGAGACGGTGACTATGCCGTTCTTTGTCACCACGGTGATTGCCGTGGCGCTGGTTGAACGATGGAAAAGCAGGGCTATCTTGACCTGGGCCGTGATGGAGGCATCGTCGATTTTGTCGCTGATTTTTTCAGCGGTTGATTTCTTGCCGTTTTTGACAGTCAGGTTATTGGTAACGCTTTGAACGCCTTCCAGATCCTTGATGTATTCGGTTGTCAGCTCTTTCTGTGCTTCGCTTTCCGCTTCGCCGCGCAGGGTGACAATGCCGTCTTTAACCTCCACTTCCGTGTTGATGCTGCTTACGTTGCTGTAAAACAGCAGCATGGTTTTCACTTTCATTTTGAGCCAGGCATCTGAGTTCTCTTCGATTTTATCGCCTTTGACTTCCAGTTTGTTGTCCACCCGAAGTACGCCGGGAAGTCCTGCCACAGTCTGCTCCGCAAGGGATCGGTGAGACCAGTCGGCAACGGAACCGGTCAGGATAACGACATTTTTATCCGTTGTCTTGATGGTGATATCATCATCCTTCAGATAGGTCTTATAGACATAGGATTTTTTGGCTGACGATTCGATGCGGTCGCCTGTCTGGGTAGCAAGCAGCATACTGCCAGCTCCCAGCATAATCACGGCGCTCACTATTTTAGTGACTGAACTTGATTTTTTCATGATTTTGATTCTTTCTTTGTTAAAGTGCTTATTTATCTGTTTGCGGAAAATCCGCGGTAAGGATATCCTTGTTAAGTACGACTATTTCGACTCTGCGGTTGACTTCTCTCCCATGGACTGTTTTATTATCACCTTTGGATAGTGATTCGCCATATCCGCGGGCAATCAGTTTGCTGGCCAGTTCCGGCGCACACTCAATCAGATAATTGCGCACGGCATCCGCCCGTGCCTGGGCGAGTTCGGTATTGACGGCAACGGAACCGGTATTATCGCTGTGGCCGGAGACTTCCAGTTGCAGCTTGGGGTATTTGGTCAGCATTTTGGCGATGAGATTCAGATAAGGCTTCGAATTCATCTTGATGGTGCTCATGTTGATGTCGAAATAGACCGTATCCAGAGTCAGTAAGCCTTTGGATAACAGCATGTTTTCCTCATCTGTCCGTTTTGCCTTTTCTTCCGCAAGGCTTTGGGTCGTGACTTCCAGCATGACCGAATCCGCCTGAGCTTTTTTTGCCAGGCTATCCGCCTCAACCCGGGCGGCATCCTGATCTTTGATTAGAATGGCGTTCTCTCGTTCCGTCTCAGCAGCACGAAGCTTCTGTAATACCTCGGCTCTCCGTTTTTCACCAAATCGATCAAACGAAAATGCGACTGAACCGAAAATACGGTAAGGTTCCAGTGCCCGTGGTTCATTGTTGGAGCGATCGTTAGACAGGGCGATATCGATGCCGGTCGAGAGATTGGTATTATAGAAGGTACGGAATTGGACGGAAGGCGTCACCCACAAGGGATCCGTTCCGAATGCCCAATCATTCAGTTTGGTTCTGGAATTCAATTCAACACCGACCGCAGCGAAAGAAGCCAGGTTACCCTGGAGACCTGCACCGAGAAGCAGCAGGGAGGAATTGCTTCCGCTTAAGGATTGAGCAACACCTTCATTCAAGTGGAGTTTGATTGCATGGGATTCGGTACCAAAACTGAGCGATTGCAGCAATTTGAAGAGAATATCATTGTTGGTACGAGTTTGGAAATAGCCGTACCCATCTGCACGATTATTATCGATCTGATTTTCCGATGTTCCGCCAATCAGTGCAATCTGACCGCCCAGATTCATCATGGAATTATCCGGATAGGGGAGCGTGCCTTGGAGGCCCGCCTTGATGCTGCCCCAGCCCCCGTCTTTACTTGTGTTGGTATAATTACTTGATCCGAAAGCGGCGATAGAGGCGAAAACATCAACATAGGGGCTGATTCCATAAGAACCGGCACCCAGTGCATTGATGATATTGGCATCTTTATTGGGCGTGGTCAGGAAGGCCTGATTTTGGTTGTACCAGTTGCCGGAAACCGTGAAAGTCAACCGACCTTCACCCATGGGTTCCGCCGAACTGATGGTGGTGAGTCCCCGTGTGGCTTCATTATTGATAATGGGGGTGACGCCGTATTCATCGGCCTGGATAAGATTGGGGAGTAGACCGGCGCATAAGGCGGTGCAGAGAAGGCGCAGGCCGGTGTGGGTTTTGGAAGCTTTTTGTTTCATAATCATGAATCTTTCTGTAAAATGAAGGTTATCTGACCAAAATCAACTTATTTGTCGAGACAAAAGAGCCTACTTGCAAACGGCAGAAATAGATGCCGCTGGAGAGAGCGGAGCTTTCATTGCCGGCATCGAACGTCACGCTGTAATTTCCCGCTTCCTGTACGCGGTTGACCAGGGAGGCCACTTCATGGCCGAGGGCGTTAAAGATTTTGAGAGAGACTTTGGCGCCGTTTTCAATGCGATACTGAATCAGGGTGGAAGGATTGAAGGGGTTTGGATAATTCTGTACCTGGGCAAATGCCTGG
>MGVN01000252.1:14886-19407 GCA_001800515.1 Elusimicrobia bacterium RIFOXYB2_FULL_49_7 | reverse complement strand
TGCAATTGCGTCACCACAAAATTCGCATTGAAATTGGTGGGCGCATTGCTGCTCGGATCCGCATTCTCGGCCAACAGGGAAAAATTGTTGATGCTGAAAGCGGTTTCAGCCTGGCCTCGAACGACGACCGCCCCTTCCGGAATCAAGTCATCATCCGTGCCAACAGCATTCATGGACACGGACAGATTATTTGCAATGGTTCCGTCGTATTCAGGCAAGTTCAGCGTATTCCGGATATAATCCAGAATATTCTGCATGGTCGTGGCGTCATGAAGCGTCCCCGGCGTGCCGGTGTCAATCTGAAGGGTTTCCGCATTCTTCGGATTGTCTCCAATCATGGCCGACAGATTCAATGCATCCGTATCTTCCACGTCTATCAATTCACCGGTAGAGGAATAAATCTGCGGGGTGGTATTGGAAGAAATAGGGGCCCAACTGCCCGCCGCATCCTGATAGAGCTGATAGTCATAAAGATTGTCATTAGCCAAAGCAGGACGAAGCAGAACATCCGGGGTATCACCGTAGTCGCCCGTTGCAATGGTGGAATTGAACGAAAAAGTATTGGACACATACGTTTTAGAAATGGGCCGGTTGCTTGAAAAGGTCAGATTCTTAATATCCGCAGCGCCGGTATTTTCCACGCGTACCTTGCCGTCCGACAGAACAGCCACACTGGCTGTAGTACTGCTACCTGCGCCACCGTTCCAAGGGCCGCTACTCAGAAATTCCTGAACAGACAGCAATAACTGCGCAAGTGTAGAAACTCGGTATTCGGTGGCAGAAACCTGCTCTGCTTCAGCCGGAGTATCTATTACCTCAAAGGTAGCCGTATAAGTTTCATCCACATTGGTTGCATCGGGAATAGTGGCGGAAACCGTCAGCAAGTCACCGGTTTTGATACCGAGACTGTTACCGGAACCGTTATGTACCCCGGTTAATTTGACGGAATTCAGGACACCTGTATCGGATGCAATATCTGTAATCGCAAGAGTGCCGGCTGAATGGGCAGCATCCCCTGTTGCAGAAGGACCACCAACCGGATCATATGTTCCGAAATCATTATCCCCACCCACACCGGTAGACGCAATGGCATTCGTATTGAATTCATTGGCCCGGTGATAAAAAGACTGTGAATAAAGTACCGTGCCTAAGGCTTCGGAATCGGAATCAAGATTACCTTCGTATTGCACATAACTCGTCGCATTGGCCGGAGACTGCTGGCTGAACGGGATGCGGATATCACCCACGGTCGTACCCACCGGGAAGGTGCCATCTTCAGCAGCCATTTTTCCTTGCAGGATAAAGCCGTTGGTCGGTAAAACCATTTTGCCGATGGAATCAAACTGGAAGGCACCATTGCGGGTAAAATAGTTACCGGAACCGTTGCTGACCACAAAATAACTGTTGCCTTCAATGGCAAGGTCCGTAATCTGGCCTGTGGATTCCAAGTTTCCCTGAGTCGTAATCGTATCAATGCTGCCGATGGACATACCCAAACCCACCTGAATGGGGTTGGTGCCGCCCTGAAATCCCGGCGGACGGGAAGCCCCTTTCAGAAGCTGCGACATGGATTCTTCGAAGGTGACCCGGCCTGATTTGTAGCCGGTGGTGTTGACGTTGGCGATGTTGTTGCCGATGACGTCCAGCCTGACTTGATGATTCCTCAAGCCGCTGATGGCGGAGTACAACGATCTGACCATATTTTGCCTCCTTTTCCCTTGGGCGTTGCGTCGGTCATTCGGCAACACCCCAGGATTCGGAGCCCTCCCGCCCTTTCAGGCGGGATCCGGCATCCGGTTGTTTATTTATGCAATCACTGCACTTTCAATATTCGTAAAAACACTTTCTTTCATGTTATTCTGGTCCATGGCCGTAATCACGGTGCGGTTCTTGATATTGACAATCAGGGCCAAATCCTTCATCAATACGAGAGAATCCTTTTGGACGCCCTTTTTCTCGGCCCGATCCACGGCGGTTTCCAGCCGCTTCATCATTTCAGAGCCGAAATCAATCCCGCGTGATTTAAGCCGCGTCTCGGCATGGGCGGAAAAGCGCAGGCCTTCTCTCGCCTGCTCCACCCGTTTCATCAATTCGGTATTCTGTACTTGTTCCATACCCTGTTCCATTATCCGTTAAATCGCCGATGCATCCGCATGCTCGCGCACCGCCAAAATGGCGCTGATGGGAAGTTGGGTGGCATAAAACTGGTTTGCCACCGGATCCCCCGGGTTCCAGTCATAATTCTCGCTCTTAACCTGGAGCTGAACACCCGAGGCGGTAAAATCGATGCCCCCCACTGTGCCCTGCTCGAAAAGATACCCTTTGACCGGCGTACTGCCGTTCTTGGCCGTCATCTCAACGCTGTATTGGCCTGTTTTGATATATTCACCTTTATCATTCTTACCGTCCCATACCACCGAATAGCCGTCCACGGCTTTGAATGCCGTGTTTTGCGATATGCTTTCCGTGGACAGAGTCCGAACCGTATTGCCCGACGCATCTTTGATGGCAATTTTGACATCATTCGCCGGCGTGTCCGTGGTAAAGAAGAAACGTTTGTCCGCAATGCGTCCGCTCTGATTCACGCCCATGGCCACCTGATTCACCTGGACGCGCACATCCTTACCGATTAGACTGGCGGTAAGAGCATTGTTGATCGCCAGGTTAGCCGTGGCCTGCGAATTAAGCGCGCCGGCAATGGATTCCGTGGAATTTTTCAGCGCATCCGCGGATTCCTGCTGAATGGTCAGACTCTGATGAAAGGAATCATCCAGTCCATTGATGGCTTTTTCGACATTATTAATACCCTCCAGAGAACTGAATTGGGCCATCTGGGCTGCAAAATCTTCGTTCTTCATGGGTTCCATGGGATCTTGATAACGCAGCTGGGTGGTCAAAAGCATCAGAAAGTCGTCCTTACCCAAAGTGGTATCCGATGTAAAAAGCTTTTCACCGTCCTTGTTCGTGGCGGTCTCCCGATTTTTCAGGATTTCATCGAAATTGGTGGACGTCAGTCCATCGGCCCCCAAGGTAGCCGTCAGCTTTTCCGTTTCCTTCTTCTTATTCAAGGATTCGATAAAGGCCGAAACACCACTTGTGTTATTAATGGTTGTATCACTCATATTGTTTCCTTGGTTAACCGACAAATTCCACCGTATTATATCCGTATCGCCGCCCGGTCTCGTCGCCCGCTTCCACACTGCCGAGACCGTCGATATCGCCGCCCACCATATTCATCCTCAATTGGCCGCGGACATGACGTCCCCGTTCCGAGAGATCGCGCCTGAAAAAATCACTGTTTTCCTGTGCTACGGAGACCTCAAACCGTTCCACCTTTAAGCCGCTCTGCTGCAATGCATCCTTGAGTTGCTGTAGATGGGTCTCCACAATGGCTTTTACCTGCTGATTTTCCACTTCCATACGGGCGGATACCACCTGACTGTCGATTTCAAGACTCACCTTAACCTGACCCAGATGTTCGGGCTTTAACTGGATTTGGATTTCCGACCCATGCGAACCTGTAAATAACTGGAATTTGGAAGCTATCTGATGAACCACATTACGTTCCGTGGACGCATGCTCCGGGGTGGGTAACGGGTTTTTCATGTTCGTCACAGCCGCGTTGTTTTCCATGGCAGCGGCCTGACGGACAGGCGGAACAAATTCGGCAATATGCGTACGGATGGCGGAAAGGACCTTGGATACGGCGCTCTTATCGTGTTGTGTAGACATCTCCTTGTTCGACTCATCCTTTTCCGGGTTCGCATTCTGGTCAGGGTTCGCAGCAGCACTTTGAACAACGCTATCCGTCAACTCAGCAACAGAGGATTTCGTCACACCGGCAGTTGAAGAGGGAGTCTCCGTTTTCTTTGAATTATCCGTTATCCCCATTTCCTGAAGAATCAGAGGAAGTTCGCTCTTTTTTTCGGTACTGTTGTCGGAAACCATTGGATCGATTGTCTCGGCAACCGACGCCGACGGTGCAGACGCCGGGGCGGCTTCTTTTTGTTCGGGCGTGATAGGTTTGGCGTTCCCGATCTCAGCAGACTTGTTCTGAGACTGTTTTAAATGAAGAAGTTTGGTCACTAAGTCGCTTAATGGATCCTTCTCCGCTTCGGGAAGGGTTGGCATGTCGGTTTCTAAAACAGGGTCCATTTCCTTTGAGGTCATGTTTTGATTAAGCGTGTCCGATGCTGTGCCAAGAGAGGACTCATTGGATTCCTCGCCCTCACAGGACTCATCTGCTTGCACAACAGGCGTATTTTCTGATAAAGTCGTGGCGGACAAGATGTCCTTGCCTTCACCGGCTTGAACACTCTTTTCCAAGAAAGATCGCAGATCCAGCAGTGTTTTAAGATCCATGGCTTCTTGAAAGAGCGTATTCAACACTTGGGCTTTTTCGGAATCCGATTCCGTGAGAGCAGCTGAATCAAGCGGTAAAGAGGAGGTCGCCGTCTCATGGCCTCCCATTTCCTTCTGGAATTGTACGAGCAATGCAACCAGTTTTTTGAGAAAAGTATT
>MGVN01000252.1:2991-14863 GCA_001800515.1 Elusimicrobia bacterium RIFOXYB2_FULL_49_7 | reverse complement strand
TCTGGATACCCAGCTTTTCGAACATTTCCCGTATTTTGTCGGCCTTTTCACGAATATCCCCATCCAGTTTTTCAAGTGCCTCAGCTTTGTCGGATAAGGCCCCTTCGACCTGAACCGATGCCTTGTTTTCAGCGGTCACACTCTTTTGCGCCTGAGTATCACCGGATTCTACGTCCGTGTTTTCGTCCAATTTATGAGACAACGTTTTTTGAAATCCCGTTTCCGTTTTCTGACATTCCGATTTCTCGTTGCTTGCTTTCAGCGGCATAACGCTCTTGGGAGCCTGTTCCGGAATAGTGGGAAGAAGGGTTTCGAGTTTCATATTCAATTGACCTTTGTATCCGTTAAAAGTTTGCTGATTTTACCGGCCCGCTCCTGGGAGATGCGTCCCATGGCTGCCATGATCTTCGCTTTTTGCCGATCTTCATCAATACGCCGTAGGATGCGGACAATCAAATCATTATTCAAGGTAAAAAGGATGGGCGCCGCTTCTTCCGGCCGCATGGAACCGTAGATGCCGGCCAATTGTTTGATGCGGCGTTCCTCCAGTTCGGAACTCTGCTTAACCATGGACTCCAGGCGCGCCTTGGTTTTTTCCAAATCTTCGGTGCGACGGGAGATATCCAGCTTCAGATTATCCAGACGATGTTCTTCCTCTTCCACCTGTTTGCGGCGCTCGGTCAGTTCTGAGCGCTGCATTTCAAGAGCCTTGAAGGACTTGGAGTGCAATGTGGCAAGAGAATCCTCATAAGCGGAATATTTCACGGTTTCTATTTTGGAATCATTTTCAACGGCCGCTTTTTTCCATCCAAAGGATACATTCATGAATCCGCTGATGAACATGACAAACCCCAGAACCAAGGGGAAGCATACAATAGTAATGACCGCGATAATTATTAAATCTTTTATTTTCATATTCAACCTTTTCTCGCTTCTATGCTAAAAGCAAACCATGTGCCTTTTTCATAATTGACCCACCTGCCCCGTACGTTCATAAAGAAAAACAAAGAGTTACAAGGTTTTTGAAAATTATGTTAAAGGCTTAAGGAGCCGGAAAAACGGAATTTTTTACCGGGGTCAAGACATTGTCATTTATTGAGTTCAAGCTGAAATGAAGGTGATTTATTAAGTTTAAAGACAAAAATCGATGCAATTGAACAAGCTGCATTATCTATTCATTTCATATGAGCCTGTGTCCGTTGCAGAGGATTTGTTCCCGGTTCCAGTCGCCGTATCTTTCTCCGCCACAATTTGTCAGAATTTGTCGCAATCCGTTAATAAGTTAGCTTTAATATTCCAAACTAACTATATTATGAAACGTCCATATAGTTTTGCGCCGGAGATGAAAATGCCTGTTTTAGGTTTGTTTATTCTGTCGCCTGCCCTGATTAAGAAAAAGCCTTGATAAAAAAATAAAATCAACGCCCTTGAATATCTTAAAAAGCAACCGGAACTCACCCGAAAAATAATCCTTAAACCCAATAGGAGATGCTATGCCTAAAAATGAAAGCAAAGTCACCCGCGATGTCAGGGAAAAAGTCATCCAAACAGCGTCTAAGATTCAGCGGCTTCGGGCAAAATTCAATAAAAAGTCCGCTCCGGTAAAACAGCGGATTAAAAATACGGAGAAGGAATTTGTCAAGGAGATATCACGAAAGGGCAGAAAACTCCGGACCGAAGCCAAAAGGCTCTCCCGAAAGGCCATTAAAACGACAAAAGACGCCATAAAAGGCTTCAAAGAGGGCGTAGAGATTGTCCGGAACGGCAAGACGCAAGTCCGCCGATAACGACCTTTGAACCCCAGCCGGACTTCTTGCATGCCCAGGGATTCAGCGGAACAACTTCACATTTTATCCATTTATCGTGAAATTATATTGACTTTCCACTAACCCTTGGATATATTTATACCATCAGTTAGCATTATACCGAAAGTCACAAATGGGTATTGCAGAACGAAAGCAGCGTGAAAAAGAACAGCGAATCGAGTTGATAACAAAAGCGGCTGAAGAACTTTTCCTGGAAAAGGGGCTCACCCACACCACCATGGACGAGATTGCCGAACAGTGCGAACTCTCCAAAGCAGCTCTCTACCTCTACTTCAATAATAAAGAAGACCTTTTTGCAGCCATCATGATTAAGGCCATGGAAACGTTATACAATATGATGGCAACCGCAGCCAATAAATCAGACTTTAGCGCTTCAGACCGGTTGCGTGCCATTGGAAAAGCCTATCTGAGCTTCTATAAAAACAATCCGGGCTATTTCCAAATCATGAACCACCACCACGACCCGGCTCAGGAAGAGGAAATCCATAAAAAGATGGCTCAAGGACTAGATGAAAATATCAAACGTATTTTTGCCATTTATGAAAATATCTGGGCACTCTCTATTGATACTGTCCGTCATGGTATGGAAAACGGAGAATTCAAACAGGACACGAATGCCGAAGAAGTCACCCTCGGTCTATGGGCCGGCAGCAATGGGGTCATTCAGATCATGGACCATTTCCGGACCCATCACAAATTCCTGAAGGAAAATCCGAGTTTCCCGGTTCCCCATGTTTCCATTGAAAATGTCTATATCAAGATTTGGGAATATACGATTGATTCCCTGGTCATGATCCCAGAGGATGCGGTTGCCAAACGCGCACTCTGGAATAACCTTCAACCTTCTTGATTAGGAGGACGGCGTGAACATCATTGAAATCCGAAATCTGAAAAAAGACTACCCTCTGGGCAACACCACGGTGAATGCCCTGCGCGGGGTGGACTTGGACATCCCCAAAGGAGAGCTGATGTCCATCATCGGCCCCTCCGGCAGCGGAAAGACCACCCTGCTCAATGTCATCGGCTGTATCGACGGTGCCAGCGAAGGCAGCGTAAAGGTGGCCGGTGAAGAGATCACGGCTCTGAACGACAAACAGATTACCGATATCCGGCTTAATAAGATCGGTTTCATCTTCCAGACCTTTAACCTCATCCCGGTCTTGAACGCCCTGGAGAATGTGGAATTCCCTTTGCTCCTGATGAAGAAATTCACCAAAGCGGAAGTCCGAAAAAAAGCCGAAAAGCTCGTTGATGATGTAGGCATCCGGGAATACGGCCACCATAAGCCGGCCGAACTTTCCGGCGGTCAGCGCCAACGGGTGGCCATTGCCCGCGCCCTGGTCACCAACCCGCATATCGTACTGGCAGACGAGCCCACGGCGAATCTTGATTCCGTGACCGGCGCCTCCATCCTGAACCTGATGAAGGAGATGAATGAGCGGGAACAGACCACCTTCATCTTTTCCACGCATGATGCCAATGTCTTGAAATACGCCCATTCGGTGGTCAAAATCCGTGATGGCCTCATTGTCAAGGAATAACCCATGGGATTAATCTTAAAAATAGCCTGGCGCAATATCCTGCGCCACAAAAGTAAAAGTCTGATTATCGGCGCCATCCTCTTTTTGGGTGCGCTTATCATGACCTTCGGTAACGGTGTGGTAGGCGGCATGGACAAAGGACTGCAAAAAAATATCGTCGAAGGATTCACAGGCGATGCCATCCTGGTAGCCAACAAACAGGAAAGCGACAATGTGTTCATGGAATTCATGGGCCGTTCCGTGGAACCGATCCTGAACTATCCGACACTGGATTCCATCCTGCACACCCTTCCCTATGTAGACCGTCACATGCCGGTGGGCAAAAACGCACTTATGCATCTCTCCGAAGAATCAAGCAATCCGGGCTTCTCCTTTGTTCTGGGAACCGATTTCGAACGCTATACCAAGGTCTTTCCAAACTGCGTTAAAGCCGTAGAGGGACGTTTATTGAACCCCGGTGAAAAAGGCATCCTCATGACGACCAGCCAACGGGAAGAACTCTATAACTGGTCCAATATCTGGTGCGTGGCGGTGGGCGAAACCCTGGATGTATCCAAACTTCCGGAGGATATCAAGAAGGACAGCGCATCCTTGATTATCAAGGACAGTCTGGTCTTTATGGGAATGAACGAAAACAATGCCACCTACGATGTCCGACTGCCCATTGTCGGCATCATCAAATATCGAGCGCTGGATAAAATTTTCGGTCACTTCCCCATCATGGACATCGAGTCCTACCGTACCTGTATGGGTTATCTCTCCGCTGAAGATAAGATCGAAGTCACCGGCGAACGTAAAGCGCTTCTCGAAATGGAAGGGGATAACCTCGACGCTCTTTTCGGCAACAGTGCTTTGATGGTCGCCAATACAGCGCCGGTTAAAGGAAAAGCCGTTGCCGCCAAAGAACCCGCCACGGTTGCACCGACGCAGCAGGATATCGATGCCGGCACTTATAATATGGTACTCATCTTCTTTAAAGACGATATCCAATCCGACGAAGGACTCCGACGGCTTAATGAGGATTTGAAAACAGCCGAGGTGCGCGCCATTTCCTGGAAAAAGGCATTCGGGATCATCGGCAGTATCGCCATGCTCATAAAAAGCGCCCTTTTCGTCTTTGTCATGTTCATCTTCTTTGTCGCCATCATCATTATCGTCAACACCCTGTCCATGGCCGCGTTGGAGAGGACCAATGAAATCGGCATGATGCGTGCCGTGGGCGCACGCAAAGGCTTTATCAGCAATATGTTCTTTTGCGAAACCGGGCTTTTATCCGCCGTCTTTGGAGGTTTGGGTATTGTGTGCGGCACCATCGCGGTGCACGTCGTGAGCGCCCTCCACTTTACATCGGATAATGATATGGTGCAGCTCTTTTACGGCGGCGACACCTTCAGTCCCGTGCTCTCTTCCGTGGATATCGTGCTGGCCGTGTTCCAGCTCGCGCTGGTCACGTTGATCGCCGTGGTCTACCCGCTTCGGGTTGCCCGATCCATCACCCCGCTGGACGCCATTGCGCGCGAATAAGGGAGGAATTAAATGAAATCCGTCATATTGAATATCAGCCTTCGCAACCTGCTCCGTCAGAAACGGCGCAGCCTGCTTTTGGGAATCGCCATTGCTTTTGGTGCCATGATTCTGGTTCTTTCCAACGCCTTTGCCAATGGTTTGTCGGACATCCTTTTCAATAAAGTCATGAAATTTGTCACCGGCCATGTATCCGTCACTTTCAGCGAAAAAGGGAACATGTTCACCCAGGTCTTTCGGGATGGGGATCGTATCATGACGGTGCTGAAGGAACACATGCCGCCCCACAGCGCCTATTCCGAGGCTATCGGCGTTTTTTGCCGGGGTATCGGAAACGGAAAAGCGGACAATGTGATCCTGGTGGGCATTGATTTCAACGCTCAGACAACGCCCGAGGAATTAGAAGAGGCCAAACAGAATTTCAAGATGATCGGTGGCGGCGACTTTACGGATCTCAAGGATACCACGATTGAAAATCCGGTCTTGCTCTCCAAGGAAAAGGCCAAATACCTCAATTTGAAAAAAGGCGATCTGATGCGCATCCGGGTCACGGATATCAACGGCCAGTATCAGGCCGCCAGGCTTAATGTGGTAGGCATCTTTGAACCTGCAAATATTTTCATGTCCACCCCCATCTTTGTGGAACTGTCACGGGTGAAAAAGATACTGGGCTACGGACCTCATGAAATTGCGGGCGTCAATATTACACTTAAAAATCCGACCCGCGACGCCATTCCACTGGCGGACACGCTTTTCAACCACCTTAAACCCGATCTCGCGGTTATCAGCGGAAGCGTTAAGGGCCGGGGCAAGCTTCAGATATTCGGCTATCGCAGCGACACGACCTTTCTAAAAAGACTCAAACCGCTGCTCGGTCAACTGACCGGCGATACGGCTGCCGCCTTTCGAAGCAACGGCGCCGTCCTATCCAAGAGTGCGGCGACTGGTCTTGGCATCTCGATCGGAGACACCGTCCGGGTTTCCTACTCTCCGAAATATAATCCCTCTCCCGTCTCGGTCCGCTTTGTGGTCTCCGCCCTTTATTCCATGGCCGATGCCGCACTTCCGCAAGAGGCGCTTTTGGTGAATGAATCCAGATTCTATGACGTCTTTTACATGAACTGGCCTGCAGCGCCCATAGCGGAAGAAAGCGCCCTATTACCCAAAAAGGGCAGCTGCGCCGACTCGCTTCTGGCACCGGAATGGGTTCTGCTGGACCGCTGCAAAAACACGGATGAAGTCAAGAAACGATACAAGGAAATCGGCAAACTGAAGTGGAAAGCCGTTACCGTGGACGCACAGACCATGTACGAAACCGGAAGCGATATCCTGAAACTGGAAAGCGCCTTGAAACTGATCACATTATGGGCGGTGATGATTCTTTTCTTCATCATCCTCATCGGTGTCATCAACACCCTCCGCATGACCATCCGGGAGCGGACACGCGAAATCGGTACCCTTCGTTCCATCGGCATGCAAAAGAAGGATGTGCGCAACAGCTTTATCCTGGAAACAGGCCTGCTCTCTCTATTCGCCTCTCTGATCGGCACTCTTCTGGCCTTTCTGGCCATGCACCTGCTTTCCCTTTTCTACTTTGATGTCTCGGACAATCCCATGGGCATCCTGCTGAACAACGGCCATCTTCACTTTCTCCCCACGGCAGCCGGTATTGTCGGCTACAATCTTTTAATTCTTGCCATTGCCGTTATCACCGCTTTTTTTCCGGCCCGACGGGCAGCCAATCTGCCGCCTGCCGCCGCCCTGAGACACTACGAATAATCCAAAGGAGATTTCCATGCGTACCATTTTACTGATTGCTCTTTTCGTCGTATCAACCGGTTTTGGATTGCCCGGCGCCGATGAACTTCTGAAAAGGTTGGAAAACAATTACAAGATGGGAAACGACATCAGTGCCACCGTTTCTCTGACTCAACAAAAAGCAGGGCAAGGCGCCAAACTGATCAACATGCTTTATTATCGTCGCGATACGGACAACTCTTTTCTGATTATCATGACCGGCCCGGAATCGGAAAAAGGAAACGGCTATTTGCGCGTAGGCGATAATTTCTGGATGTACCGCCGTAACACCCGCACCTTTCAGCATGTCAACCGAGATGAAAACATCGGCGGATCGGATGCCAAGGGAGATGACTTTGAGACCCGCAATCTGACCGAACTCTACGAAGGGGCTAAGGACAGCAGCGGCAAAGAAATCATTTCTGAAGAGATACTGGGTAAGATTCCGGTCTGGAAAATGGAAATCAAGGCCAAGGTCAAGGATGTGGATTATCCTAAAAAAATCTACTGGGTTCAGCAAAGCAACGGCTTGCTCCTCAAGGAGACCGCCTACTCCTCGTCCCATACGTTGATGCAAACCTCCTACTACCTCAAATATACGCAGGTGGCGGGTAAATTCGTACCCGTCAACCAGATATTCATAGATGAATTCGAGAAGGGCAATAAAACCATTCTGGAAATTTCGGGCATTGTCACCAAGAAGCTGGAAGATGCCTTATTCACCAAGCCTTATCTTGAAAACCTGAGCAAATAGGAGCGGCCATGACACCTCGAACCATTGCTGCCGCGGGTTGTCTGTTCTCTCTGATCGCCGTCTTGTCTGCGCAGGAGGGAACGGCTATTGACGAGTCGGCCATGTTCGGCGACGCGGAGACAACGATTGCAGACAGCACCGCTCTGGTCAACACCTCAGCCGGAAAGGAATCCCAAGCGGAAAAAACAGGTCTCTCCGTGTCCGGAGAAATGACCAGCGCAGCGATGATTTCCCTGCCCAGAAAGAATGAAGATAATCCCACTCTTTCCAGCAGCATGGTTGGAAATCTCCTGTTGGATGCCCGTCTCAGGGGGGGGATCAAAGGCTTTGCCAATGCCGAAGCGGATTATACTTCTCAAAATGACAGTCTTGCCTTTTTTCTCCGAGAAATCTTTGTGGACCTCTCTTTTCATAATAAGGTTTATCTGCGAACCGGCAAGCAGGTACTTCAATGGGGTCGTTGTTATTTCTGGAACCCCACGGATTTGATTAATGTGGAGCGTAAGGCTTTTGTGGATAAAATCAGCGGCCGTGAAGGCGCGTATGGTCTGAAGGCGCATGTTCCATTCGGCACGGCCGTTAATCTTTACGGTTTCATTGATACCCGACAAGCGGATTCCCTGGAAAAAGTCTCCGGCTCATTCAAATTTGAATTCCTGGCCGGTCGAAGTGAAGCAGCCCTTTCCGTTTGGGGCAAAAAAGACAAAATGCCGGTGATGGGGGGCGATATTTCCTCCCGTCTGCTGGGTCTGGATATTTCCGGAGAAGTCTCCCTGTTTCGCCAAGACAATGAGATGATCATGGTAGCTCGACACGACTCACTTTTACTGGCAGAGGGTCCAAAAGAATGGGCGCCTAAGGCTGCCCTTGGCTTAACAAAAAACTTTGATTTTGGCGGCATCCCAAACCGGATTACCACGGTATTGGAAGGCTATTACAATAGCGCAGGTTATGACAGCCGGATTTTTACGGATTCCAAGAACTATTTCACTAAACCTTCTACAAAAGCAGAACTTCCGGCTCCCACTGCAAACACAGACCCTACCACAGAGACAAAACTGGTCTTTTTCCTAAAAAACGGTCTTTACCAGCCCAATGAGCATGCTCCCTATTATATCGCGCTATTCACCCAATTTGATCGATTCATCACCAGTGACATGACTCTTTACGCACGAGCCATTATGAATGTAGGCGAACGCTGTGCGGTCTTGATGTCCGGTCTTACCTATAAAGACTTACGCGACCTCTCCCTCGGCCTGACGCTTATCAGCAATGTGGGCCCGGATGATCGGGAATATACCTACTTCGGCAGTCCGCTCACGGTACAAGCCACGGCCGGGATTACTTTCTAATTCGGCCAAGATCGATATCAGAACGCAATGTCAACAGCCTTGTTGGTGAGACACGACTCATAGATGGCATTAATGACCTGTTGGCACCGCCTCCCCGCTTCCCCGTCCGAGGGCAACGGTTTTCCGTTCTGAATGGCGCTGACGGACTCTTGAATCATGGCCTGCCGTACATTCAAGGAAATATCCACTGCAAGAGTGTGCCACTGTTCCGTTGCATAACCGGTACCGGAGGCAATCGTAAACAGCTTAACCGCCGGTGCCCAGAAATCCGGGATATCGATCTGTCCTTTATCGCCGAACAGGGTGAATAATGTTGAACCCTTGCCTATCGCCGCTGTTCCCGTCGAAAGAGATGCGATGGCGCCGTTATTGAAACGAAGGGTGGCACACAGCATGTCTTCAACTTCTACGGGATGCACGAATGTTCCCATTTCTCCTGTGGCACGTATCGGATTGAGTCCGGTCATCCACATCAATAAGTCAATATGGTGAGATCCGTTCATAATAAGATTTCCGCCACCGGCCTTCTGTCGTGATCCGCGCCAATCCGTGGGACGCGCCTTGCCCGAGACGCCTCGGCTGAAATACGTTTCCCGTCGATCTTGCAAATAAGTGTAGGTGATGGTAATCGGGTTACCGATAGCACCGCTTTGCACCAAACGTCTCGCTAATTCAGCATGGCCCGACCACCGATTGACAAACATCGTGGCACACGCAACACCTTTCTCCCGGCATGTGCGGACAATGCGTAAGGCATCGTCATTCGATACCGCAATCGGTTTTTCTATAAAAACATGTTTACCTGCAGCGGCCGCAAGGCAAGCATGATCCGCATGCAAAAAATGAGGCGTGGCGATATAGACCGCATCGATCAAGGAATCCCCTGTAACGTCTTCCAGATTAGCCGTATGAGACGCCTTGTACCGGCCGGCAAGATCCGCCGCCGCCTCGGGGTTTTTATCCATCACCACACGGATTTCGCACCCGGGAATGGCGGCAATGGCAGCCGCGGTTTGGGATGATATCTCACCTGCACCGATGATACCGAATTTGAATGTTTTCATGATTTCTAAACTCCCTTTTAACGCTTGATAAGTCTTCTTGCATTGTTTCCTAAGATATCCGCGAGCACTTCCTTGGGCAGTCGTAATCCCCGGAGAAATTTCAGCAGGTCCGCATGATACGCATCTGTCGCAAATAAAATACGCTTCCGAAAACGTGTCAATAAATATCGTGTTACCCTTTCATCCCGTTTGAGCGCTTTGAGCGCCGAACCGGCGGAAAGGTCGCAATAAATATTCGGGTATTTCTCCAGCGTTTTGAACAAACGCCCACCCGGTTTAACCGGACCGGTCGGATACTGGACCGGGTCACGGTCCGCATCGCCCGATATTTCCCGCCAAAAACCGGGAGCATGGCCGCACAGTACGGTATCAGGACAAAGACGGGCCGCATTTTCCAGATTGTGAATATCCCCTAAATAATACGGATTATCGGCAATGATCGGATCAAGGTGAAGCACGGCAGGCATCTTTAATTTGCCTGCCAACCGCAACATGCGAACCATCGGTTGACTGTCCACCGGAAGCGGTACTTTGATTTCACCATAGCCCCGAAAACCTTTTCGGTGATACTCGACGAGTCGTTTTTCCGCATCATCCCGTCTGGGGTCTACCCCGGCAAAAGGAATGATTCGTTTTGGATACATTCGCCAGGTCTTTTCGACCTCTCGGATCGACAAGTGTTGATAACTGATGATAAAACCACCGTCCATACATTCCCAAGACAATAACCAACACCGATCGATCCCCGCTTCATCCAGGTATTGAATCAGATCCGCTTCCCATTTGCCCAGCCAATTCACATGATTGTGCGCATCAATAATCATCCAACGCCTCCCTAGAATGAGTTGACCGTGCGAAAAGCCGCGGATGCCGTAATGAACACGTCACGGCTTCGCACTTATTTAGCATAATGTAAACACACCTTCCGAATTCCTTCCGCTGTTTCCTCGACATCCTGGTCCGAATGGAATTCGTTGACGCCCATGGAGAAAGCACTCGCCACAAAGCGTTCCGCTTCCGGACAAAGCCCCTTTTCATAGACATAGCTCTTGCCGGTCCCCTCCAAAGGAAATGCCGAATGTTGGTAGACATTTTTATTTTGGAAAAGATCGTACATATAGATCGGTGCGGAATAATGACGCCAGATGGGAACGCCTTCCGCATTGACCGCCTTACAAAAGGTTTCGATATCACATGTCAGTTCCTCCGGCCGGATCCTTCCGCTCCAAATAAAATAGGTACAGGTCCCACCCTCAATCACACCATGGGTTTCCAATCCGGAAACCCCTTTCAATAGTTCCGAAAGTCGATCACCGTTCTTCCGACGGTTTTGGCAAACCGTGTCCAAACGTTCCAGTTGGGCCAGACCAACCGCCCCTTGAAGTTCGGTCATCCGGTAATTGGGCGCCAAGAACTTGGGCGACTTACCCACCGCAGGGCCGCTCCGATAATAGTTTTTATCCGCCACCTCAAAACACAACTGAGCCAAGGCATCATCCTGAGTACCAATCAGTCCACCGTCACCGGTAGACATATGTTTAAAATCGTTCGTTGAATAACATCCGATCAACCCCATCGTACCGGCTCGTTTTCCCTTATAGAGTGTACCATAAGCTTGTGCGCAATCCTCAATAACGGGAATATGATGCTTGTTTGCCACCGCCATCAGGCCATCCATATCCACAGGACTCCCTGTCAGATGAACGGCTAAAATGGCCTTGGTGCGCGAGGTAATGCATTTTTCCACGCTTTTAGGATCCATATTGAACGTGTGGGGATTAATGTCCGCAAATACCGGCAAGGCATTCTGAAAAAGAATACCGATAATGGAACCCTGGTCGGTCAGCGGCGGTACAATGACCTCATCCCCGATCGAAAGACCCAGAACGGAAAGCGCCACATGGATGGATGCGGTTCCCGAACTCGTGGCCACGCAATGCTTGAAGCCGTACATATCCGCGAATTTGCGTGTAAAGCGCTTGACCATGTTGCCTTTATAATAAAAAAGGGTGTT
>MGVN01000252.1:0-2957 GCA_001800515.1 Elusimicrobia bacterium RIFOXYB2_FULL_49_7 | reverse complement strand
GAATCCCCGAATCGTTTTCCGGTACTATAAGGTACTGTCTTGGCCTTGAGGCCGCCATTGAGAGCCAGATTGCTTGTCTGCAGGGTTGTGTTTGCCATAGAATTCTCCTTGTTTATTGTGTTAGACAATACTTGATTGAAAATGATCTTCAAATACCAACGCCGCTGCCGCACGGGGTCCATCTTCCGGTCCTAATGCGCCAAGAAGAATGTTTCCTCCGATACCTTTGTTGAGTGCGGACAGATTTTCCGTTAAACCGGGCACAATATTTTCGGCTGACAAAACAATCTTCTCCGGGTCATAATAACGATTGAGATCTTCGATCCAGCTTGTAAACGCCGGTTCTTTAAAAACGGCTGCTCCCCGCCCAATCAGTCCGGCAATGGTTCCGGAACCCGTATGGCTGCCGCTGATTTCTCCGGCCATCATCCTATGACCTCGATAAATCTTTCCGCCGATAACCGCGGTCACTTTCGGATTACGCAATTGAAGGTAGAGAAAATCCTTCAATCCGGCAGCAATTCCAAACCACATCTCTCCTAAGGCCATGGCATTGGGATAATCATCGCCGACATCCACCGCATCACCAAATAACTGGGTCAGCGTCTGACCTGTAGCCGGGTCCAATGAAAATCCGAGGAATTCCTTTTTTATAGAATTATAGGTGCTACCGGTAATGAACCCGGCACCCAAATAAATTAAATGATCTCGTCGGCACTTTTTTCGTGCTGACAAAACATATTCTTTTATAATAGGCGCCCAGTCCTCAATATGATACCGCGTTAATGCAACGGTCTTCGAATAAAGAAGTTGACCCTGTAGATTACACAGGCCCAGTTTGACGCCGCCGGGCCGTAATGTCGCACCACAGGCAACTATTTTGCCGCGGTTTAATTTCAGATATTGCTGGCGCCTTCCTCCTTTAAGAGAAACACGGCCCTCCCCAGCCTCATCTATCATTCCCATCTTTTTCAATTCATTCGTTAAAACACTGACCGTCGCCTTTCTTAAGTTTATTGTTTTCAACATTTCAGTCTGAGAGACGGTATCATTCTGGAGTAATACACGCAAAAGGGATTTCTGGTTGATATCCTTCATCTTCCGCTTTCCGACTCCCTGCACGGCTCCTCCAAGTTTGTTCGTTGTATAAACTAACCAATTTTCGATCAAAAGTCAACATTTATTTTTAAACAAAATCGTCATTCATTTTCATCCTCTTTGAAGTGACGAGCGACCTGTAAAAAATGTATTTTCCTAAAGGTGCAAATCGGTTCGACATCGGAGGCCCCATGTCTACGCTCTTTTCCGGAATAAATCTTCTCTTACTCTCTCTACTCGGCTTGGCCGTAGGAATGTTGGGTTCACTTTTCGGCGTGGGCGGCGGAATCATCATGGTCCCGGCCCTGGTTCTCGTGGTTGGACTGACGCAAAAAAGTGCTCAGGGCATCAGCCTGGCCGTGATCATCCCAATGGCCTTGATGAGCCTTTTCCGTTATTACAACAATCCTGACGTCGTAATGGATTTCAGAATAATTGTGATATTGTCCATTGCCGCCATTATCGGCGCCAATATAGGATCCACGGTGGTCAGTGCGGTTTCAAACAGAACGCTTCAGCTCAGTTTCGGCTTGTTGCTGGTCGTCATGGGCATCTATATGGCCGTCAAAGCCATGCGGGGTTAATTAGAGTCTGTGTCAGGTTAGTCTTAACTCGATCAACTACAACGTACAGCCCCACTACCCTGCTTTCTGAAAAACGCCTATTTGGACGTGAAACGCAATTCACTAGGGGTATATCCTTTAAACCGTTTGAAAACCTTGTTCAAGTGGGCTGCGTCATAAAAACCGGTCAGGGCTGCTATTTGCTTAATCCGCTTGTCGGTCTCCAAAATGAGTCGTTCCGCCCTTAGGGTGCGATAAAAAGACACGTACTCAAGAGGAGACATGTCCATACTTCGTTGAAAAAGACGGCATAGGTAATTGGGCTGAAAACAGCCGGCCTGGGCAATCTCATTCAATGTCAGTTTCCTGGAATAGTTTTCATGGATAAACCCGTAGACTGCATCCAACGATTTATTCCGGTATGCCCCCCTTCTTTCGTCCGATAATCCATACTGTCTGCTATAATACCGACATAACACCTGGATCAGGTACAGCGAAAGCCCTTCCGTTGAAATATCCAGCGGAGCGGTCGGCAGGTCATTTTCCCGAACCAAAGTACTCATCAAGTCTCGAAGATGGATAAACTCAATGCCTTTCAAGTATAAATGATTACGCTCACCAGGTTTTTTTCTAAAAAACGGTTCACAGGTAAAAAAGGGAATAAAACCCTTGATCGCTCGCATCCTGGCACCATAGTTTTCCATGAACTGGGGATGCAAAAGAAGGTGGTATATATCCAGGCGTGTCCGAGGGACGTATCCATGCTGCATGCCGACCGGTATCACAAAAATATCGCCTTGCCTGACTTTGAAAACAGTACCGTCAAAAGAGTGCCATCCTTGACCTTTGGCAACCAGGTTCACCTCGATAAACCGGTGGCCATGCAAACCGAGTTCGTAATTCTTATGGAGATAGGCCGCAACATGATGCTGGCTGGCCCAATGGGTGTAATCTTTCGGATGCCAGTATCGTTTGCGGGCATTCGGAAACCGGGTCAGTGGCAATGATTTTGTTTTCACAATATAAAAAGATACAACAAAAAGATAATTCAGTACAAGCCGAATGCCAAATGAGAGGGGGCGGACATGGGAAAATTAATTTATACTTTATATGTGAGGATGCTGAAGGTCCTGGTTCTCCAGAGTCTTTATAACCTATGCAAAACTCATGAAAGGAGTTCCTGCCATGCCAAAGCAATCTGTTCCAGCCTTTATCGCTTCGGTTTTTCTGATTCTTATGAATACGGAACTCCAGGCACCACTTACTATGTCAGTCAAAACGGCATTGATTCCAACG
>MGVN01000251.1:4207-6904 GCA_001800515.1 Elusimicrobia bacterium RIFOXYB2_FULL_49_7 | reverse complement strand
TAAGCGATGCGGGTTCGCTGATATTTAACGCGCACGTTCTCATGCTCAAGGACAGGGGTTTTATTTCCGGCGTAAGGAAACTTATTGACGGGGGCGAGAATCCTCCGTCCGCCGTAATAAGGGTTGCAAAGACGTATAGCGATATTTTTGCCGCTTCACAAAACCAGAGCATAAGGGATAAAGTGCAGGACGTCGCTGATTTAACGAAAAGAATAGTGGCAAATATAACCGGCATGGAAGAGGATGCCGTTGTCGTGAAGAACAGGGTGATCGTCGCAAGCGAACTTTATCCTTCGGATATTTTAAAATTCTTTGCCCAGGGGATCGCGGGCGTGGTGCTTACCAGCGGCGGCGTTACTTCTCACGTGGCCATACTTGCGAGGTCGCTTAAAATTCCCCTTGTCATAGCGGATTCTCCGGAATTGGACGGGCTGGAACCCGGAAATTTTATTCTCGTTGATGCCGACATCGGGAATATATATGTTAATCCGTCCGAGGAAGTAATTAAACACTTCAACGAAAGCAACAAGGCGAAAGCCGGGATAAAAAAATTTTCAGCCCGTACGCAAAAGGCCGAAACGTCGGACGGCCACAGAATAAACCTTATGATTAACGTTAATCTTTTAAGGGATATTTATACCGTAAAAAAGCTGCCATGCGACGGCATAGGGCTTTACAGGACGGAATTTCCGTTCATATTGCGCGATTCTTTCCCCACGGAAGAAGAACAGTATCTTGTTTACCGGAAGCTTCTTGAAGAAGCGGGCGGGCATGAGGTAACTTTCAGAACGCTCGACGTCGGCGGCGATAAAGTGCTTGCCTATTACCACACGCAAAAAGAAGAAAACCCGTTTTTGGGAATGCGGTCAATAAGGTTTTCGCTGGGCAACCGGGAAATATTCAAGCAGCAGATAAATGCGATACTCCGCGCGGGTTACGATAAGAAAATCCGGGTTATGTTTCCCATGGTATCGTCGCTGGATGAATATCTCGAGGCAAAAACCGTGGTTGGAGAGTGTGTCTCGGCCATGAAAAAAAGGGGAGTGCCTTTCAATGATAATCCCAAAATCGGCATCATGGTTGAGCTGCCTTCGCTTATAGCCATAATAGATTCCATGGCGGCCGTATGCGACTTTTTCTCTATCGGCACCAATGACCTTATACAATATATATTGGCCGTGGACAGGACAAATGAAAAGGTTGCCCGCTATTACCTGCCGCACCACCCGGCCGTGTTAAGGTCCATAAAGGCGGTTGCCGATGCCGCCATAAAACACGGGATAGGGGTTTCCGTCTGCGGGGATATGGCGAACAATCCCGTTTACATACCGTTTTTGCTGGGGATAGGCATAAGGGAGATGAGCGTTGACCCCGTATATTTCATAAGATCGTATGACAGCATAAAAAAAACATCCCTCGGCTTTGCCGTGAAGTTTGCAAGGGATTTATTGTCATGTAATGACATCCGTTCGATAACAAAGTTACTGGCTAAAATATAATTTTTACCGTTGTAATAATAAAACAGGCAGGGATCAATACCCGGCCTGTTTTTTTATTTGCTACGTTAATGTATTTTTTCTTTAACGGCAATACCGGAATGTATGCTTGCAAACACGGTATACTTTGCACGCCTGTTGCAGGAACTAAGAGTGCAGGCACAGCGATAAGGAGGATGTATATGAGAAAAGTAGCTATTTACGGTAAAGGCGGGATAGGCAAATCCACGACGACGCAGAACACGGTTGCGGGGCTTGCCGAGATGGGTAAAAAAGTTATGGTTGTCGGATGCGACCCAAAGGCCGATTCAACCAGGCTGCTTTTAGGCGGGCTGGCACAGAAGACGGTGCTTGACACTCTCAGGGAAGAGGGTGAAGACATTGAATTAAATGAAATAGTGAAGCTGGGCTTCAGGGATACCGTTTGCGTCGAATCCGGCGGGCCGGAACCCGGAGTCGGGTGCGCGGGCCGCGGAATTATTACGTCCATCAACCTCCTGGAGCAGCTTGGCGCATACGGCGCCGACAAGAAGCTGGATTACGCTTTTTACGACGTGCTGGGCGACGTGGTCTGCGGCGGGTTCGCAATGCCTATCCGCGACGGCAAGGCCGAGGAAATTTATATCGTCGTATCGGGAGAGATGATGGCCATGTATGCCGCCAATAACATATGCAAGGGTATCGTTAAATACGCGGATGCGGGCGGCGTGCGGCTGGGCGGGCTTATCTGCAACTCCAGGAAGGTGGACAATGAAGAGTCCATGATAGGCGAGTTCGCAAAACGGCTGGGCACTCAGATGATATATTTCGTGCCGCGCGACAACATGGTGCAAAAAGCCGAGATAAACAGGAAAACGGTTATTGATTACGAGCCGTCCCACGTGCAGGCCGATCATTACCGCAATCTTTCGCGCGCTATTGATCAGAACAAAATGTTCGTCGTTCCAAAGCCGCTGGCTATCGAGGAACTGGAAAAATTGCTAATCGAATTCGGCATAGCGAATTAAGGAGGAGATTATTATGGGAATGGTTATGATACGGGCAATAGTGCGGCCGGAAAAAGTGGACCGTGTTTTGTCGGAACTGATGGAGGCGGGCTATCCGGCGGTTACCAAGGTTTCGGTATTCGGGCGGGGAAAGCAAAGAGGGCTGAAAGTAGGGCAGGTGCATTACGATGAGCTTCCCAAGGAACTTTTGCTTC
>MGVN01000251.1:0-4176 GCA_001800515.1 Elusimicrobia bacterium RIFOXYB2_FULL_49_7 | reverse complement strand
CGACGGAAAGATATTCGTTTCGCCCGTCGACGAGATGTACACGATAAGTTCCGGGATAAAAGAGGCTTAACTCCGGGAGGAATGAATGAAAGAAATTATGGCGGTGATTCGCATGAATATGATGAATAAAACCAAGGACGCCTTTGCCGCGGCCGGTATCTCCTCGTTTACCGCGACCGGGCGCGTGCTGGGCAGGGGTAAAGGCAAGGTGGATTTCCGGCTCGTAAAGGGTGCGGAGCAGGGAAATGAAGAGGCTATAGCGCTGCTCGGCCAGGGGCCGAAACTCGTGCCTAAACGGCTGATAACGGTGATAGTCCCCGATGAGTTGGCGTCCCGCGTGGTCGAGACGCTCGTCTCGGTTAATAAAACGGGCAACGCCGGCGACGGCAAAATATTCGTCATGCCCGTGTTCGATGCGGGCCGGATCAGGACTGGCGAATTCGGCGCCGGAGTACTAGATGAATAAGAGGTGAAAACAATGAAGAGAGACAATAGAACCAGAGAGGTAAACCCTTCTTCCATAAAAGAGAACCTGATAAAACGCTACTCGGCCAAGGTGGGGAAAAAGCGCGCAAAACAGATTGTGATAAACAATCCGAAGTCTTCGCCCGGCCAGGAGATCGGCGCAAACGTAAGGACTGTTCCCGGCATAATAACGCAGCGCGGTTGCACGTATGCCGGCTGCAAGGGAGTGGTGCTGGGCCCCACCCGCGATATATTGAACCTGACCCACGGGCCGATAGGTTGCGGGTTTTACTCGTGGCTGACGCGGCGCAATCAGACGAGGCCTGAAAATGAGAGCGATCCCAATTTCATGCCTTACTGTTTTACCACGGATATGCAGGATGAAAATATCATATTCGGCGGCGAGAAGAAACTGAGGCAGGCCGTCGAAGAGGCGTACGCGATTTTCAAGCCGAAGGCCATAGGCATATTCGCCACCTGTCCGGTGGGCCTTATCGGAGACGACATTCACTCCGTTGCCAGGGATATGTCCGAAAAACTCGGCATCAACGTTTTCGGTTTCAGCTGTGAAGGATACAAGGGGGTAAGCCAGTCCGCCGGCCATCATATCGCCAACAACCAGCTTTTCAAGCACGTGATAGGAAAAAATCCGGCCGCGCCGGGCGGCAAATACAAGGTGGCGCTTCTGGGCGAATATAATATCGGAGGGGATGCGTTTGTGCTTGAGGACATGTTCAGGCGCTGCGGCATGGATCTTATCGCAACCTTCAGCGGCAACTCCACCTACGACGGGTTTGCCGGCGCCCATCACGCGGATTTAAATCTCGTAATGTGCCACCGCTCTATCAATTACGTGGCCGACATGATCGAGAAAAAATACGGCGTACCGTGGATAAAGGTGAATTTTACCGGGGCCGATGCCACCGCAAAATCCCTGCGTAAGGTTGCCGGTTATTTTGAAAGCGCGGAGCTGATGAGCCGCGTGGAAAAAGTGATAGAAGAGGAAATGGAAAAAATACGCCCGGTGCAGGAAGACGTAAAACGGCGTACGTCCGGCAAAACGGCCATGCTCTTCGTGGGCGGGTCGCGGGCGCACCACTACCAGGAGCTTTTTAAAGAAATGGGAATGAAGATCGTCGCCGCCGGATACGAGTTCGCGCACCGCGACGATTACGAGGGCAGGGACGTGCTGCCAACCATCAGGGTTGATGCCGACTCCCGGAACATCGAGGAGCTTGTGGTAAAACCGGATCCGGAACAATACCGCCCGCGCAAAACCCCCGAAGACATGGAGCGGCTTGCCGGGGCGGGAGTTACCTTCAAAAATTATGAGGGAATGATGCCGGAAATGGACGAAGGCACGCTAATTATCGACGATATCAATCACTTCGAAACCGAGGCGCTGATAGAAAAATACAAGCCCGATATTTTCTGCGCGGGAATAAAGGAAAAGTACGTAATCCAGAAGATGGGTATTCCCATGAAACAACTGCACAGCTACGATTACGGCGGCCCCTACGCGGGCTTTGCCGGCGCCGTCAATTTTTACAGGGACGTCGACAGGATGATCGGCTCAAAAGTGTGGAAGCTGCTATTCCCGCCCTGGGAAAAAGACGAGCCTATCGCCGCGATGTTTATAAGTCAGGTATAACGCCATTTGTGGAGGAAACATTATGCTATTGCGCCATACGCCAAAAGAGATAAAGGAAAGAAGTGCATTGACGGTAAATCCCGCAAAGACCTGCCAGCCCGTGGGCGCCATGTACGCGGCCCTGGGCATACACAGGTGCCTGCCGCACAGCCACGGCTCCCAGGGGTGCTGCGCCTACCACCGCAGCGCGCTTACCCGGCATTACAAGGAACCGGTAATGGCGACGACAAGTTCTTTCACCGAAGGGTCGTCGGTTTTCGGCGGGCAGTCGAACCTGCTCGAGGCGATAGGAAATATATTTACGCTTTATAATCCCGACGTCATCGCCGTTCATACCACGTGCCTTTCGGAAACTATCGGCGACGACATCGTTCAGATAATAAGCAAAGCCCGTGAGGAAGGAAAGATCCCTGCGGGCAAATACGTAATTCACGCGAATACGCCGAGCTACATCGGTTCGCACGTTACCGGTTTTGCGAACATGGTAAAGGGGATGGCCAGGTACTTCCCGGAAAAAAAAGCCGCACGCGGCGGCACTGTAAACGTCATTGCGGGCTGGTGCGAGCCGTCGGATACCAGGGAGCTGAAAAGAATACTTTCCGTGATGGGTATTGACGGTATCGTTTTCCCGGATACGTCCGATGTTCTCGACACCCCGCTCACGGGCAGGTACACGATGTTTCCAAAAGGAGGGGTAACGGTAGAGCGGCTGAAAATGACGGCCAACAGCACAGGCACGCTTGCTCTCGGCACATTTGCGTCGCTGCCGGCGGCCACGGAGCTGGATGCCCGTTTTAAAGTCGGCTACGAAGCGCTCGATATGCCCTACGGCATAAAGGCGACAGATCGCTTCCTGGATGCATTGATGAGAATGAGCGGCAGGATGGTGCCGGTTTCCATAGCCGACGAGCGGGGACGCCTCGTAGATATGATAAGCGATATGGAGCAGTACCTTTATAAGCGCCGCGTGGCTCTGTTCGGAGATCCGGATCAACTTATACCGATGGCCGAGTTCCTCGCGGATATAGGTATGCGGCCGGTGTATGCCGTTACCGGAACGCCCGGAAATTATTTTGAGGAACGCATGGCCGGCATACTTGGCGATATACCGGAAGCAAAGTTTAAACACGGCGATATGTTCCTGCTGCATCAATGGATAAAGAACGAAAAGGTGGACCTGCTGATTGGAAACACGTACGGTAAATACATAGCGCGCGACGAAGACATACCTTTCCTGCGCTTCGGTTTTCCGATACTCGACCGGGTTGGCCACAGCTATTTTAACTCGGTAGGCTACACTGGCGCGATGAGATTGCTGGAACGGATTCTCAACTCTTTAATGGACCGGCAGGACAGGGACGCCGGGGAAGAATCTTTCGAACTGGTAATGTAAGGAGGAAAAACCATGAAAAAACCGGGTAAACATATTTTTGTTTGTGCAAGTTTCAGGGCGGGCGGCGAGCCGCAGGGCGTATGCCACAAAAAGGGATCTATTGGATTATTGCAATATTTGCAGGAGGGCTTAAACGACAGGGATATGAATGACACCATGGTTTCCATGACCGGCTGCCTCAAGGTCTGCGACCGCGGCCCCGCGCTGGTAGTTTATCCCGACAACACCTGGTACGGCAATATTTCCGGCGAGGAATCGATAGACGAAATACTTGATGCCTTAAGCGAAGGCAAAGTCGCGGAAAAATACTTATTATGAATAACACGTTTAAAATCGTAACCGCTGATTTCAATAACAGGGAGCATTGCGGCGCATTCGTCCGGCTTATTGACGAATACGTGCGCGGCGATATGGGAGAAGGCAGGCCTCTTTCGTCTGAAATAAAGAAAAGGCTTGTGGCGGGCATAAGCCGGCATAAATACGCCTGCGTTTATTTCGCGGTTGAGGATTCAAAAGTCGCCGGGCTTGCCGTTTGTTCTACGGGCTATTCCACTTTCGCGGCGGCACGGCTTATCAATATACATGATTTGATAGTTGCGAAAAAATACCGGCGTAAAGGCGTGGCAGCCGCGCTGATAAAACATATCGAAGGTAAAGCCGCGGAAGC
>MGVN01000250.1:13503-20166 GCA_001800515.1 Elusimicrobia bacterium RIFOXYB2_FULL_49_7 | reverse complement strand
CATCAGGCGCCGCATCTTTTCCGCCGTGGGCGATAATCCTTCCGGTCCCACGCCGACGACCACATCCATGGCTTTGGCCGCGGCCAAATGATGGCTCACCGGACAGATACCGCATAAACGCTGTACCGCGACCGGCGCCTCCCAATAGGGACGTCCCTGAATGAAACGCTCAAAGCCGCGAAATTCAACAATATGTAGGCGGCTTTGAACCACTTTATCTTGGTCGTCCAGACGGATGGTCACCTTACCGTGGCCTTCCACACGGGTGACAGGTTCGATGGTGATTTTCTTTGCCATATTCTTGCTCCCGTTCAGTCGAATTTGAAGGTTTCGTATTCCAGCTTCATGGGTTGTCCTTTGACCAATGCTAAAAGGGCATCCCAAATGAGATCCGCTCGGGGCGGACAACCGGGCAGAAAATAATCTATTTTGACGATTTCATGACAGGGATAAACCCTGTCCAGAATCATGGGAAGTTCCTCGTCGTTCGGGATGATCCGGTTTTCAGTATCCGTTGTGACCCCTTTGAGATAAGCCTCTTCAAGACACTCGCGGATTGGAATGTTGTTGCGCATGGCCGGCAACCCGCCCATCATAGCACATTCTCCGACGGAGACGAGTATTTTACAATGTTTTCTAAAATCCCGAAGCACATGCACGTTTTCGCTGTTGCAGCAGCCGCCCTCAATAAGCCCGACATCGCACTCTTTTGTAAAATGCTTGATATCGTCAATGGGGGACTTATTGAATTCGACCAGATCAATCAGTTCAAGGATACGCGCATCAATGTCCAATAGAGACATGTGGCATCCGAAACAACCCGCTAAAGAGGCGGTGGCGATGACAGGTTTGCTCATTGTTTTCTCCGTTGTAAAGACGTTCAGGAGACCGCTTCCACTTCGCTTCCGATTTGCCGCTGATCCCATTTGCGCTTGCCGATGGGCACATCAAAACCCTTGCGTTTGCGAATAATGGCTCCCACTGGACAGATTTCCATGGCTTTTTTTGCCAAGTCATCTGAGATGGAGGCTGAGGTCTCGGTATCAATGCTGATTTCAGTCAGGTGTCCGCGCTTACGGAAGGCGAACAAACTACGTCCCTGCTCATCCTTGATGGCACGGATGCACCGTTTGCAAAGAATACAACGGTTATGATCCTTCAGAAGTTTGGGATGTGCGGCTTCTACTTCACGCTTTGGGAAAAGATAAGGAAAGCGAGGTGACGTAATCCTAAAACGATAGGCCAGCGCTTGAAGCTCGCAGGAACCACTTTTTTCACAAGAAGGACAAAAATGGTTTCCTTCCACAAAAAGGATTTCCACAATGGATTTGCGGAGTTCGTCAAGTTCCGGAATTTGGCTTTCGACCTTCATCCCTTCGGTTACCGGTGTCGTACAGGCCGTGGCCAGCTTGCCGTTTATTTTAACGGTGCAGATTCGGCAGGAACCTCGGGGTTTGATACCCGGCAGATTGCACAAATAGGGAATGTAGACATTGTTCTTTTTGGCAGCTTCAATAAGGTAGGTCCCTGTGTCTGCCAAACACTCTTTACCATCAATTTCGAATCGAATGATTTTGCTCATGCCTTACTCCTTTGTCGTCGGGGTTCTTCCGGCAGCCAGACAGGATTCTTGGACCGCTTCGGCCAAACTGAATTGCGTGTCAAAGGTTCGGTTGCGGTATGTTTTGCTATCGTACAAGTGGCGGAAGTTCTTGATGGTGGAAAGAACCGGATTAACGGCCGTCTGCCCAAGTCCGCATCGGTTCGCCTTCATAATGGCGCCCCACTGGACCAAGTCCGTTACATCAGACGGAACCCCATGTCCGGACAATATCTTTTCCATCTTTTTCCGGTATAATACGGTCAATGTACGGCAGGGCACACAGGAACCGCAGGATTCATCAATGAAGAAATCGAGAAAATTCATGACCACATCTTTAATAAGATCACGCCGTTCATCAAAGATGATGATGGAGCCACCCGTCGAAAGGTCCTCGTATCCAAGCATACGGTGAAATTCAGAAGGCCCAATACAAGCGCCGGAAGGACCGGATATCTGAACCGCTTGAGTATTCTCCGCACCCACCATTTCCAGAATATCATGAACATTAAAGCCCCATTCGACTTCGTAAACGCCGGGATAACGGCAATCGCCTGAAATGGATAATACTTTGGTTCCTGTGGATTCGGGCGTCCCAAAAGAGGTATACCATTTGGCCCCATGCACAATCACCTTGGCGGCCGCACAAACGGTTTCCACATTATTGACCACCGTGGGTTTGCCCAGATATCCTTCTTCCACCGGAAAAGGCGGCCTATCGCGGGGCTCTCCCCGCTTGCCTTCGGCGGATTCGATGAGCGCGGATTCCTCGCCGCAAACATAGGCTCCAGCCCCGAATTGAATACGGATATCGAAATCAAAACCTTTCTTGCCCGCAATATTAACGCCAAGCAGCCCTTCTTTACGCATTTCCTGTAAAGCGGTATTAAGATAATCCTTCAGATAACGATATTCAAAACGAAGATACAATATGCCATAGCGGGCACCGGCGGCATAGGCCGCAACAGCCATTCCCTCAAACACCAGTCTTGGCATTTCCGTTAAAATAACCCGATCTTTGAATGTGCCGGGTTCACCTTCATCCGCATTACAAAAAATGTAACGGACATCCGCCGGCGTTTTGCGGCAAAATTCCCATTTCAGTGCAGTCGGAAAACCGGCACCGCCGCGACCACGGATTTTTGAGGCCTTAACCACGGAAATAACCTCTTCCGGTGTCATGGCTGAGGCGGCCTTTGGTGCGCTCCCCAATTTATATTCCGAAAAAATGACGGGCCCCTTTTTACGTATATTATTATAAACGGTTGTTTTCAACAAGTCAGAATAATTCTGGCCGTCCCCAAAGGAGGCGACCTGAAGTTCTTCAAGGGTCTTTCCGGCGCGAATATCGCGAACGATTTCACGCACTCGAAAAGTGGTGAGCCGTGTAAAAACAGTGCCGTTAATGATGGCCGCCGGCTCCTGATCATTCATTCCGATGCAGGCCGTGTTATACAGACCGATGAGACCATCGTGGGAGACCGATCCGAATTTGCAGCCGACTTCTTGTTCAAAGGCCTTGGCAATGGCATCCCGTCCCATCATATTGGCCACGACACTGTTGTTTAGGTATATGGCATATTTCCCTCGCGGTTTCTGGCTCAGAAAATGGTAGAAAGAAATGGTCTGCTCGACGTCGACACGAGCCAAACCGGTATTTTTGGCAATAAACGCCACGGACTCCGGATTGATGCATCCATGTTCAAATTGAACATCTATCAGGATGTCCATCAGACGGTTCGGATTGTTTTCATAGGTTTCCAGAATGGATTGAATGCTTTTTACCATATTGTCTCCTGGATTCGGTGATAGAAAAACTTATCTACGCAACCTTCAAGTTATTTATATAAATTATGTTTCCTATAAATGCAATAGTATTTTTCTTGTAAAGGCAATGAGCCGAGGTTTCATTCCGCATCGTGGATAATTATTTTACGATCATGGCGAAAGAGAATTGTCGAACGGAAAAAGATAGTCTTGGCGAAAAGCAGATTCCGCTATCAGCCCTTTATGGAATTCATGCACTTCGCGCCAAGGAAAACTTTCCGGATACCCAACGCTTTCCGGAGCGCTGGTATCGGGCCATGGGTGCGGTTAAACTCGCCTGCTACCAAACCATTTCCGCCTATCAGGACGCCCTGGCCATGCAGCCGTCGCATTCCTCTCCTTTTTCGCCCATCCCTTCGGCTCACCTGACAGCCCTTGAGGAGAGCGCAAAAGAGATGATGGACGGCGCTTATTTTGACCATTTCATTGTGCCGGCCTGTTCCGGCGGGGCGGGCACCTCCATCAACATGAATGTGAATGAAATTCTTGCCAACAGCGCTTTGTTGAAATTGGGACACCCTGTTGGCGAGTATACGCTTCTGGATCCGGTCGAATCCGCCAACCGTTTTCAATCAACCAATGATGCGGTTCCAACGGCGCTTCATGTCGCTTTTCTATGGGGTCTCAACGACCTTGAAGAAAAGGTCAATGTACTTCGCAAAGAAATGGAGCGATTGGAAAATGAACACCGCGCGACACTGCGTATCGCGTTTACGGAAATGCAGGAAGCGGTCCCCTCCTCCTACGGACGCCTTTTCTCCGCCTACAATGAGGCGCTTTCCCGTGACTGGTGGCGACTGTCCAAATGCCGGGAACGGCTCAAACTGATCAATCTGGGCGGCGGCGCAGCAGGCACCGGTCTCTCCATTCCCCGTTTTTTTATCATGGAAGTATGCCGTACATTGCAAACCCTGACCGGATTACCTGTTACCCGCAGCGACAATCTTCCGGATGCCACCTGTCATCTGGATGCCATTGTCGAGAGCCACGCCATCTTAAAATCACATGCCGTTACCCTGGAAAAAATGGTTTCCGATCTTCGTCTTCTGGCTTCCGACCTTTCCGGTCTAAAGGAAATTCGCCTGCCCCAACAACAGATGGGCAGTTCCATCATGCCGGGCAAAGTGAATCCGGTCATCCCTGAATTCATTATCAGTGCGGCCCATCAGGTCTATGCAAACGACGTGCTCATTACCTCCTTGTCCGCTCAGGGCACACTGGACCTCAATGCTTACCTGCCGATCATTGGCACTGCTTTTCTTCGCACTCTTGACTTGCTCATCGCATCCGATATCACTCTGGCCGCTAACTTACTGGCCGGCCTGACCGTGGATAACTTATCCGCATTGCAGCGGCTCTACCACAGCCCCTCTCTGTCCACAGCGCTGGTGCCGCTTATCGGTTATCATGAAGCGGCTAAGGTGGCTCGCTGGATGAAGGAAAACAACGGTTCCATCCTGGACGCCAATGAGGTACTCCATTTTCTGTTGCCGGAAAAGTTGTCCCTTCTCCTGCAACCCGATCGATTATTGGAACTCGGTTTCACATCCGCTTCACAAAAAGGGGGCTCTTCTGAGAAAAAGTGAGCGGCCCCATATCGGTTTTTTCGGACGACGTAACGTCGGAAAAAGCGCAATCGTCAATTTCATTGCCGGTCAAGAGGTTGCCATCGTATCCGATCACCCAGGCACCACAACCGACCCAGTGGACAAAACCCTGGAATTAACCGGCATTGGGCCGGTGGTCATCATTGATACGGCGGGCATTGATGATGCCGGGGATATCGGTGAAAAACGGGTGGAAAGAACCCGACGTATTCTGGAACAGGTGGATTTAGCCGTGTTGGTAATCGAAGAGAATCGTTTCAGCGAATACGAGCAGGAACTCATTCACTTTTTTGAGGCACGCCATCTTCCCTTTTTCACGCTTCATAATAAAAATGATCGCTGTCCGCTGAAAGAGGCGACTCGTCAAAGCATTGTCAATGAAACCCGCTCCGACATACTGGATATCTCCGCCCTATCGGGGTGCGACAGCACAGGTGTCATCGCCCTCATCAAAAGACATCTGCCTCATTCGCTTTTCAATCAGCCCTCTATTGTTGGCGATCTGGTCAAGCGGGGCGATTTGGTCATGCTCATTACCCCCATTGATGTCGAAGCCCCCAAAGGAAGACTTATTCTTCCGCAAGTACAAACCATCCGAGATGCCTTGGATCATGATTGTATGACCATCGTCCTCAAGGAACGGGAACTTGACGCCTATTGGTCAAGAGTCAAAGCTGAACCCTCTCTTGTCATTACGGATAGCCAGGCTTTTCTTAAAGCGGATGCCGCCATCCCCAAACATATCCCGCTGACCAGTTTCAGCATCCTCTTTGCACGACTGAAAGGTGATTTTGCAAAATATCTGGAAGGAACACCGCACCTGGACCGGTTGTCGGACAATGATACACTTCTCCTCATGGAATCCTGTTCCCATCATGTCAGCTGTGATGATATCGGACGGGTGAAAATCCCGAGATGGATTTCACATTATACCGGTAAACAACTCAATTTTGATATTGTCTCAGGCCTGGACAAGCCGCCCAAACCCATTGATTCCTATCGACTGGTCATTCAATGCGGGGGTTGTATGCTGACCCGAACGCAGGTGATGAACCGCCTTAAACCGGCTATTGATGCCGGTATTCCGGTAACCAACTACGGAATGACGATTGCCTGGGTGCACGGGATTTATAATCGTGCCATAGCCCCATTTACCGGAACGCTTCTCCATCCGGCGAACTACCTATAACCTGCTCCGCTGCTGAAACGCTCCGCTTTGCCCCACCCCTTCTCCGACCTTACGTCCCAGGGAATGAATAAGCCGGTCAATAGTGGCATCGTATTCGGCGTCCACGGCTTTAAGACTGGCCTTTTCCGGATAAATTTCATATTTGACTCGATACGTCATTGGTGTCAGATTGGGCATAAGTACATTCGCCCCGCATTGAAGCCCTAAACGATATCCGGATTCCGGTGAAAGGGTGGCCAATGCCGTGGTGGCGGGAATGTTGGCTTGCGGACAGAGAAGACGGGCCAAGGCAATCACCTTCAGAGCCATCTCCATTGTTGCGGGTACCGGATCCGCGGCTGCTTGCGCATGAAGTAAATCTTGCAACAGCGGCGTTTCCGGATGCGGAATATAGGGACCCACGCCAATCATATCCAAATTTAATTCACGAAAAAGAAGCA
>MGVN01000250.1:0-13493 GCA_001800515.1 Elusimicrobia bacterium RIFOXYB2_FULL_49_7 | reverse complement strand
AAGACTCTGAAAACTCTGGCCAGGCAAGCCCACCATCACCCCGCTACCGGTTTCAAATCCCATCGCGGACAGCGATCGTACAACGGTCAGCCGATGCGCTTCCTTGTCCTGTTGGGCCGGATGGAGCATTGAATATAAATCGATATCCGAGGTTTCAAATCGCAGGAGATAACGGTCTGCACCGGCCTGCTTCCAGGCAAGATAATCCTCAGACTTCCGTTCCCCAAGACTTAAGGTAACGGCCAGACCGACCTCCTCCTTGATGCGACGAATCAGGGCGGATATAAAATCACGCGTTAACCCTTCGTCTTCGCCTCCTTGCAGCACCACGGTACCATATCCAAGGGAACGGGCCAGCCGCACGCTTTCCATTATCTCGTCAGAGGTCATACGATAACGGGACAGGTGGTGATTCGGCGCGCGCAATCCACAATAGAGACAATGTCTTGAACAATAATTGGAGATTTCGATAAGGCCACGGAGAAAAACGGCTGTTCCAACCTCTTTTTGACGTGTCTCATCCGCCCATTTAAACAGACGGTCTGACTCAAAACCGGGCGCGCTTTTCAACCAAGCAAGAACATCGCGGTGATCCATATCAGCAGTAAACGTCACGTTCACCGTCTCGGACTCTCTGCACCATTCGCTCGTTTTGAACACGTTCCGATGAGTCCCTCTTATCCAATGTCTTCCGAATAAGCGTTTCTCCTGCGATCCGGGTGGCTTCTGAAGCATAATCCATGAGATATTCCGTAAAAGTCGACAAGGCATTGGGGTCGCAATGACGGCGAATATCACCCGGCTTGGCCAGGTCCATAAAATCCTTGCCCGTGCGGCCGAGACGGTAACAGCCCGTGCAAAACGAGGGGACATAACCCATCTCAGTGCAATCTCGGATTACGTCATCCAAGGAACGGTGATCGCCCAGAGAAAACTGACTGCCGTCCTTATCCGTTCCACCTTCCGTATAACCGCCGGGATTGGTACGTGAACCCGCAGAAATCTGGGAGACACCAAGCGAAAGACATTTTCGCCGGATTTCCGGTGTTTCGCGCGTGGACATAATGATGCCCGTATACGGAACAGCCAATCGCAGAATAGCAACCAGTTTCAGAAAATCCGAGTCGCTCATCCGATAGGGCGATTCCAATGAAAGCGGGGAGCCGTCAGCCGGTTCCAAACGGGGAACGCTGATGGTGTGCGGCCCCACCCCAAACGTTTTTTCAAGCTCCCGAATATGAGTTAAAAGGGATTTGACCTCCTCTTTCCAATCGTAAAGTCCGAAAAGCACGCCCATACCCACATCGTTAATTCCGGCTTCCATGGCACGCAAAGGAGCCTGATAACGCCAATCAAAATCGCGCTTGGCACCCTCAAGATGGACCTGCGCATAGGTAGGACGATGATAGGTCTCCTGAAAAAGTTGATAGGTACCGATACGCGCCTCTTTCAGCCGTTTAAATTCCGCTGTGGACAGAGGGGCGATATTCACATTAATACGTCTAATCTCTCCTTTTCCGGACTTTACGGCATAGGCCGTATCAATGGATCTCAGAATATAATCCAATCCCTCGGCCGGATAGCTCTCACCTGAAACCAGCAGGAGCCTCTTATGCCCCTGGTCCACCAAGAGCTTGACTTCCTGAGCTATTTCCGCCTGGCTGAGGAAACGTCTTTTTACAGCGCGATTACTTTTTCGAAAGGCACAATAAAGACACTCATTGGAGCAGAGATTGGAAATATAAAGCGGGGCAAATAATACCAGCCGTTGACCGTAGATGATCTGTTTGACCGTACAAGCGGTCTCAAAGAGCGCCTCCCTATCCGCCGGTTCAGTAATATCCATCAACAAAGCCGCTTCGTCTAAGGAAAGTCCCTTCAGTTTACGTGCTTTTTCAAACACCGCGCGGATATCCGTGGTGGGCAAGAGTGAGGCGGATGTGGTCATGGTTAAGCCTTATGGGTTTGGTGGAGCGTGATGGTAAAGGTTGTGCCGACATCGGGTATGCTTTCCACCCGAATATCGCCTTTATAATAATGAACAAGTTTTTTTATAATGGAGAGTCCCAAACCGCTTCCAAGAATATGCCGCGTTTTTTCGTTCTTGATACGTGAAAAATCCTTAAAAAGTAATTTCTTTTCTTCGTCACTGATACCCAATCCGGTATCCGTCACTCGAACTTCAAGCTGGTCCGGCTTCTGAAAAAGAGCGACATCTACACGACCGCCTCTTTTATTATATTTGATGGCATTAGAAACAAGATTCGTACATATCATATATAAGTCGCTGATATCCAAATAGAAAGGCGATGTTACCTGAGAATTTATGGCAAGTTCGACTTCTGCTTCTATCGCTTGATTATGCAAAGACTCTATGACACCTTGAACCACTTGATTCACATCCACGGGTTCAGGTTTATGCGTTTTTTGTCCTGATTCGATGCTGGTCAAGTCCAAAAGGTCGTAAATGAGTTTACGCATTCCCTCCACCCTTACAATAACCCTATCCATCATGGAAGCATAAGTTGCCTCATCCTCTCCGGCACGCCGATGTCGGATAATATCCACATAACTTTCGATCGCAGACAGCGGCGCTTTAAGTTCATGGGCCAAGACGGAGATAAATTCAAAACGGATTTTCTTGCGTTCCTGCTCCAGTCGCCGGCTTTGGCGGAGCAGTAAAACATGGCGGACAGCCTTATCGACCAGGACGCGAAGTTCATCCGGCGCAAAGGGCTTGGCCAGAAAATCAAAGGCACCGTGCTTGATGGCGGAAATGGCGGTCTCAATACTGGCATAGGCCGTGATCATGACCGTACAGATTTCAATCTTTTCGCGAGAGAGATGTTCGAGGATTTCGAGCCCGCTGATACCGGGCAACTTGGAATCGAGAAGCAGGATATGCGGTCGGATCTCCTTCAGCCGTTCCAAAAGCGGTTCGCCGGCATCGTATGTCTCCACATCAAAGATGATCTCCTCTTGGAAATCCTCCATGCGGACAATAAAACCATCAAGGGTCCGTTTGACGCCCACGCACATGCCCGGCTCATCATCGACCACAAAAACCTTGAAAACACCTTTATTCATGCCTCGGTAAAGAAATAATAAATTTCGTCCCCGTAGGGCCAGTGGAAGGATTGCTATTAGATTCGAATTTTATCTCTCCTCGATGCATTTTAATGATGCCGTAGGTGACGGCTAATCCGAGTCCGGTACCTTTGCCGATTTGTTTGGTGGTGAAAAAGGGATTGAATATTTTTGACGCATTCTCTTTAGGAATGCCGACACCCGAATCGGCCACGGAAATCCGGACGCTTTCATCCGTATCCTCCGTTTCAATCGTCAGTTCTCCTCCCTTGCTCATAGCCGCCTGTGCATTGGTGAGAAGATTCAGCAGCGCCTGAGAAATCTGGTCTTCGTCTATATCCGCCACCGGATTATTCATGTTGTGTTTCAGGGTAACCTGGATGGCTTTTCCAAAATTAACTGTTTTTATTGTCTGACTCAGCAGATTGAAGAGGTTTACCGGTCTGCGATTGATTCGATTTTGCCGGGCGAAATTCAGCAGTCCGGAGATAATCCGCTTGCAGCGATCAGCCTGTTCGGCAATCAGGGTAAGGTCTTCGCGAAGCCTGGGCTCTCCGCCGTATTTTTCGAGCAGAAGATGGGAATACATCAGCACCACGCCCAAAGGATTGTTCACCTCATGGGCGATACCCGCAGCCAATTGACCCATACTGGCCAGTTTTTCAGACTGATTCAACGCATTTTCCATGGTCGCCAGTTCCATATTGGATTCAGCCAACCGGCTGATGGAGGTTTTCAGCGCCTCAATAGTATTCGGCAGACACATCTCATTTTCAGCCAGTCCCCGATAAATGGCCATCCCATGGGCGCGGCAGGTTTCATATCCACAGGCACCGCAATTGAGTTCATCATCCGGACTCAGTCGGCCCAATTGCCTGAGAATGGCGGCCAACTCTTCGCTATTCGGTTCAACAATACGGCGGTCATAGACGGAAAAGGATCGAGAGAGATCCAAATCCGAAAACTGAGCCATCAAAGCTTCATGTCCTGTGCCGTCCAAGCGGGTCAGTCGTTCCTGAACATATTGGCTGACCGCTTTGCGCCGCAAATAAAGGGGGATGTCTTTACGAATGCCGGCCCCCATAATACAACCGTCGCAGCAAAGGACCTCCAGGAGCCGCGTGCGGTTTTCCGGAGCATTGAATTCACGTATCGCTTCAATAAAAAGCGGCTTGCCGTGAGCCACACGAATATCCTCGGACAGAGGATCATCCTTCAGATCCGCTGCTTCCAACAACCCGCGCACCATGGCAAAGAGCATACCCTTTGCCGGATGCGGGGGATCGAAATCGGAATCCTGAGCACTGTCCGGTGTTACGCCTCGGTGCTGGAAAAGGGTACGAAGTTCCTGAAACGTGAGGACCGCCTCCACCTCCCCTTTTACCTCATGGTGGCGAATCTCCCCTTTTTTGGCAATGCAGGGACCGATAAAAACAACATGGATATGTTCTCCGAGCAATCGTTTCAACACGCGTGAAATAGCCACTGTCGGAGAAACCAAGGGGGCAAGTACGGGAACCAACTCCGGATGATAGTACTCCACATAGGCGACCAATGCCGCACAGGTGGAAGCAATAACCCGTTCTTCCCGATTGTTCTGGAAACGTTTACGATAAGCACGAGAGAGCAGATCCGCACCGAAAGCCACTTCATGCACCGTATCAAATCCCGCTTTTCGCAACATACCCACCAAACGAGGATAGGGGATGTCTTGGAATTCCACGGGAAAACTGGGCGCTAAAACCACCGCAGTCGTAAGCCCCCGATTGAACAAAGAGAGAACATCCGGAACGCTGTTTAATATTTCCTTGGCGTTTTGACTGCAAACCTGAAGGCAATTTCCGCAACCGATACAGCGCTCGGAAACCACATCCGCCTGGCCCTGGTAGATACGAATGGCCTTGGCCGGGCATTCGCGGACGCAAGTATAGCAGGTTCTGCACCGTTCCTTAATGGATTTAACCAGAGCCATGACATGCCCCCAACGATAGATGTAAAAATATCGCCTTATTTCAGCGCTTTTTCAACCGTTTCGTAGAGCAATTCCGGCTTGACCGGTTTTTCAAGTACGGCTTTGACCGGCAACCAATCCTCATCCGGTTCATATTTGAAAGGAAGCCCCTTGGCTTGTCGAACGCCGGTAAGTAAAATAACGGGGAGCATCTTGGTCGCCTCGTCCTCCTTCAGTTTTCGGGCCACTTCAAAACCTTCGGAATCCGAAGTCATCATGACATCCAATACCACAAGATCCGGATGCTCTTGCTTGGCCATATTTAACCCGATGGTTCCATCCAACGCTGTCAGAATCTCGTGTCCTTTCGCCTTCAGCACCACGGAGGTGGCATTCAGGAAGTCAACATCATCATCCACGAGCAATATCTTTGCCATACGGTCTTCTCCTTTATTTCAAAAGAACATTTTCCCGCTTGACATATTCCGTATGCAGCAGGTGATGAGATTTCTCGCCCAGGGGCATTTCTAAAAACTCTCCGTATATCTGCTTAATCTTGGGATTGTCATGCGACTGACGGAGGGTTTTGCCTTCGTCCTCCCGATAAATGGCTTCTATCCGTTTCTGCCGCACCTCGTCCGTGGTCACTCTCGGTTGTCCGCCGCCGCCGATACAGCCGCCCGGACAAGTCATGATTTCCACGAAATGATAAACCGATTCTCCGGAAAGAATCTTTTCCACCAATGCACGGGCATGGCCCAGACTGTGAGCCACGGCAACCTTGAGGGTGACCCCTTCAAGAAAAGACCATTCGGGCACGGTTCCGGTAATGGTAATATCCGCTTCTTTAACCCCCTGAAGCCCGGTCAGGGCGGCCACATGCAGCTGTTGAAACGGAAGTTGTCTGCCGGTAATGATTTCGTACGCCGTGCGCAGTGCGGCTTCCATCACCCCACCGGTGTTGGCAAAAATGTCGGCCGCACCGGAAGATACGCCGAGCGGTCTATCCATTTGCTCGTCCGGCAGGGCCTTGAAGTCAATCCCGGCCTGCTTAATCATACGGGCAAGTTCACGCGTGGTCAGCACGGCATCCACATCTTTCATGCCGCTTGAGTTCATTTCCGGGCGATCCGCTTCAAATTTTTTGGCTAAACAAGGCATGACCGAGACCACAAACATATCCGCAGGATTGATATTCATCTTTTTGGCCAGATAGGTCTTGGCGATGGCACCGAACATCTGCTGCGGTGATTTGCAGGTGGACAGGTTGGGCAAAAGTTGAGGGTAAAAATGTTCCATGTACTTGATCCAACCCGGGGAACAGCTGGTAAATTGCGGTAAGGCCACCTTTTCATTGTTCAGAAAAGCCCTTTTGACGCGCGTCAAAAGCTCGGTTCCTTCTTCAATGATAGTGAGATCCGCCGTAAAATTCGTGTCGAAAATATTATCGAAACCCATACGTCGGAGCGCGGCCGTCATCTTTCCGGTCACCAAGGTTCCGGGCGGAAAACCGAGATCTTCGCCCAGAGAAGCACGTACAGCAGGTGCGGTCTGAACGACCACGGTCTTCTTGGGATCATCAATGGCCGCCCAAACCTTGTCAATCTGACTCTTTTCTACAATCGCACCGACCGGACACACGGCCGCGCACTGCCCGCATTGCACGCATGGGACCGAATCCATGTTCAGCGTAAAGGCCGGACCGATGAGGGTCTTGAATCCGCGATACTGCGGAAAAAGAGCGCCCACCGCCTGAATCTGTCCGCACACGGCCACACAACGGCGGCATTTGATGCATTTGCCGTTGTCCCGGACAAGAGCGACCGTAGAATCATCTATCGACTTTTCAGTCTTGGCGCCTTCGTATCGTACGCGTCGTATACCGAGCTCCAAAGCCAGCATACGCAATTCGCAATCCTCACTTCGTTCGCAGGTCTGACAATCGCCATCATGTTCGGACAGCAGCAATTCGACTACGGTCTTGCGCGCTTCCCGCACCCGGCGGCTGTTCGTATGGATTTTCATACCGTCCGCCACAGGCATAACGCAGGAGGCCACAAGCGTACGGGCCCCTTCGACCTCAACCAGGCAGACGCGGCAAGCACCGATGGCCTGCACTTTTTCCAGGTAACAAAGAGTGGGGATCCTGATATTAGCCTGCCGGGCAGCATCCAAAATGGTCATACCGTCCTGAACCTCCAGGGCCGCACCGTCTATGGTAATCTTTGCCATGATAATGGTCCTTTCCGTGTTAATTGCATTCTTCGCGATAATCGCAGCGGAGGCATCGTTTTGCCTCCTGAAGCGCAGTGGCTGTGGCAAACACCATTTCCACCTCCTGGAAGCTTCCCTTGCGTTTGGATACCGGCACCAGTCTGGATTCCGCACGCTGGGTCATGATGGGATCCGCATCCGGGTTGAATAGGGTATCAACACGCTTTTCCTGATCCCAGAAAACATGACTTTCTCCGGTCAGCCATTTGTCCATACCGGCTGCAGCCCGCTCTCCGGCGCCGATGGCCTCAATAACCGATGCCGGCCCGGTCACGGAATCCCCGCCGGAAAATATCCAGGTTTCCGATGTCCGGCCTGTAACCGGATCAATTTCCACAAATCCGCTTCGATTCAGTTTCAGTTCAACGCCTTTGAAAGCCTCGGCGACATCAAGCGCCTGGCCGATACAGGCAATGACCTGATCCGCCTCGCGTATAAATTCGGAACCGGCCTGCTCTTTGGGTCGTTTCCGGCCGCTTTTGTCAAATTCACTCAGTACCATCCGAGCACAACGAACACCGATAATCTTAGTCCCTTGGGCCACAACTTCTTTTGGGGCTACCAGGAATTCGAAACGGACCCCTTCGTTCATGGCTTCACGCACCTCTTCCTCGTAAGCAGGCATCTCCTCACGCGTACGACGATACAGAATGGTCACGCATGCTGCCCCCAGCCGGACCGCAGTACGAGCCGCATCCACAGCTGCATTGCCTCCACCGATAACCACTACATTTTTGCCGATAGCGGTCTTGCCTTTAATATTAAATTCCCGCAAGAAAGCAATACCGTCCACCACGCCGGCCAACTCATCGCCCGGAATACCAAGCCGAGTGCCTTTGGGTGCGCCAAGGGCCAAATAAACGGCCTCATATCCCTTTTCCTTCAATCCTTTCAGGGTCAAATCCTTGCCTAAGCGGACACCGGTTTCCACTTGCACGCCAAGGGATTTAATCATCCGCACCTCTTTTTCAAGCGTGGTGCGCGGCAATCGATAGGAGGGAATGGTTTGTACCAACATGCCACCCTCTTTTTTTTCGGCCTCAAAGACCTTCGGGCGATAACCCATGCGTGCCAGGAAATAGGCGCAGGAAAGACCGGACGGCCCGGCGCCGATGATGGCCACCTTGCGCTTTTCCAGATCCGGATTTTTGCGTATTTCCGGAATCTGCATTTTCTTTTCCTGCTCCACCATAAAACGTTTGACGCCGCGAATGGACAGGGAGGAATCAAGTTTGGAACGGCGACAGGCATGTTCGCAAGGATGAAAACAGACCGATGCACAGACCGCGGCAAAAGGATTGCGTTCGCGATGCAGTTTCAACGCTTCATCATAGCGTTTTTCTCCGACCAACGAGACAAAACCCGGCACATCCACACCGGCCGGGCAGGCGTTCTGGCAGGGCGCGCGAACCAGTGAGGGGCAAACGCCTGCAGGGCAATGCTTGTCCCGGATATGCGACACATATTCTTCACGGAAATGGCGTAACGTGGAAAGCACAGGATTGGGTGCGGTCTGCCCCAGGCCGCAAAGCGCAGTGTCCTTGATCTGATTGCCCAGTTCCACCAGACTATCGAGATCAGCCATCTCCCCTTTGCCTTCACAAATGCGGTCAAGTATTTCCAGCATGCGCTTGGTACCCACGCGGCAGGGAACACACTTGCCGCAGGATTCATCCTGTACGAAATCCAGAAAGTAACGCGCCACATCGACCATACAGGTTTCTTCATCCATGACAATAAGACCGCCGGAACCCATGATGGCCCCCAGCTCGGCAAGGGACTCATAATCCACCGGAACATTTAAATGTTCGCGCGGGATACAGCCGCCGGAGGGCCCGCCGATTTGAGCTGCCTTGAATTTCTTGCCTTCCGGAATGCCGCCGCCGATATCGTAAATGATCTCTCCAAGCGGCGTACCAATGGGAATTTCCACCAGACCGGTCATGTTAACGGAACCGGCCAGAGCAAACACTTTGGTCCCCTTGCTTTTCTCGGTGCCAAAGGAGGCATACCACGCCGCACCTTTCAATAAGATAGCCGGAATTGCCGCATAGGTCTCCACATTATTTAATACGCTGGGTTTTCCCCAAAGTCCCTTGTTGGCCGGAAAGGGGGGGCGCGGACGCGGTTCACCTCGATTGCCTTCAATGGAGGTCATGAGCGCAGTTTCTTCCCCGCAAACAAAAGCGCCGGAACCCATCCGGATCTCCAGATCAAAGGAAAAATCCGTGCCGAGCATATTCTTTCCGAGTAGTCCCAGGGCGCGGGCATCTTCAATGGCCTTGCCCAGACGTTCTACGGCAAGCGGATATTCCGCGCGCACATAGACAAACCCTTGAGCTGCCCCCACAGCATAAGCTGCCACTGCCATGGCCTCAATTACCGAGTGGGGGTCACCTTCTAAAACACTTCTATCCATAAAAGCGCCCGGATCCCCTTCATCCGCATTGCAGAGCACATATTTTACCTCTCCGGCCGCTTTACGGGTGAGACTCCATTTCATCCAAGTTGGAAAACCGGCACCGCCACGGCCTCGAATACCCGACTGTTTGACGGTTTCAATAACTTGGTCCGGGGTCATTTCCAGCAGTGCCTTGGCCAGGGCTTGATAACCTTCCACGCCGATATATTCCTCAATCGACAACGGATCCACGATACCACAATTGCGCAGAACAATCTTTGTCTGGCGATTTAAAAAGTCGATGTCCTGCAGACGTGGGGTAAGCGTGTTGGAAAGCATCTTTTTCTGCATCAGTTTTTCAACCGGCTTTCCCTTTTTCAGATGCTGCCGGACGATAAGCGCTGCATCCGCCGGTTTCACATTGCCGTAAAAGGTCTCATCCGGATAAACAACCAGCACCGGACCCACAGCACACGGCCCCAAACAGCCGGTCTCAAAGAGTTTAACCTCGCCTTCCATTTTCGCGGCCTTGATTTCTTTTAAAAGCGCTTCTTTAACGGTTAGAGCACCTGAAGCGATACAGCCGCCGCCCGTGCAAATAAGGATGTAATGCTTTATTTTTCCGCTCGTCGCCTTTTTGCGGTTATCCAAGAGCGGTCGAGTGGCCTCGCAAAGCGCCTTAAGGTCTGCGAACCCTTCTATCTTTTTTCCGTTCTTCATTATTTGCGCCTCCCTTTTTTCTTCTTGGTTTCCGCCCCTTTGCGGTATTGGTCGAGCAAGACGCTGATACGGGCCGGCTTTACGCGTTGATGGATGTCATCGTTTATCGTAATAACCGGAGCCAATCCGCAGGCACCAAAACAGCGTGCAATCTCCAGAGAAAAAAGCCGATCCTCTGTGGTTTGCCCCACATCAATGCCGAGTTCTTTTTTCAGGGATTCCAAAACCTGCTTTCCGCCCCGAACATAACAGGCGGTTCCCATGCAGACCCGGACCAGAAACTTGCCGCGTGGAACCGTGGAAAAGAAGGAATAAAAACTGACCACCCCGGCCACTTCACTATACGGTTTCTTGAGCGTAGCACTAATCTTCTTCAGCGCTGATTCGGGCAGATAGCCGAACATGGTTTGTGCGATCTGAAGTACGGGGATTAAGGCCCCGACCTTGCTTCGATAGTCCTGGAGCACGCCGTCCAAACGCTTCAGCAATTCCTCTTCCTGAAGCTCGCCGGTCGTACAACAGCATGTTTTTTGAGCCATTCATCGCTCCTTGTGTAAGGACACTCCGACAAGCATAGTGCCCAAAGATTATTATCAGGTCGCCTTTGCCTGTCGAAGCGACCGAATCCGCTGGTGATTGCCATTAAAATACCTTCTTCCCATTTAAGGAAGCCTCCTTTTTCATTCTTTCATCTCGTAAAAAAGTTCATAATAGTTTCATTGAGATACATTTAAATTATATATTGTTTCTATTAGTATACAATTATGCTTATTAAGCAGGCGCAAAGCTTTTTCTCAGAATGGTTATCAGACAAACATCTTCCTGATTTTTTAGAGCGCGACCTTCCCCCTATCGCCCTTTCACGACTCAATGAAGTGTTGGCGCTGATCGGTCCCAGGCGATCCGGCAAGACGTATTATCTGTTTCAACTGATACGTCAACTGGAGCAGCAGGGCATTCTTCGGGAGGAGATTCTTTATGCGGATTTCGATGATATGCGGCTTTCCGAGACCCTGCCCGGCGATTTCCCTGCTTTAATAGCTGCCTTCAGCCAGGTATCGGGTAAACCTCCCCGTTATCTCTTTCTTGAGAACATCCAGCGATTTCCGGATTGGCCCAAACTTCTGCGCAACCTTTACGATCATGGCATCTATCGAATCATTGTAACCGGTTGTCGGCTGGACATGCTTTCCGGCGCCAAATTGCCCGAACTTCAGGGACGCTATTCCGCCCGACTCCTGTTGCCCCTCTCCTTTCGCGAAGCGCTCCGTTTTAAGGGCATCTATTACACCTCCAAAACGGTCTATTCCACCGGCAAAGGCCGTTTGCTCCATGCTTTCGACGACTATCTCCGGGAAGGAGGCTTTCCGGAAGTGGTGCGTCGATCCACGCTACGGGAAAAACGCAATATCATCCAGAATTATTATCGCCATTTCTTCTTCCGGGACATGTTGGAACTTCACAGCATCAAGAGTAAGAACATCCTGGAAAAAATCATGTCCTATTGCATGCAGGCCCACTCCGAGCTTTTTTCCATCTCCGCCTTTACCGAACAGCTCAAACATCACATTCCCGGCGCCAGCAAAAAGACCGTTTCCGCCTACCTGAATTATCTGCGCGATCTCTTCTTTCTTATTTTGAATGAAAAGTATTCCCCGACATCCAATAAAAGAGTGATGAATCCTAAAAAGGCCTTTTTGATTGATACCGGTTTCTCCTCTCTCTTTCTACCTGCCGGCGAAAACGGGCGTCGCCTGCTTCAAAATTCGGTGGCCGTGGAATTGATGCGGCGGGAAGCGGAGAGCTACTATTTCAAACAGACCCACGCATGCGATTTCCTCATCCGTCAAAGCGGCCAAACTCAGGCCATTCAGGTATTATGGGAAGTTAACCCGACGATAAAAGGGGTGGAATTTAAGGGTTTACTGGAAGCCATCCGCACCTTCCGTTTAAAAGAAGGACTCATACTGACTTATGATCAGGAGGATGAATTGCGGTGGAAAGGCACGGTCATTCGGGTACAGCCTGTATGGAAATGGCTTTTAGGCTGGTCAGATGCTTCTTTTCTCAAAAATCTGGTGACCTAAATCAAAAAGATAAAAATGGGCGATACAGGACTTGAACCTGTGACCTCATGCATGTGAAGCATGCGCGCTAACCAACTGTGCTAATCGCCCGATTATTTTCGTTCTTCTTTGAGCCACTTTTTCAGGTCAAACAGGCCGACGACAACGACCGATAAGATAATAAAAATAACGACATAGCGTACAATATAAAGATATTCCTCAATGGTCTTAAAGAAGTAGGTCCAAATCACAAGCGCGCCCAAGGTGCCGCCCAATACGGCTGAAAAGTTTTGAGTAACCGAAAAACGAAGTAAAAAGCCGATCACTATCCCCATGAGCGGCCCTGCAATAGGCAGCGGAAGCATGACAAAAAGAAAAAGTCCGAACCAGCCGAAATGTTCTATCTTCTTTTCATGCCGGTGCGCCTGCGCCTCAATATGACGCTCCACCACGCGAATGAACCGGAAATCGAGCGTATGATTGTAGGTCAACACAAAAAGGGCATAGGCAATGAATACGATGATAAGCTCAATCAGCATATTATAGGCAATGACGCCAAGCGGCGCAATACCGGCCGAGAGACAGATGGCAACACCGGCTGCACGCCCCCCCAACAGATGAGCAAAAAAGGTCATGACCAGGGATTTGGCCAGCTCCGGTTGAACTAACGCCAATCCTCCCAGGGCAAGGCAATAAAGAGCAAAAGCGGTCAGCGAACCAAGCAGAATCCGCCCCGCCGAATTATGGATGAATATTTCCTGCAATCGCTTCTTTGATGTCATGTTTACCCTACTCCCGCAATTTGCCGACGCCGACGCCGAGCCAGTTCGGCCATATCCACTGCCTGGTCGAATTCATCCACTATCTCCCGACCGATAATGGCTTCCAACACATCCTCAAGGGTCACCACCCCGGCCACACCGCCATATGCGTCCACCACCATAAAAAGATGCTGCCGTTTCTCTAAAAACTGACGCAGAAGCTGATCCCCTTT
>MGVN01000249.1:8602-28530 GCA_001800515.1 Elusimicrobia bacterium RIFOXYB2_FULL_49_7 | reverse complement strand
CCGGTATTGAACTCCTCAAAGTGGTACGCGCTAATCCATCCACCCAAAAACTGCCCTTCATCCTGGTCACTTCCCGACATATAAAAGAAGATATTTTGATGGCCCTTAAATTAGGCGCCAATGACTATGTGACCAAGCCTTTTGACCCGGATACCATCAAGAAAAAACTGGCCCGACTCTAAAAGATATCCACGTCCAATCCGATGCCTTCCTCTTCCGCGGTCTGGAGCAGCCTCCGGATGGTCTTGATCGTGGTCATGATTTTATTGTAGGTTTCCCGGTCTTCCACCACACGACCGATGATGTTCTTCTGATCCGCGGTCTCATCAACCAAACGGGCCAATTCATCGACCATGGGCATAATTTTATCGAGCAGGATAAGGCTTTGGGCCGAGAGCTCCCGGGTTTTGGATATTCCCGCCTCCACCTGAGGCCGTGCCCGGTCCACATTCTTCTTCAGTTCCGTGGAAAGGGAAGCGGTTTCCAAGATCACCCGGCTGATTTTTGCTTCGTTTCCGGTGACCATGGCTTCCAGGGAACGGGTGGATTGCTCCAGTACGCGCAGTACGCTTTTAAATTTATTGATGAAAAGCGTCGGATCGCGAGGATCGTCCGAAGAATAACGTTGGATTAATTCTTTCAGGTTGAGAATAACAATCTTCAGTGTATCCGCATTACGAATCCCTTCCGCAATACCCGGAATGAAACGGGCGCGCAGGGGTTCGTTCGATGCTAAAAGCGATCCGGTATCGCCGGGGTTCAGAATAAGTGCTCGATCACCCATCAGACCGATATCCATGTTAAGCAGGGAATAATCGGTGCGCAGCGCCACCTCCTCCCGAAGCGAGATGGTCAATTTAGCCTCCGTGCCTTCACGGGCAATGGATTGAACCACGCCCACGGCCAAACCACCTACCTTGATCGGGTTTTCAAGTTTCAGGTTACCGATATTCTCGGCATAAACCACCCGCTCGGTCCAACCGTGATAAAAATGGAAATAAATATAAAGGGCGCCACCCGCGAAAAAAAACAGGGCAGCCGACATGCTGAAGTAGCCGATGATCCGGGTATTCAACATGGTTAGAACTCAGCGACTCTCCCAGGATTCCTGAAGAATGCCCATGATTTCCGTTTTGAGCGCTTCAGCCTGTTCCGGGGTAAGATTGTTATCACGGCAAAGATCGGGCAGGGATTTTCCGTCCACAAGACCTTTGGCAAACACGGTCTTCAGCTCCTTGGACAGTTCCATGATCGGTGTTTGCAGGGGCGGTCGAGATAGGGCTTTTTCAGCCTGGCACAGCGCTTCGATCTTTTTGTTGAGCGCGCTTTTCAGATCCATATCAGGGGGAAGACCGTTCAAGCTCTGAAAGAAAAGATTGCCCTCCTTGTCCAAAATGAAAAGAGAGGGAAGTTTTTGGACACCATATTTTTTCATGACATTGCCGTAGCGGTCCGACAATACGGTCTGTTTCATGCCCATCTTCTTGACAAAAGAAGCAATCTCCTCATTGGACAAGGTGTCCACACTGATAAAGACCACCCGGACATCGGACGGCGCTTCCGCGGCAAAGGCCTCCAGTTGCGGAATTTCATGCCGGCAGGGCACACAGTAGCTGGCCATGAAACTCAGGATGGTAATATGTTTATTCTTGTTTTTCCAGGGATTACGGAGTTGGCCGCAATAATCACGGAGACTCACCCGTTCTCCGTTAAGGCTGGGCAGCATAAAGACCGGCGTGGACTCCCCTTCCTTGAGAAGCGGGAGTACCTGCTCACCGGGAAGGACGGACTGGAGCAAAAGGAGAAGGACAACAACAAGACAGTACCTTTTCATTTCAGCAACTCCCTGTTAAACTAAAAAATCGATGAAAAAATAAGCATAATCCGTCAAAGATTGCAAAAGTTCCGTATTACCGTTAAACCCGCCTCCTGGCTTTTTTCCGGATGGAACTGGACGCCGAAAAGGTTATCGGAAGCCACGGCACTCGCATAAGAAATGCCGTAATCGGTCTTACCAGCCACCACGGCCGGATCTTCCGGCGCCACATAATACGAATGCACAAAATAAAAATAACTGTTCTCCGGCACGTCCTGGAACAAAACGCTCTGCTTGGGATAGGAAACCTGGTTCCAGCCTATTTGCGGCACTTTAAGACCTTTTTCAAAACGCTTTACCGCACCCGGAACCCTATTCAAGCCCGCATGATATCCCTTTTCCTCGCTAAAGGTCATCAGAAATTGAAGTCCCAGGCAAATGCCGAGAAAGGGACGGCCCTTTTTTATCCATTCAATCAGCGGATCGCGTAATTGAAGCCGATCGATGTTTTTACCGGCATCTCCAAACGCACCGACACCAGGCAGAACCACCCGGTCCGCAGATTCAAGGAGGCGGGGATCTGAAGCGACCCGTACATCCGAGGCCGATTTCTCAAAGGCCTTTTGGACGGATCGGAGATTGCCCATGCCGTAATCGATGATGAGGATCATTGACCGAGCTCCCGGGCACGAGCCGTTGCCGCAGCCACCCCTTCGGAGAGCAGACGGCGGAATCCGAGAACATCCATCCGCTTTAAAGCAGCCTCTGTTGTGCCTCCCGGCGACGTGACCTGGCAACGGAGCGACTCAGGCGTTTCCCCGCTCTTTTCCAGCAGGATAAGCGCTCCCTTCACCGTCTGAATCACGAGACGTCCGGCCGCTTCTTCGTCAAATCCTTGTTCGCGCGCAGCGGTTATAAAGTGCTCGATAAAGGCGAAAAAGTAGGCAGGGCCGGATCCGCTCACCGCGGTGACACTGTCCATCAGAGTCTCGTTGATACGTAGGATCTGTCCCACGCAGCGGAAGAGCTGCTCTGCCAGGTAAAAAGCCTCGTCTTCCGTAGCAGATAAAGCAATCATGCCTTGTCCCACCAGCGCAGGGGTATTGGGCATAGCCCGGACAATGGAGACCGGCACCGGAATCGCGGATCGGATTGTCTCGGTTCGGAGACCGGCCATGATGGAAAGGATAAGCGTACCTGCCCGGAAATCGGTGGCCGAGGAAGCCATGAGTGCGGGAAAGGCCTGCGGTTTCACGGCCAACACCACGATGTCGTGTTCAAGAAGCGCCTGTCGAAGGGTAGGGATTGCCGAAAGACCGCTCTTGGCTGCAAAAGCGGCCGCCTTGCCGGAATCGGCCTCCACAAAAGAAAGCCGAGCAAGCGGCAACCCCTTCATGCCCATGAGGAGCGCACTCCCCATGTTGCCGGCGCCGATCACCACGACGCTCTTTTTTGAAAGGTCGGTCCCGCGCTCCATTACCGGTTCATGGAAGCCAGAAAATCTTTATTGGTCTTGGTGGAGCCCATCCTGTCAATAAGGAATTCCATGGCCTCAAAAGGGGTAAGATCCTGCATGTATTTGCGGAGGATAAAAACGCGATTAACCTCCTCCTGGGTGAGCAACCGTTCCTCTTTTCGCGTGCCGCTTTTGTTGATGTCAATGGCCGGATAAACGCGGCGGTTGGAAATGGTACGATCCAGATTAAGCTCCATGTTGCCGGTGCCCTTGAATTCCTCGAAAATAACTTCATCCATACGGCTGCCGGTTTCAACCAAGGCGGTCCCGATAATGGTGAGGCTGCCGCCGTTCTCAATCTGGCGGGCAGCGCCGAAAAACCGTTTGGGTTTCTGAAGGGCCGTGGAATCCACACCCCCGGACAGAATTTTTCCGCTGTGCGGAACCACATTATTATAGGCCCGTGCCAAACGGGTGATGGAATCAAGCAAAATAACCACATCCGCCTTGTGTTCCACCAAACGGCGCGCCCGTTCGATGACCATTTCGGCAATCTGAACATGTCGGTCCGGCGGTTCGTCAAAAGTGGAGGCAATCACTTCGGCACCCAACACTTGGCGGCGAAACTCGGTCACTTCCTCAGGACGTTCGTCGATGAGAAGCACCATCAGCCGTACTTCCTTATGGTTTTGTACTATTGCATTGGCGATATTCTGGAGCAGTACGGTCTTGCCGGCCCGCGGGGGCGCCACGATAAGGCCACGTTGTCCTTTTCCAATGGGGGTCAGGAGATTCATAATGCGGGTGGAGAGTTCATCGGATCGGTATTCAATATTGAGCCGCTTGTGCGGAAAAAGAGGCGTCAGCGCATCAAAGGCAATCTTGCGTTTACATTCTTCCGGGTTTTCATAATTGATATGAGCCACCCGGAGTAAGGCAAAGTAACGTTCCGGCTCTTTGGGCGGACGTATCTGGCCGGCCACGGTATCGCCGGTCCGCAGGTTGAACCGTTTGATCTGCGATGGAGAAACGTAAATGTCGTCCGACCCGGAAAGGTAATCATGGTCCGGCGAGCGCAGAAAACCGAACCCATCGGGCATGATCTCAAGCACCCCTTCGGTATAAACCTGGCCGTTACGGGCTGCCTGGGCTTCGAGAATCTTATAGATGAGGCTCTGCTTTCGTATGGAACGGCATTCGGTAATATTAAGATCGAGCGCCAATGTCATGAGATCTTCAATATTGGTGCGCTTCAGATCCTGAAGGTTCAGGAAAACGGTCTCCTGCTGTTGCGGGGTGGCCGGGGGTACCGCAGAAGCAGCCGCCTCCCCGTTGCTTCCATTACCGTTGTTGTCATTCCCGCTGTTGTCAAGAGCCGGAGCGTCCGGCACCGCTGCAATAGGCGCCGGTGTCGGGTTATTTTCCGGAAGGACAACGGTCGGTTCGGGTATATTGGGTGGGGTATCGCTAAAACGTGACGATCTGACGGGTGGCATAAAACTCCTGTGACTTTAAAGATATGGAAAAATTATAAAATGAATGCTTTTTAAATATGTTTTGGAGTGAGAGCCAGTAGAATGAGCTTCTTATTTTAATAGTATAATCTGATAAGGCTGTAAAAGTCAAGCGGTTTCAGTATAATGATCTTATTTCTTGGATAAAGAAGCACCCATCTTGAGAGCATCTCCAAGAGACATCTTGCCTTTTTTCTCCTTTTCCTCTTTTTCGGTCTCCATGGTCCTCACAGTTCTTTCAGCCTGATTATGGCTGCCGAAAACATCCACCAGCTCCTCTTCCAGCACATCCACTGTTTCCTCCAGCCTCCGCTCAAGTTTGATGAATTGGACGGCAAGAGACCCCAAAAAAAGGGAGAGCAAAACCAAAAGGAGGATAAAGAATGAGGGTAAAACCATGGTGATAGTATAATTCCTGCCCGATTGGGCTGTCAAGCTCAGCCGCCGCCCGAAGCACACAACCGGTTGCGGCCATCCTGTTTTGCCTGGTACATGGCTTTGTCCGCCCTATCCACCAGCGACACCGGACTTTCTCCGGCACGATAGGTTGCCAATCCCAGACTCACCGTCACCTGAAGACCATCATGATTATCTCCTGCAATAATCAACCGCACCCGCTCCCCGAATTTGGCCGCATCCGCCAAACCGGTTTCAGGCAGCAACAGACAAAATTCCTCGCCCCCATATCGAAAAGCGTGGTCCGTGGCACGACGTGCCTTCGTTAAATGCTCAGCCACCCGTTTCAGGATTTGATCGCCCACCGGATGACCGTACGTATCGTTGAATTTCTTGAAATGGTCCACATCCAGGAGAATAAAAGAAAGCGCATTCCCATACCGGGTGGTGCGTTCAATCTCCTTGCGCAGGGTCTCCTGAAAAACCCGGTGGTTGAGCAATCCGGTCAATCCATCGCACCGGGCCAGATTCTCCTGAACCCGGAAATGGGCGGCCCGCTCCAATGTCAACCCAACCTGGCTTGCGGCAATGCCCAACAGATTCAACGTTCCCTTGGAATAAGTCTCCGTTGCCGGCCCCAAGACCATTAACGCGGTCCGGCTGTCCTTGCGCATCCGGATGGGAACCATCGCCAGAGAACGGACCGAACTGTCGGGCCACGCCCATCGACGGTCAACATGAATGTCCGGAATGAGTACCGTTCCATCCGTAAAAACAGTGAAAAGATTACGCAACAGGGTCTGGTGGGAAACCTCATTATTGCCGAGAAGCGCCTTTTCCGGAAAGACGGCCAAAGTGTCGATCTCATCGTTCAGCTCCCCACGACGCACCGCAAACGCGGCCGTACTCGGCAGAAGTTTGGGCAATTCCTGGCACGCCTTCTCAAGAATAGCTTTCTCGTCAAGTGTTTCCTCCAGTGCCCGGGCAATGGAATAGACCGCATCCAAGGAGCGCCGGCTGCGATGGCTCTCTTCAAAATACAGAATCCGTTCCAGGGAGGCGGACAGCAACGGAGAAACCATTGTCAGGGCCTCGCGCGCCAAAGGCGCGATAACCGGATCAAAATTCGATATGGAAACCACGCCCATCGCTTTGCCCGACAATACAATGGGCGCATAAAGGGCATTGTATTCGGCCGGATGTTGTTTCAAATCGCAATGGCCCGGTTCCGATAACAGCGTCGGAAAAAGCAAAACTTCGTTTCGAGTCAAGCAACGGCCCAACAAAGAGCCGGCAACCGGAATCGACGGAATGGAAACAGCTTGATACCCTTTACCGTGGCGGAATTCCAGTGATTTTTTTTCCGGATTATGCCAGAAAATGGCGTAATACCGGGCCTTGAGGTGGCGCGCCAGGCTTTCCAACGCCTTTTTAAGCAGTTCATCAAAATCCTTGGCCTGACCGAAAATGGTCGTCAGGGAAAAGAAAAGATCCCGTTCCATCTTATAGGGCGCCTGTCCCTGTAATTCCGTCTTGTAGGAAGCAAGTGTTTCGGATAAGCGTTGGCACTGCGCTTCGGCCGTTTTCTCCTGATCCGAAGCCCCAAACCACTGACGGGCAAGGTTCGCTAATGAGAACGCCATACAATACCAATCCCCGGCCTGTCGGGCAAATATATCTTTCCGTCAATAATCTTCAACCCCTCAAAGGGGTCCTGTTTCAAGGCCAGATGGGTATCCAGGTCCGCATATTCCACCAAAGGCGACAAGTGCGCTGCCGCGGTCAGAGAAAGAGAGCTTTCCATCATACAACCGAGCATAACTTTAAGTCCCAGGCTGTGCGCCGTATGAATCATACGCCCTGCCTCACGTAAACCCCCGCACTTCATGAGCTTGATATTAATGGAATCCACGCACCCGGCAAGCAAAAAAAGCTCTTTGGAAGTCTTGACATCTTCATCGGCCATGATGGGAATGGAAGTGCTTTCCCTAATCTTGCGAAGTCCTTCATAATGGCCGGGTTTGATGGGTTGTTCAACGAGCTCGATATTGAATTGTTCCAGCTCTTTAAGCCGTTCTATGGCTTCTTCCACACTCCAACCGGTATTGGCATCGACCCGAATCACCGCATCCGAATGGTCGCGAATGGCCCGGATAATTTCCATATCACCCGGCACGCCCACCTTGACCTTGAGAATGGGGTATTCCCGAAATTCGTGAAGCTTTTGCAGCATGACCGGAATGGTATCAATACCCAGGGTAACACTGGTTTTGGGTGTTTTTTCGGGATTCAAGCCAAAATAACGGTACAACGGCAACCCGGTCTGTTTGCCGACCCAATCATGCAGCGCAATATCAATCCCCGCGCGGGCAGCGGGCGCATGGGGAAAGGTCGCTTCCAGTCGGGTCAAAATCTCTTCCAATTGAAAAGGATCGTTTCCAAGCAGCGGACCAGCCTGTTGCAGGGTTTGCATGACCGTTTCCACGCTTTCATTACCATAATAAGTTGATGGTTTGATTTCACCCATGCCCGTGATGTTGTCATGCGTCAGCGTAATCCGCACCACCTCGGCTACCTGGTAGGCATCAGCCCGGGCAATCTTGAAGGGATGCTTTAAGGGATAACTGACTTTTTCGGAATGGAGTTTCATGCTTAAGTAAAATAAATTACCTTTAAAAATTGAAGCAACTCAATTGCATCTTTCAGAGGGAACCGTTTTCAGATGACAAGCTGCGTTGACATCAAATTCGTTATAAATTAGTTTATCATCAGAATGATGAAACCCCGCCCTGTCTTTGACCATCCTATTCACGAACTGTTGCGAAAACGATGGAGCCCGCGCGCCTTTTCCTCTCAACCTGTTTCAGAGCAGAATGTGTTGACTCTTTTTGAAGCAGCCCGTTGGGCGGCCTCAGCCATGAATGAACAACCCTGGCGTTTTATTGTCACACGCCGCGAAGAAACCGAGATATTCCAGAAATTAGCCGCCTGCCTGAATGACGCAAACCGAGTATGGGCAGAGCATGCACCGGTGCTGGTGCTAACATTGGTTCAGACCCTATTTGAACGAAACAACAAACCAAATCCATGGGCAAAACATGATTTAGGCCTCGCTGTCGGCCATCTGACCCTCCAGGCATCCGCCATGAATCTCTATGTCCATAATATGGCCGGTTTTTCTGCGGACAAAGCAAAAGAAACCTTCGCCTTGCCGGAAACATTGGAACCGGTTACCATGATCGCCTTGGGCTATCTGGGCGAAGCAGAAGCGCTTCCGGAACCCCTGCGACAACGGGAAATGGAATTGCAGACTCGGAAGTCATTGAAAACACTGCTCCGGTTATAAGAACATCTAAAACCCTATGTTTCACCCTGTCTTCCGCATTGAATCGGGGCTTTAGCTCAGTTGGTAGAGCACGTCGTTCGCAATGATGTGATCGGCAATCTAACTCGTTTAAAATCAAAGTCATTTTTTCTTCCATTAACATCACGTTAACATGATTTCATAAGAGGTCTCTGATTCAAGGGATACTTTTATTCTTATTCATTGAAAAATGTATTTTCATAGGTACATTTGGAGGCAATCACTTGGAATCTAACCGCATTGAATATAAACGAGAACTCTCGGATTCGTTTGAGAGAAGCGCCGTAGCCTTTTTGAATTATCATGAGGGTGGCGTTATCTACATCGGCATCGAAGACGACAATAAAGTTGTTGGTGTATCTGGTGTTGACGGCTTACAACTGGCAATAAAAGACAGACTTAAAAACAATATCCTGCCATCATGTTTAGGACTATTCGATGTAATCCATGAAAAACGTGGAGCAAAAGATATTATCAAGGTCACCCTTGCAAGCGGTTCAGAGAAACCTTACTACCTCAAAAAATATGGCATGTCCGAGAAAGGATGTTTCACAAGAATAGGTAGTTCTTCCGAACCAATGCCAACAAGAATGATTGAAGATTTGTTTGCCAGAAGAACCAGAAATTCAATCGGTCGCATTCGAGCACCACGGCAAGATCTGACTTTCGAACAATTGAAAATCTATTACAACGAAAATGGTCTCGAAATCAATGACAAGTTTGCAAACAATCTTGAATTGCTCACCGAAGACGGCGTTTATAATTATGCAGCATACCTTCTTGCAGACCGGAATGGAAATTCTGTTCAGGTTGCTAAATATTCCGGTTTGGATAGAATAGAACTGATAGACAGCAATGAATACGGTTACTGTTCTCTCATCAAAACATGCAAGCAGGTTCTTGATAGGTTGGATGTTGAGAATAAGACTGCAAACAAAATAACACACAAAGAACGAATCTCTCATAGCTACTGGAATCGGGTTGCATTGCGCGAGGCAGTGATAAATGCAATTATTCATAATGACTACACTAATGAGCTTGTTCCAAAGTTTGAAATATTCGACGACCGCTTGGAAATCACCTCTGCTGGACATATATCAGAAGGTAAAGAACAGGCTGATTTCTTTGCTGGTTATTCCAATCCACGTAATAAAATTATTATGCGAGTCTTCAAGGATTTGAAAATGGTGGAATATCTCGGTTCAGGCATGCCGCGAATCCTTAAGGCATATCCTAAAGAGTCCTTTGAATTTTCTTCAAACTTTATCAGGATGAGTTTACCAATCTCTATGGCAGCTTTGGAACTGGAAAAAACTACTGAGAAAAGTTCTGCGAAACCCCTGAAAAAAGGCAGAGAGGCTACGGAGAAAACTACGGAGAAAACTACGGAGAAAATCTTGTCCGTATTGCAGAAAAATCCAAGCATAAGTGTAAACGAAATTGCAGAAAAACTCGGCATTTCTCATCATACAATTGATTGGAACTTTAGAAAACTTAGAAAAGATAAATTAATCCGTCGTATTGGTCCCGACAAGGGAGGTCAGTGGGAAGTGTTGCGGAGTATTGATTAATTCAATAGATGAACTTATTTTTCTAAGAAAATGAACAGGATGATAAAGCCAGTAGTACCACTTTCCAAACAATGGGGACGAGTTGGCTACCGTATAAATTCAAGACCATCAAAAGACTTTGTCGATTTAGAGAAACTTATTATTCAGACCTCCATTCAATGACGAAACGACCCAACACTTTATTGGGGAATGCTGACATGGATTATCCAATTCGGTGATTTAATCAATGTACCGCGCCTATCCAGATATCTAACTTATGTAAGCATCCGGTGAACCCATAATGACTTTTTCAGCCTCCTGCGTTATATTTATGACGCACCCAAACAGGAGGCCCCATGCACGCAGACCCATCACAAACATCCAAAGGCCGGCGGATGCTGGCCCTCATTCAAGAGCATCGCAGGAACGGTGGACGGATAACCGATTTCTGTCGGGCGCGACATTTGTCGCCTGCCGTTTTCCATTGGTGGAGACACCGTCTTAAGAATAGCCTAACTGTCTTTTCCGGGCCGGAGCCGAACCGGTTTGTCCGCGTTCAACCACAAACACCTGCTCTCATCCCTTTTATTGGAAGCGGTCGGCTTGAATTAACATTTCCCGATGGTCGCACCTTGCGCATGCCCATGGACTATTCACCCGCTGATTTGGTGACAGTATTGCGTGGAAGCGCCTGCACATGATACCGGCGTTAGCCCCGCGCGGGGGAATATGGCTCTGCACACGGGCAGTAGATATGCGGAAGAGCTTTGACGGGCTTTGCGGGGAGGTTCGCAATCATCTGGGGCAGGATCCCGTGAGCGGCGACTACTTTGTATTTGTGAACCGCAAAAGCGACCTCATGAAAATACTGGTGTTTGACCGACATGGGTTTTGGGTGCTGGCCAAGCGGCTTGAGGCGGGACGCTTCCGCGTTCCATCATCTTCGGAAGGCGCCGGAAACGGACTGCTGTTGCCGTTTGAGGAACTACTGTGCATGATTGAAGGCATCGACACGAGCAGTGTGCGCAGACTGCGGAGATTTTCTTTATCTTCAAAGAGAAAAGACTTGACAAATAGCGTTGGCAGTGCTATAATTGCGAGTTCACCGGACGCTTACTTTGCTACCTCCACGACGGGGAGACCAAGTCCGGTAAAGGAAGGGTTCTTCCAATCCCACCGAACATGGTTGATTATTTCACGAACCTTATGAAAACACCTTCGGAATGGGTCTTCTACAAGAAGGAGTACGGGGAGTATAAAAATCTTGGGGAATTCAGAAGGAGTTTCAGAACCGCCTGCAAAAAGGCAGGCGTCCCGTGGCTCAGGGTGCATGACCTTCGGCACCAGGCGGTGACAGCCATGTCACGTCGGCGCGTACCGCAACCAGTAATCATGAAAGTGGCAGGTCTTTCTACGAATTCCGTGTTTAACCGCTACCGTACTGTCGATCTAATAGACATTAAGGACTGCTTCAAAGAAACGATCTAACCACGATGTCCAGAAATCCGTTCTTGCGACCAGCCCGCCAAAAAATTATTTTTAAACCTGTCTTCCGCATTGAATAGGGGCTTTAGCTCAGTTGGTAGAGCGCGTCGTTCGCAATGACGAGGCCAAGGGTTCAACTCCCTTAAGCTCCATTTTTATTTTTCCGCTTATTCCGAAGGCTACGAAATTTCCGCGTCACGTTAGTGCGCATGAGCCAATCGGCGTACACGCTTCGTTGGTTCCAATCTCAGGGAATATCCCATAGCCCGGCTGGCTTTCAGGTAAGTTAAAATGTTGCAGTTTTCGCCATTCTCAATGCGCGAGTATTGTTGTTGTGTCAAGTGAGCCATTTTTGCGATATCGGTTTGCGTCTTGCCCTGCTTTTGACGTTCATTATTAAGTTTGACTGCAAGTTCAAGAAGTTCCCTCTCTTCCTCGTAATATACTTTGAATTGCGGATCCTTGAGTTGTTCCTTAAGATGTTTATCAAATGATATCATTTCCCAGCCTCCTTATTGAATTTTCGCCATACCGTCTAAGAAAATCTGCTCGGTAATGTTTTGCCCTGGTGATTTCTTTGCCAGGAACCTTATCCGTTGTTTTCAAAAAGCTATGTGTCAAAATAATGTAGTCGCGATAACAAAAAAAGTACAGGATTCTTATCTGGTCTCCTGTGATTTTCATCCGCAGCTCATGAATACCCTCTTCCAGCAAATCCGCAAATGGTCGGTGCAGATTAATTCCATGTTCCTTTAGAAGTGCAATCCAAGCGGCCGTCTTCGCGTGTTCCCTATTGTCAAGCTTGGCAAGAAAAGAGCGAACAGGGCATTCGTGGGCTTCGGTTTCATAGAGAAGCACCTTCCATTGACGTTGCATAAAACAAATATACACCATTTTCAATGTAAAAGCAAATCTGATCTTTGGTTAACATCTAAATCCGAGGTTAACATCCCGTGAACCATTTTCGTAGGAGCTAATGGGACACCCTGGCAATTAATGGGAACTAATAGAATAAGAAAAATGTGGTTCTTTGACGGATCGGAAACTCGTAAGTCATTATATTTTCGGAGGGTACGTGACATGATGGAGCAGAAAAGCTGTGCGGCACGCACCTTTAATTCGCAATGACGAGGCCAGGGGTTCAACTCCCCTAAGCTCCATTTTATACGGCTCTTCCCGGCATGTCGCCTTGGTCATTATCGTATTATCATTATTGGCTTTACACGGTATAATAAATTATTTTATCCGGCTGAAAATAAAGTGGATTAAGGTCATTTGTTAAATTAGGTTTCAGAAAATATGCTAGAATTTATCTTTTTTTCTCTCTCTCTTATAAGTCCGCTTTCCCTACACCAAACGCATTGAGTGTAAAATGACCAATGTAGAGAAAGTATGCCGGGTCAAACCTGCACATAACCCTGCATTCTTTTTTATCCTAGTCGTGGTCGCATTTTTGCTGAATGGTCAGGCCAAAGGAAATGGTGTCACCGATTCTACAGCCAACTTACCCGAAGTCCGTGTGGGGAGCGAAATTGAGTTTTTCCCTTATGCATTTGTCGACAAGAACGGACAGCCAGCAGGATTTTCGATTGAATTGATTTATGCTGTTAGTAATGCGATGGGTTTAAAGATTACAATTTCAACTGGCACTTGGGATAAGGTATGGAATGGTTTGGCAGAAGGCCAACTTGATGTTTTACCGATTGTGGCAAAGATACCTGAGCGCACAAAATTTGTTGATTTCAGCCTTCCCCATACAGAGACTTTCGACGCCTTTTTCGTTCGACAAGGTACTCCTCCCATAAAGAACATAATGGAAGCAAAGGGAAAAGAGATCGTTGTCATGCGCTCGGATGCTGCCCACCATGAGTTGATCGGACGAAATTTTCAAGGGCATATTGTGCTTGTTAATACAATTCCCGAAGGATTATTGCTGATATCGTCCGGCAAACATGATGCATTCCTTTGCTCGAAATTGATTGGCATCATGACAGTCAATAAACATAAAATAAAAGGTTTAGCTGCTGGACCGCCCATTCAGGATTATAAACGTGTATTTTCGTTCGCCGTTAAAAAAGGTAATACCGATCTTTTAGAAAAGCTGAATCAAGGCCTTCTTATTGTCAAAACCAATGGCGAATATAATCGGATTTATGAGAAATGGCTCTCTGCTGAAGAGCCCTGGAAGAAGTTTGAAAAATACATTCGACCTATTGGTGGTGCCATAATAGCAATCATTTTTATCTCAGGTCTATGGATAGTACTGCTCCAATTGCAAATCAGGAAGCGCAAAGAGAGCGAAGAACAGCTCATGACTTTGTACTCCTCAATGGCGGAAGGTCTTGCTAATCATGAAATAGTGTATAAGAATGGGAATGCCATCGATTACATTATCACCGATGTAAATCCCGCGTTCGAACGGATCACCAGCATTACACGAAGTTCTGCCCTGGGCAAAAAAGCTACCGATCTTTACCAAATCCAAACCCCGCCCTATCTTGAAATATATGCTAGGGTAGCATCAGGAGGTGGACCAGAACATTTCGAAACCTTCTACCCGCCAATGGAAAAGCATTTTTCAATTTCGGTTTTCTCGCCGGGGAAAGGGAAATTCGCAACAGTATTCACCGATATCACCGAGCGTAAACTAGCTGAGGAAAAGGCTCAGAGCCTGGGGGATGCCATTGCCCGGGAAAAAGACCGGCTCTCCGCGCTGCTGGACAGTATTGCTGACGAAATCTGGTTTGCCGATACTGCGGGAAAATTCACCCTGGTAAACCCTTCAGGTGCTCAGGAATTCAAAATAGACACGGCGGAATCGACTGATGTTAGAGAGCTCGCAGTAAGCCTCGAAGTTCTTCGGCCGGATAAAAGCCCCCGCCCTGTCGAGGAGGCTCCACCACTGCGCGCATTACGAGGTGAAGTCGTTCGCAATCTTGAAGAGATCATTCGGACCCCTGTTTCCGGCGAGTTGCGCTATCGCCAGGTTAGTTCATCACCGGTGAGGGACGCCACCCGCAACATTATCGGCTCAATATCGGTCGTGCGCGACATTACCTCCCTCAAGAAAGCCGAAAGTGCGCTGCAGGAAAGTGAAGAGAAATACCGCACGCTAGTCCAATACGCACCCGCAGGCATTTACGAAGTCGATTTTCCGTCGGGACGTTTTACACAAGTCAACGATGCCATGTGCAGAATCCTGGGCTACACAAGCGATGAACTTCTTGCCATGAATGCCTTCGATGTTCTTGATGATGATGGGAAAGCGCGGTTTTCCGAGCGAATAGGCAAAACACAGACCGGTGAGAAGCCCGAGGAGGATGTAGAGTACCGAGTTCGAAAAAAAGACGGCCACCTAATATGGGGTCTCCTGAATACGACACTCCGAAGGAAAGATGGAAAAATTGTTGGGGCCACGGTGGTGGCTCATGATATCACTGCGCGTAAGAGAGCGGAAGAGTTGTTTCATTTATCCGAACTGAAATATCGCAGACTTTTTGAAGCAGCCAAAGATGGAATATTGATACTGGATTTTGAGACAGGATTGATTGTAGATGCTAATCCATTTTTGCTCGATTTGCTCGGATTCTCTAGTGCTGATCTTTTAACAAAGCATCTATGGGATTTGGGTATTTTTAAAGATATAGCGGCCTCAAAAGAGGCATATACGGAATTGCAGAATAAAGAAATTATTCGTTATGAAAACTTGCCGCTTGAAACGAAAGATGGAAAGAAGAGGTCGGTGGAATTCGTCAGCAATGTTTATTTAGTTGATGATAAAAAAGTCATTCAATGTAATATTCGTGATATTACCGAGCGGAAAATGGCCGAAGAGGATCGAGAACGGCTGTTGACCGAATTAAAACAACATGCGGAGCAAATGGCTCTCGCGAATCAGGAATTAGAGGCCTTTTCCTACTCGGTATCCCATGATTTGCGGAATCCTTTGAACGCCATTATTACCAATACCGAAGTTTTGGCCGAAGAAGTCGGAGCAAAACCGGGAACAGATATGCATACCGCCATGACGCACATTACTCAATCCGCTAAACGCATGGCGCATGTGATTACTGATTTGCTGACACTATCCGGGATATCGCGCCGGAAAATAGAGCTCCAAAAGGTTGATTTGAGCGAGATGGCTCAAGAATTCTTTTCAGAATTAAAAGCCTCCAATCCGCAACGCGAAGTGCAAATTAAAATCCAGCCCGAGCTAACGTTAAATGCGGATCCCGGGCTTCTTAAGATTCTTGTGGAGAATCTTCTCCGCAACGCATGGAAATTCACCTCGCAAAGAAAAGTTGCCAGCATCGAACTTGGTTCGTTGGAGAAGGACGGGAATCAGTATTATTTTATCCGTGATAATGGCGTGGGATTTGACATGAAAGAATCCGACAAACTATTCAAACCCTATAAACGGCTGCATTCTACACAGGAATACAAGGGAACTGGAATAGGCCTCGCGATAGCCAAACGAGTCGTTGAAAAGCATGGCGGCGCAATTTGGGCCGAAAGTGAAAAAGAAAAGGGTGCAACGTTTTATTTCCGGTTTGCTTAAACGGATCGGTTTCCGGCTATTTTTTAGGTGTCCCTCAATTTTCAGGTCTACATCAGGTCTCCACCTTTTTCGGTAACAAACGGAGTCTGCTGGTAGCAAATGGTAACAGATAGAATAAGGAAAAGGACTGTTTTTGGGCGAATAGAAATTCGCAATGACGAGGCCGGGGGTTCGACTCCCCTCAGCTCCATTTTTTTTCCTCAGCAAACATTTAGTCTACATCGATCAAACTTTTTCATCGGTCAATATATTATGAATCAGTAATATGAGCGAGTTTTTTTTGTCACATATTGATATTCGAATATGGGTATATGTACTTTATACTTTATGAAAGGAAGAGAAAGTGGAATGCCAGAATTAGACTACTGGCAAACTTTTTTTGATGCACAAAGCATCCTTCGTAGCTTGGTGCGGCTGGATAAACCTAGTAAAATACTGGAATTCGGCTCTGGATATGGAACCTTCACTCTCCCGCTTGTCCATGCAGGACATTCTGTAATTGGACTAGATATTGAAGAAGATCTTGTCTCTAACTTGCAGCTAAAGGCAGATACTGAAGGTTTTAAGAATCTAAAAGTACAAGTACGTGATTTTATAGCGGATGGTACTGGAGAAGAGGATGGTAGCATCGACCATGTACTGCTCTACAACATCCTCCATATCGAAGAACCCATAGTGATTCTCAAGGAAACCTTGCGTATTCTAAAGAATGGAGGATCGGCATCCATCATACACTGGCGTAAAGATATTCCAACACCTAGAGGTCCATCGCTGGAAATAAGACCATCTGCTGAACAATGCAAATATTGGGCGCTTAAGGCTGGTTTTAATAAAACAGAAGATATTCTGTTAGGAAATTCAGCACCTTATCATTATGGAATTATACTTTACAAAATTTAAAGGAAGGAGAAATAAAATGAGTACTTTATTTATTCTAAACCGACAACCTTATGACAGTACTGATGTTACTTGGAATGCACTACGACTGGCTACTAAACTCAAGGAAAACAAACAGGATATTCGTATTTTTCTTATGAACGATTCTGTAGATCTTGCCAGAGAAGGCTGCACACCCCCTATAGGTTACGATCAAGATCTCAAAGCAATGCTAAAGAATCTTATCAATCTTGGTGTTCCAGTCGAGGTCTGTGGAACTTGTATGGCACGCTGTGGTATCCACAAGAATGAACCATATTATCAAGGTGCCAATAAATCCACTATGGTAAAATTAGCAGAATGGGTTCAAGAATGCGAAAAAGTGCTGACATTTTAAGCAAAGAAAAATTAAGGGATCACGCCAATCTGCTTAAACTACTTGCACACCCTACTCGTTTGGCAATATTAAATTCATTGATTCCAGGTCCCAAGTGTGTTACGGATGTATGTGAACTTTGCGAAGCTTCACAACCGAATGTGTCGCAACACCTTGCATTATTGCGACACGAGAGTATCGTCAAATACTATGATGAAGGGAAGTCTCGTTGTTACTTCCTATCTCAGCCAAACAAAATGAAAAATATCTTCACTTCTCTGATGCAGGATGAAAGTGAAAGCCACCCTGATTGTTGTAAAAAGTAGTAGGCGTTTACTTCCTGGTTAACATCGCTTCACATGGTTAACATCTCGTGAACATCTTTCATGGTATCTAATGGGATTCCCCAGCACCAAATGGGAACAAATAGAAGATGAAAATTGTGACTTCCTGATTGCGATTGCATGTGTAAGTCATTATATTTTCACACGGTACGAATGTTAAAACAAGAAAAAATGGCGTAGAGCAATCGTATAGTTCGCAATGACGAGGCCGGGGGTTCAACTCCCTTAAGCTCCATTTTTATTCGCACCCCATTGGCGCTTTTAAAATATGGGCGGCTTTTCGGTTCTTCCCCAAGGCTAAATCGCATGAGATACATTATAACCATTTGTCTTGTCTCCGCTGTTTTTACTCTATTGTCATGCAATGAGGAAACAATGCGGTATTCACCGGTATCTCCATTCGATGCGGGGCGGTATCTGGGGACTTGGTATGAAATTGCGCGGCTTCCCACCTCTTTCGAAAAAGATATGACCAACGTTACGGCAACCTATTCTCTCAAAGAAAACGGCAAGATTAAGGTAGACAATCAGGGCTTGAAGAATGGAATACGGAAAAAAGCTGTTGGAAAAGCCTTTTTAGCGGGAGCGGCGAACGAGGGCTTCCTGAAAGTTTCATTTTTCGGCCCTTTTTACGCGAACTATTTCATCGTTGATTTAGATGAGAACTATTCATATGCAATGGTTGCAAGTTCGCCGGATTATCTATGGATATTGTCAAGAAAGCCTGGCTTGGACAAAGATATTCTGAACGGACTTCTTGAAAAAGCGAAGAGATTGGGTTTCGACACGAGCAAGCTCTATTTTACTCCTCAGAAAGATTAATCCTACCTACGGCGAGTATTTTGTAGGCGATACAGCCGGTTTTTTATTTCATTTCAATAAGAGACGTGTAATCCACCGGAAAATCAAATGAATGATATCATCCACACCGACAGGCTGACCAAATGTTTCGGCGGAGTGACTGCCGTCAATTCCATTTCGCTGAATGTGAGGAAAGGTGAAATCTATGGTTTCCTGGGCTTGAATGGGGCGGGGAAGACAGCCATAACCGCGGTAATGGAAAAGCTTCGGATCTGCAGGGATAAGTGGAAGTCAGGGAACTTCTCCTTGACCTTGCTCTGAATAAAGGGGTCACGATCTTCGTTTCAAGCCATATTCTGAACGAGATTTCCAAAATTGCGACAAGGATAGGCATAATTCATAATTCCGCACTCATTCAGGAAATGGATATCGCCCGGTTGCAAGAACGAAGGATTAAGCGGCTTGTACTCAAAACCGTTGATAATGAAAACGCCCGAATCGCCCTTGCCGCCGAAGAGTACAACACTACCGTCTCCACTAATGGCAATCTTATCTTACCTGATGAAAAGGCGCTCTGTTATTCGCAATCGCGTTCGTATTTGCCATTCTTGCAGGGAAAATAATTAATCTTCCCGGTTGGTCTTTTGGGCAAGCCACGGAGGCCCTTTTTGTTTTATCAAAAGTTTCGATCATGGCGGTGTTCTTGAATACAACGGTAGCACTTGTGGCAAGCTGTACACGGGGTTATATGGCTGCTCTGGGACTTACCATATTTGCAATGGTAATGGTGAATTTCACTATGGTTCTTGGCTTCGGGCAATATTATCCGTGGGCTATCGTAATGCTGTACGCCGCAAAAGGAGTTGCAGGAGCCCAGCTGGGCGCAATAAGCTGGGCTATAGTTTCCCTTACAGGAATTATTGGTTTGTTCGGAACGATTGCATGGTGGCGATATGCTGATCAAGTATAAATGGGTAGCCTTCAATCAAGAAAGGTTTCTGGCAAAGACCCCGGGAAAATATTGGAGTAAATCTGGTTTAGGTGTCCCTCGATTTTCAGGTCTACATCAGGTCTCCACTTTTTCGGTAATAAACTATATCTTGCGAACAAGTTTTGTTAATTGTATGTTTCCTGTAATATTTCCAGGAAATATACATGCCTCCAAAGCCTAAAAAAGCGGCAGCCCAGCTTTATTCCATCGCCGAATCCCAGCAGGGCTATTTTACCGCGGCGCAAGGCATTGAAGCGGGATTTGCGGATTACCTCCATCCTTATCATGTCCGTACCGGCGAATGGGAGCGCGTGTACCGTGGCATTTATCGGCTCTCTAAGTATCCCTGTTCCATGGATTCTCATTATGTTGTTTGGAGCCTTTGGTCACGTAATAGGGAA
>MGVN01000249.1:0-8590 GCA_001800515.1 Elusimicrobia bacterium RIFOXYB2_FULL_49_7 | reverse complement strand
ACCTTACGGTTCCTCCGGAATTCCGAAGGCATAGCGGAATTCCTAAGATTCTCGTTCTGCATAAGGCCGTTCTAACAAGGAACGAGACCGCCGAGCGTGACGGATACCGCGTAACACGGCCGTTTCGAACCATCCGCGATCTTCTTCACAACGGCACCGTCGCACTTGATCTTATTCACCAGGCGCTCCGGGAAGCGCTTTCACGCGGGCTCATGGTGTGTGATCAAATAGACACGCTCTCTAAAGAATTTCCCGATGAAAAGCATCTTTTTCGCGATCTTTTCACGAAGGCGATTAAATGAAAACAAAAGCCTACGCTAATGCCGCTGCTTTTCGCACGGCCATCGAAAGTCGGCTCGTGCAAATATCCCAAAGAGAATCCGTTGATATTATGCGCTTGCGTCGGCATCTTGTATTTGACCGGTTCCTTTGCAGGGTTTTTCACGGTGAGGAAGGTACCCTCATGCTCAAAGGCGGCTACGCCATGGAATTGCGCGTTTCCGCCGCTCGCACGACCAAGGATATTGATCTATGCATGAAGAAGGGGAAGGGGCATACCCCAACGCGGCAGGAACTGCAGGATTTTTTCAGCAAAAAAGCGGCGCTTGAGTTAGGGGATTTTCTCGACTTTTCCGTTCATCCGCCGAAACTGGAATTGACGAATGCGCCGTATGGCGGCTATCGGTTTGTCGTTGAGGCCAATATGGCCTCCCGGCTATTCTTGAGCTTTTCAATCGATGTCGCCGTTGGCGATGTTTGGCTCGATGATCTCGAGGCTCTCCATGCCAGGGATTGGCTGAGATTCGCCGGGATTTCCTCATGTGATTTTCCGTCCATAACCGTTGAACAGCAGCTTTCCGAAAAAATTCATTCCTACACGCTTCCGCGACAAAACCCGAATTCCCGCACAAAGGATCTTGTCGATATTATCTTATTAACGCGGAATTTCAAGGTTACTATAGCGCGAATGCATGAAGCATTGAATCAAACATTTAAGGTTCGAAAGACTCATGCGATCCCCGACAAACTGCAGGAGCCTCCGATTTCTTGGGAAAATAAATTTGCAGCGCTCGCCAAGGAATGCGATCTGAAAATGAATCTTTCAGAAGCATTTTCTCACATGAAGGCATTTTATGAAAAACTTGCCAAATAAGCGCCATGGCAATTTCAACTCTGAAAATATGGATGTTAAATTAAATGGGTCTCCCTCGAATCTTAACTCTACATCAGGTCTCCACTTTTTACGGTAACAAACGGAGTCTGCCGGTAATAAATGGTAACAAATAGAATAAGGAAAACCGGGCTTTTGTGATGGGTTGGAACCACGTAAGTCATTATGTTTTCGCAGGGTAGGAGAGGTTTGAGCCCTGGTTTTTTAGTGAAGCGATAAGATTATTCGCAATGACGAGGCCGGGGGTTCGACTCCCCCAAGCTCCAGTTTTTCTCCCTGTCCAACCACTCAATCCATCTCTTATTTTTTAGAAATCCCCCTCGAATGTTAACATTTTTCCCATCCTGAAGCGTTTATGACCAATACCAATGAACATCAGCAATCCAGAGACAAGGCAGCTCTGGCAAAAGGATTTCGAGCGTAAGCCTTCCAAGACAGCGGTGGCAAAGCTCCTGAGAGAAGAACACTCTGCAATTGGAGATGATTATGTTATCACGCGATTGGTCTAATGTCCGTCTGGCTAATCTCCATCTTTCTACATCTTAAATGTTTTTGACTTTGACTCATCTTTGCCAGTCTTAAATATGTATAGCTAAATTGAAATCAATGGCTTACGATGTATTATGTCGTCAACAACCGGATAGTGCTTTATGTGTGATTGAAATAATACCTTGACAGGCGTAGTAGTATATCTTATATTTAAGTAAGGAGGTGCTATTTGAGCGAGAATAAAATCACATCCGACTTGTTGCGCGGGCATACCGATACAATGATTTTGCGACTCCTATCCGAAGCTGACCGCTATGGCTACGAAATTGTCAAATTAATTGCCGAGCGCTCGGGCGGCGAGTATGAGTTAAAGGAAGCCACAATGTATTCCAGCGTCCGGCGGCTTGAGGCGGACGGCAATATCGAGTGGTATTGGGGCGATGAATCGCAGGGTGGAAGACGTAAGTATTTCCGGATCACCGAAATGGGCAAGGCCACTTATGCAAACAACAAAGGCAATTGGGAGTACGCAAAGCGCGTGCTCGATAAACTATTGTAAGGAGATTTGATGTTATGAATGAAAAACTAACAGACTATTTGAATGGCGTCTTTGCAGCCTACGATGGGGTGAAAAGTGTCACCGAACTAAAGGCCGATCTGCTCTCCGATTTGCAGGAGCGATTCCGTGAACTCAAAGCCGCGGGCAAGGACGATGAAACGGCTTTTAAGATGAGCATCGATAGTATCGGCGACATTGAGCAAACGGTACAGGAGGTCGCCAATCTCTCCCGTTCGCTCGAGCGGCAGGTTCTGACAAACTTCAGTGGGAGCAATTTGACGAAAAGTGACTTTGCCGGCGTTACCGCGCATAAAGGGAAGTTTGACGCGAGCGCCCTGCGAGGAGCCGACTTTTCGGGCGCGGACCTGACCGGCAGCTCATTCAAGGCCAGCAACGTGCGAGAGGCTAATTTTGATGGCGCAAATCTGACAGACTGCAACTTTTCTGTCACTGAGCTTGCGGATGCGAGCTTCATTAAATCAATCCCTATACGTACTAACTTCAGCACGTCGGGGCTCGCCGGAGCAAAATTCATAGGTGTAAAACTGACCGACGTCAAGCTGACCATGACCGACCTTCGTAAAACGATCTTTGAGGACTGTATTTTCGACGGCGTGGATTTCAAATATTGCGATATGCGAGGGCTGTGTCTTGACGGACAGACTTTTATTGGCGTTAGGTTTGACAACACGGCACTGAACGAAGTTTCGTTTAAGGGCGCGACACTTAAAAATGTGTCTTTCCTTTCGGCTTGGACCTGGCATAGCTGGTCTAAGAAATATTACCGTGCCATCAAAACAATCTGCTTTGAAGGAGCAATGATGGATAAGCTGACCTACGCCGCGCTCAAAGGCATGGAGGCCGATTTGTCAAAAGTTACTACTATCTAAGAAGTGAAGATTATGCAAAACCAAGCAATTCAGGTGTCCCTCGAATTTCAACGCTACATCCGGTCACCCTTTTTTACGGTAACAAACGGGGAATCCTGCCTCAGTGCGCGGTACGATATTTGCTTCCTTCTAAACAGCGTACGGGCGACCTATGGGTAACGTGCTGAGTTTAAAAATGGTTGTGGCTGATTTGGTGACTTTCGACTATCTAAAGAACATCTATTATGAGAACCTTAATTCTCAAAAAGTGCTTTTTTATCGGGTAAAATAGATTTGTCACACTTTTGCCCGATTTAAAATGATTTGGAATGACATAACCCATTTTTGAAGGAGGAGACCACATGGAACATAAACTTCCGGAACTGCCATTTGTGAAAACGGCTTTAATGCCGCATATTTCACAAGAAACCCTGGAATACCACCATGGAAAGCATCACAACACCTACGTCACCAACCTCAACAAACTCATTGTGGGCACGGAGTTTGAGTCCTTGACCCTTGAACAGGTCTGTGACAAAGCGACAGGCCCTGTTTACAACAATGCGGCACAGCATTGGAACCATTCCTTTTATTGGAAGTGCCTAACTTCAGACAGCGGACAACCATCCGGCGCTTTAGCCCAGACGATCACGCGAGATTTCAAATCCCTGGCGCAACTCAAGGAGGATTTTGCAAAATCCGCTCTGGCTAATTTTGGTTCCGGATGGACCTGGCTCGTTAAGAACGAGAATCGACTTTCCATCGTCAACACCGGTAACGCCGACATGCCGCAAAAGATCGGTAAGATTCCGCTTCTGACTTGTGACGTTTGGGAACATGCCTATTACGTTGATTATCGTAATAACCGGGCCGCCTATCTTGAAGCGTTTTGGAAAATCATCAATTGGAAATTTGTGGAAGGCTGTTTTGCCGCCTGATGCTTCAGCTACCTGTTTCCGTGCCGTGTCCCTATTGTGGAGAAGCCATTGAAATAATGGTGGACCTTTCTATTGAGCGTCAAGAATACGTTGAAGACTGCCAGGTTTGCTGCAAACCTATCAACCTCAGCATTACCACTCGAAAAGGCGGTTTGCCTCAGGTGGAGGCTCGAGCAGAGGACGAGTAGGAAGCAACATGTTATTAAAGGTGGGGTAAAAGAAGTAGAAGCAAAAATAAATAAAATGAAAAAACGGAGGCAATCCATGAACATCATGACGACGAAAGACGGTGCACATATTTATTACAAGGACTGGGGCGAAGGACAACCCGTTGTCTTCAGCCATGGCTGGCCGCTGAACGCGGACGCTTGGGAAGACCAAATGGTGTTTTTGGGTACCCATGGATACCGGTGCATCGCCCATGACCGTCGTGGGCACGGGCGTTCAACCCAGACCTGGAACGGCAACGAAATGGACACTTACGCTGACGATCTCGCGGCGCTCGTTGAAAAACTCGACCTGAAGGACGCGATCCATGTGGGGCATTCCACCGGCGGCGGTGAAGTCGCCCGTTTTATCGGCCGTCACGGCACCAAACGAGTAGCCAAGGTTGTGCTGATAGGCTCGGTGACGCCGCTGATGCTAAAGACGGACGAAAATCCTGTCGGACTGCCGATCGACGCGTTCGACAAAATCCGCGCCGGCGTACTCGCCGATCGCTCGCAATTCTTCAAGGATCTCAGCATGCCATTTTTCGGTGCCAACAGACCAAATTCCAAGGTCAGTCAAGGGCTGCGGGACTCCTTCTGGCTGCAAGGGATGCAGGCCGGATTCAAAGCTGTCATCGATTGCATTAAGGCCTTTTCCGAAACCGACTTCACCAAAGACCTCAAGAAGTTCAATGTACCGACGCTCATCATGCACGGCGACGACGACCAGATTGTACCGATCGGCGCTTCGGCTCTGCTCACATCAAAAATCGTTAAGGGTGCCGAACTGAAAGTCTATCCCAGTTTGCCGCATGGCATGTGCTCCACCAACAAGGATCAGATCAACGCCGACCTGCTCGCATTCTTTCAGGCCTAGTAGCGCGTAATCCGGGGCTCCCGCAAAGTCGTGATTGTCGGTGCCGGCGATGTAGGGGCCTCTAATGTATTAAAGGCAAAAAAACGGCAAAAGGGCCTCAAAAGCCTTCAATTTTACAAAAGGTTTGCACATATGATAAAAAATAAGGAGCCCGGGGATAAACCCGGAAAAAGAAACGAAAAAGACTTCAGTGAAACGGAAACCGGCAGTGACCTTGATGTGCCGGGCGCCGAATTGGATAACAAGCAGGAAAATATAGGCAGTGAAGATGAAGAGAATAATTATTACAGTCTGGGCGGGGACAGGCATGACGATCTCGATGAAGACAAAGCCGGGACGAGAGAGTAGACTTCGAAAATATGTGATTCTTGGTTCATGTAATCCATCTCCGGCCTATAAGGCTCTGCAAGCGGGGATAAAATAGGGGTAGCTGCCGTGCAATGTTATTATTCAGGAAAAAGGCGCCCGGTCAGGTTGAAATAGCAGCGATTCCTCCGATGACATCCATGGCCGCGGTAGACAATCCGGCTTTGGACCGTATTGCTTCGGAAGTAAGAAAGCGGAGTGAGCGTAAGCCTACGATAATCACTAGTATTTTCTATTAAAATTATATTGCAAAACATCCACTAATATAGTAATTTATAAACGCAGTAAGTCATAAAATCTAAAAATGTGGGGTAAAATGAAAATTCCAACTGAATTAAAGCATAAACCGGTGATTGTTTCAGAGGATTATGATTTAATCGATGGCAGAAATGCAAATGCTTCAGATGCAAAAGGATTATCATTAGGTCTCGCGCAATGGAATGACAGAGGCAATGTAGATATTTCAGCAAAAATATGGCGTCATACAGGCGAAAAGTGGTCCAGGCAATCAGAAGAAATGCCGTTACATAGGGTTCTTGATTTGGCGATTCTAATATGTAAAACCAGACAGTTTTTTATGGAACGTTATAGAAAAAATGAAAAGGATTATCCTACGTATCCTCTTTTAAATAGAATCGGATTGCAAGGCGGCGCCATGAATGTATCTATTTGCAAAGACAATGAACAGATTGAAAATGACATCAAACTATTTGACGATACCTTGCATAAGGATGATGAAATTATCAGCGAGAGATTAAATGTTTTATATGGATTACTAAAGGAAATTAAAGCGGTGTGAAACGGCTTACCGTTGACAGTTCCCCAATAAATATTGCTCCTGAAAGGCTAACAAATCAGGCGGCTCCGGGGCCACAATCTCCATCTCGCAATGGGATGCCGGATGGGTAAAAATCAGCCGATTGGCATGCAACGCCTGGCGCGGCAAGAGAAGACGTTCAAGAATCCCAGGGGTATTGCCGTTCCCCACAAATTCCAGAAAATCAAGGTCATTCCCGGAATAAAGCTTGTCCCCCACAATGGGAAAACCATAATGCGCCAGATGAACGCGGATTTGGTTGGTACGACCGGTCCGCGGATAACAGTAGAGTTTGGTAAAACCGTTGGCACGACAGAGGACTTCAAAATCAGTTTCTGCAGGTAACCCTTTCGGATCAACCCCCATGCGGATACGGATGGTAGCTGAGACCTCTTCGGCAATGGGCGCTTCCACTCGAAAAGTCTGTTCGGCTATTTCGCCAAAGGTATAGGCAATATACGTTTTCCGGACTTGCTTGTTCATAAATTGTCGGCCCACATGCCGGCACGCCTCAAAATTCTTTCCCAACAAAATGACGCCGCTGGTTTCACGATCCAGCCGATTGATAAGATTAAGCTGCTCGTCCGGAAAATCACGGCGCAACAGTTTGATCAGCGTGTTGTTGAAATATTTGCCGCTGGTATGAACCGGAATATCGGCCGGCTTGTCGATGATAAGCAGGTGGTCGTCTTCGTAGAGTACGGCATAGTTCGTATTGACCGCCACCTCCTGAAAATCGCCGATATCATAGGTGACCACGCTGTCTTGGGGAATCCGGGTAGAGGCCTTGACGCAGTGCCCATTCATCCGAACCGCACCTTCCTCTATCTTTCGCTGCCAGACATTACGGGTGTGGTAGGGATATTTCCGTGTCAGATAAACATCAATACGAAGCCCGACAAAGCGGTTGTTGATCTCTTTTTCGAAGACCATGCGATTAACGGACGAATCGGCCAGAAAGGTTCATTTCAAGAATCTTTCACGGGCTCACCGGACATAAATAACCTTGAGCTTGGAATCCGTAAAATTGTGATCAAAATCCGTGACACGGAGTTGATAATAGTACATTCCTTTGGAAACCAGTTCGCTCCGCGAATTACGGCCGTCCCAGGCGATAAAACGGGGCGGCACCCCGGAACCGGAAAAGGACTTGACCGGATGGAGCCGGTTATCGTCGTCTCGAAGATAGAGGATAAAGGCCCATTTCTTAATGCCTTTGCCGGCAGGATCATCCTGCCCGATAAGCCGGAAATTCATCCGGTCTTCCACTGCATCACCATCCGGTGAAAAACTCTCACGATCCGCTTCAGCATCCGACACGGGGGCCACATAATCCCCTTTGCCGCCGAATAAAAAGGCAAGTCCGGCCGAATGAGACAGATCGTCCGATACCGCCGCATTTCCGCTCAAATGCTTCCGAAAACCATATTCCAGCTTCATCTTCTTACCGGCCACGGGCAAGTTGCCGGACAAGACCGCAAAGAGACTGTTTTCCCGCTCCGCTTTTCGACGAGGTAACACTGAATGGAAAGCAACCGACACCGTGAAAAGACGCGCTTCAAAAAAGGTCATTTCCGTTCCGGAACCGAAGAAATAGCCCGGTATCGCCAAGCCGTGAAGACTATCCATACCCGCTTCGGCAAAAAAAGCAAGCCGCCGTTCCAAATCCGGAACCACGCCCAGCTGGAAACCAAGCGACCGGCTTGGATGGATGATATCCTGATAGGTGTTCACGATATTGGGTGAAACCAGGTTTCCGGCCGAGAGTGCGGCATAGACCATTTCATTCCAACCATAGAGGAGTCCCACATCCGCATCGAGGGCGAAAAGGGAGGCATGGTACGCCCCATCCGGCAAGTCCGTGGCATACAGCGTTTTGAGCAGCACGCCAAAGGAAAGTTCGTTCACCGAGGCACCGTAAAAAAGAGCGCTTCGGTTCTCCTGGTAATGGTCCCGCGACAAATGGGTGGAGGAAATACCCAGGGCTGCGTTTTGCAGAAAACGTCCCTGATAATAAACATCCCCGCAAAAGGGATGGGCCAAGTCCTCAACAGCCAATCCTGCCTCCTGGCCGAAGAAATCGGCTAAAAAGGCCGGATTACCCGATGCGGAAGAGGCACCGGTTGCAAAAATGGGAAAAGGACCGGTTGTGTGGACCAAACGGACACCTTCTCCGATACGGGAAAAGGCCGTATGGACCGTAGGGGATGCAGAAAGCAGGGCAGCCGCGAGCAGGACGAGTAAAAGGGCCGGCATCGCGCAGGACCCCGGGTTACGCCTCTTCGTCCAGCAGAC
>MGVN01000248.1:5026-6371 GCA_001800515.1 Elusimicrobia bacterium RIFOXYB2_FULL_49_7 | reverse complement strand
ACAAGTATCAAAAGAAGAGTAGGGTTCGGATTGAACCTGATCTCAGAGAATTCGACTGTCCCCAGCTATGACCTTCTGGGGAACAAAGGGGCTGATCTCACTGTCAACAATACTGCGCTGCAGCTGGCATTGGCATTCAAAATAGGGGAATACTTCTCGTTGGCCCCTTCTTTGGGTATTGTGGGGATGAACCTGGGCGATTATGTCGCCACTCCTGCGCTCAATTTCGGTCTCGGTGTTTTGTTCATGCAAAACAGGCTGTCGGTAGGCGCGGCAATGGCTAATATGGGCGGGAAGCTCGAATTCAAAGAGAAAAATGGCAAAATAGCGATTGGTACAGGCCAGCCGCAGCCGCAGCTCATGCGCGCAGGCGCTTCAGTCTATCTGCTCAGGAACAAGAATCTCGTGCTTTCGTATGCGCTGCAGAACACCAGTAACGAAAAGAGTGCCTCATGGAACTCCTTCGGGCTTGAATGGTTTCCTTTCAGGCTTCTTGCACTGCGTCTTGGCAACCGCACTATCCAGAATGGGGCTTCGGTGCCTTCTGCAGGCATAGGGTTTCATTACAAGAGAATATCTCTGGAAGTCGCGCAGACAATATCCCCTTCGGATTATGAAGGAATGGGGACCACCAGGTTCGATCTCCAGTTCAGGTTCAAGAACTCCGAGAGATCAGCAGCAGTTCCTGCAAAGGAGAAAAAGGCAGTCGCGACCGCTGCTCCTGCTCAGCAACCTTCCATGCAGCAAGTGGTGCTGCAGCAACCCGCAGCGGTGCCCCAGGAGCCGTACGTTCCAAGGGCTTCAATGGAAGTGAGCACTGTCGCTGTTGCGGAATTTACCGGAAAAAATGTTTCTCAGGCAGATGCTTCGATCGTTTCTGATTTCCTGAGAACGGAAATGGTCAACTCGAACGCATTTAAACTGGTTGAAAAAGCAAATATGGATAAGCTCCTTGCAGAGGCCGCGTTCCAGCAGTCAGGATGCTCCGTGGCTGATTGCGCGGTCAAAATGGGCAAGATACTGAACGTCAAATTCATGCTCGTGGGCTCCTTATCAAAACTCCTTGATACGTATTACATCACTGTAAACGTAGTTTCCGTGGAAACAGGGGAGATAATGCGCTCCTATAGCAGGGAAGCCGCTTCTGCCCGCGAACTGCGCGACGGCTGCAAACAGCTTGCGATCCAGATAGCGAATGAACGGTAGTTGTCCGTGAAAGGCTATGCTCCTATGAAGAAATATTGTGGTATTTTATTAGGTTTTATGGTCACGGTTTTGTTTTCGTTGCCGGTGCAGGCGGAGTTGAAACCAGGAGACAAAGCGCCCGGTTTTTCTCTTGGGACTG
>MGVN01000248.1:3267-4998 GCA_001800515.1 Elusimicrobia bacterium RIFOXYB2_FULL_49_7 | reverse complement strand
GGCGCTGGCGGCCGGTAAGCCCATTATCATTTCTTTTTTTGCTACCTGGTGCAAGCCCTGCCTTAAAGAGATCCCGCATCTCCAGAACATTGAGAAGAACACCGGGGTGAAAGTATACCTGGTGAGCATCGACGAACTCAAGAAAGAAAAAGTTGCGGAATTCCTGAGCGCAAATGCTGTGACCCTTACCGCCGTGCTTGATCCCGCCGCAGCTGTCACCGGCGAAAGTTACGGAGTGCTTCGGGGAGGCCTGGCCCGAGTACCAAAACTGTTCCTGATAGCGCCCTCAGGCAAGATATATTATATTTCGAACGGTTACGACGAGAACATTGAGGCAACCCTTGAAAAACAAATCGCTGCCCTTGCAGCGGAAACAGCGCTCCAGCCCCAGGAGCTTGCTGTTTTTTTCACCAACTCTACGAACGGGAACCTGCAATCCTGTGATTGCCCGGCTAATCCTTATGGCGGCCTCGTGCGAAGAGCCACGTATCTTAAACAGGAACGGCAGAACTATCAGGATAAAGGCCTTACCATCGATTCCGGAGATTTTTTTAAACCATACATAAGCAAAAGCCTTGCGGAATGCATTCTGAATATCTACGAACTTTTGCAGTATGACGCGGTGTGCCCGGGCGACCAGGAGTTGTCGTTCGGCGGTTTCCCCAAAATGATGGCTGCCTACAAAGTCCCGTTCCTCGCTTCCAATGTTTCGTTTTGCGAGGGAGATTCGTGTAATGCGCTTACGGTAAGCAGCATGATAGTTGAAAAAGCAGGGATGAAAATACTGCTCGTTTCGGCTCTGCATCCTGACGTATTCGCCCTCTATCCTGAGGAAGTGACCAAACACGTAACCGTGCTTCCGCTGCATTCGACCCTGGAAGGGATACTTGAAAAGAATAAAGGGAAGTATGATCTTGCCGTGCTGGTGTCGCACAGCGGGGACGAAGAGGATCAGAAGATAGCGCAGGAGCTTACTGCTTTCGACGTTATCGTGGGAGGCCACTCCCAGGCCCTGCTTAAAGAACCGGTGAAAATAGGGAAGACGCTGATAGTGCAGGCAGGGCCGGACGCGCAAAACGTAGGGAAACTGGTGCTTAAATTCAACGAGAATAAGAGCGTCGATTCTTTCACTCACGAGATCATCCCTCTCACGAAAGATATCCCTGATGACCCTCAAGTCCGCGTACTCATTGATAAATACTTTGAAAGCCTTAAGGCGCAATGAAGACGATCCTTCCTGCTATCCTGCGGGGAGCACTGCTTTCCGTTTGTTTGTCCGCGTTTGTTTACTCAAACGCTCATTGTATTGAAGTAAGCACTGCGAAATTCGACCTTGGAAAAGTGCATGAAGGGGAAAAGTTTACCTTCAGCACAGAGATCATAAATGACCGGGTGCCGGTGCTCCATGTCGGGCTCAGGCCGTCGTGCAGCTGTGTCACGGTAGATAAGGCACGCTTTGACGTGGCGCAGGGTGGCAGGGAAACCATCGTTATTTCAGTGGACACCGCAGGTCATTCTCCCGATTTCCTTGAGAAAGTCTTTGTCCAGTCGAACTCTCCGGATAACCCCTATCTGTCGATCGACATCAAGGGTAGTATACTCGCCGCGCCTTCCCCTGCAGTCTCTGTCCCTCCTCCCGCAGCAGCAGGAACCTCTCGTCGTACCGCCATGGTCATTCCCTTGGTGCTTTTTGATTCTGCGGGCTGCAAATCCTGCCGCACGCTGAGGGAA
>MGVN01000248.1:2732-3255 GCA_001800515.1 Elusimicrobia bacterium RIFOXYB2_FULL_49_7 | reverse complement strand
GCGCTTGAACGAACCTATGGCGTTGTCATTAAGATACGGGAATACGATGTCGCGGAAAAGAAGAATTATGAGAAGCTTTTATATCTCGAAGAACAGAAAAAAGTGGCATTGAACGAATTCCCCGTTCTCTTTATAGGCGATGATGTTTTCGCCGGGACGGACGCCATTGCCCGAATGCTGCCGAAGGCCGTGGAAAAATATGTGAGTGCAGGAACCTGCCCGGATATCACCGTGCCTGAAACTGTTCCCTCTCGCCCCGATGCAGCCGCGTCGCTGAAGTTTTTCCCCGTGCTTATTGCAGGGCTGGTCGACAGTATTAATCCATGTGCGTTCGCCACCATCATATTCTTCCTGTCGTATCTGAGTCTCGTCCTTAAGAAAGGCCGCTCCGAGGTCTTGCTGGCCGGCATGGTATTCATCGCCGGGGTCTTTCTGTCATATTTTCTCATCGGCATAGGCCTTCTGAAGGGTGTCCAGCAGTTGAGCCATGTGGCTGCCCTTTCAAAACTAGTCTATGCATTGG
>MGVN01000248.1:2510-2652 GCA_001800515.1 Elusimicrobia bacterium RIFOXYB2_FULL_49_7 | reverse complement strand
GGCGACATGGTGCTGAAACTGCCTGAAGCCGTCAGGCTCAGGATCCATGCTACGATAAGAAAGATGACGCATGCGCGTTTTATCTTTCCGTTTGTCTTTGTTGCTGCCATGCTCATTACCGCACTTGAATTCTTGTGTACGG
>MGVN01000248.1:0-2149 GCA_001800515.1 Elusimicrobia bacterium RIFOXYB2_FULL_49_7 | reverse complement strand
TAAACAAGACGCAGAAGATGGCGACCTCAAGGAACTCAGCGGTAGTGAATGCGCAGTACAATATGCTCTCTCTTGTCAAAGGGGTAAAACTTGAGGGCGGTATCACGGTAGAGAAGGCGATCGAAACCGATTCGCTGCTGGCGACGAGCGTAAACGCGGCAATAAAGGGAGCGCAGGTGGTACGGAGCGAGTGGACCTCTGACGACGGCTGCGTGGTGGTGCTGCGGCTGTCCAAGAAAACGCTCAAAGAAACGGGGATGAAGCTTGCGGGAGAATAGGACAGTAGTTTTGTATGCTGTGACATGACAATTTCGTTACGAGGTGCTGCGCGAATGAAGAACTATACTGCTTGTGTGTCGTTCCTTGCGTTGTGTATGGCGGCTTTTTCCGGCTGCGCTTCGTCACGCACCCAGATAAAGGCAACGTCTCCCAATTCCGAGATCGTAATAGCGGAAGGCATGGGCCCTGTCATCAACAACGATATACAGGGCGCCAAGAGTACGTCGCTTCATGAAGCGCTTAAGAACGCCTTAGGTCTCGTGATAGGCGTGTACGTCTCGCAGGAATCCCTTGTAGCCAAGGCAGTGCTTATTGATGACAATATCACTTCCCAGACAGAAGGATATATTGAAAAATATGAGGTGCTGAAAGAATCACGCGACGGCGATTTTTACGTAACCCGCATCAAGGCTCTGGTGCGCAGGGAAGACTTGTCAGCGAAACTCAAGGCTCTTGAACTTGAACCGAAAAAACTCGGCAATCCGGTGGTGAAATTTACGATAGAGGAAACTATTGACGGAAAAATAGCGGCTACAACGGTCGCTGCGAGCGAGTTGAAAAAGAAGTTCCTGGGACAGGGGTACACCGTTTCTGATGGAGATGCCTCAGATATCCTTGTGGAGGGTAAAGCGGAGAGTACCTTCAACACAGACCAGGGGCTTGGCGGCCTTGTGTCGTACCGCGCAGTGCTCGACCTGAGAGTTATTAAAACAGGTTCTAGAGACGTTATAACCACCGCGACTGAGACATTGGGCGGTGTTGACGTCACACGCGACGCTGCGGCAAAGAAAGCGATAGCGAATGCTTCCGAAAAGGTATCCCGCGACCTCCCTGCAACAGTATTGAAGCTTCTCAAAGAACGCTCCGTCGTGCAATTGACCATATCAAATGTCGACGATATCAATAAACTGAACGATTTTGTCCGCTCGGTGCGGGCGCTGACCGAAGTGCGCGACTGCTGGACGCGTAACTTTTCCAACGGAAGCGCGCTGCTGGACATGGATGTGCGCAAGGGGACAGCGCTTGAGATAGCGAAACGGCTTGAACAAATGACATCGGCGCAGGTGAAGGTCAACAAGACCGATGCCTACAGTATAGAAGCGGAACTGGTGAAATAAGGCTCGGAGAGTTGTCCTGGCATATCTCCTTCCCCCTTCCTGAATGCCCGTTCTCAAGAAATGCCACAAGGAGCAAAGAGCGATGAATAAAATGAGATGCTTATGTATTGTGTTATTTCTATTCCTTTGCCAGGCGGTCGCGCATGCCGATATGGTCATCAAGACCGTCGCGGGGACGGGCAGTGCCGGGTCAGCGGGAGACAGCGGAAGTGCAGAGGCCGCACAGATAAACGTGCCCTCAAGTGTAGCTCTTGATGCAGCGGGAAATCTTTATATCGCCGAGTATGGCGGACACAGGGTAAGGAAGGTCAATACTTCCGGCATCATTTCCACTGTAGCAGGGATAGGGTCTGCGGGTAATTTCGGCGACGGCGGGCTTGCTACGTCAGCCCAGCTCTATTCTCCCTGCGGTGTTGCTGTTGATTCGTCGAGCAATCTCTATATCGCAGATACTACCAACTGCCTGATCAGGAAAGTTGACACATCGGGGGTTATTACTTCAATCGCAGGGACCGGGTCAGCCGGTTATTCAGGCGATGGGAGTACTGCGACCCTTGCCATGATCAACTCTCCAATCGGTGTCGCGGTGGATTTGGCTGGGAATGTCTATTTTGCCGATATGGGCAATAACCGCGTACGCAAGATATCGCCTGTAGGCACCATTACCACCATAGCAGGCAACGTGGGCGGCTATTCCGGTGACGGCAGCACTGCGACTGCTGCGAATCTCAATGGACCCCGCGGGATTGCTG
>MGVN01000247.1:22759-27147 GCA_001800515.1 Elusimicrobia bacterium RIFOXYB2_FULL_49_7 | reverse complement strand
TTTCAAAATACGGGGCCGAACTGATCGCCATCGGCAATGGTACCGCCTCACGGGAAACTGAAAGTTTTGTACGCGATTTCCTAAAAAAAGAGAAACGGGAGGATATCCGAGTCGTATTGGTCAATGAATCCGGTGCCTCGGTATACAGCGCTTCACCGGTTGCGGTCGAGGAATTTCCGGATCAGGACGTGACCGTGCGCGGAGCCATCAGCATCGGACGGCGGCTCCAAGACCCTTTGGCCGAATTAGTCAAAATAGAACCCCGGTCACTGGGCGTAGGCCAATACCAACACGATGTGGATCAAAAACGGCTCAAGAAAAAACTCGAAGATGTGGTGGAATCCTGTGTCAACTTGGTTGGCGTGGACCTGAACACCGCCTCCCCTCACCTGCTCGCGTATGTGGCAGGCATTTCTCCCAGATTGGCCAAGGCCATTGTCGATTACCGGAATAAAAAAGGAGGCATTCACGGCCGCATGGAATTGAATGAGGTTCCGGGAATAGGCCCCCGGGTCTTTGAACAATGCGCCGGGTTCCTTAGAGTAAGAGGCTCGCATCATCCGTTGGATAATTCAGCCGTCCATCCGGAAAGATATCCCCTCGTAGAGCAGATGGCCGCCCGGCTAAAGACCGATATCGTGACGTTGGCCGGCAATGACGAAATGGTCACCCGCCTCTCCCCTGCCGATTACGTTGACGAAGCAGCCGGAATAGGCCTTCCCACGGTAACGGATATCATAAAAGAGTTGGCCAAGCCGGGCCGCGATCCACGCCGGGAATTCAAGACAGCTGAATTTAAAGAAGGTGTCCATGAGATCAAGGACCTTGCTGCGGGCATGATACTGGAAGGCAATGTCACCAATGTAGCTGATTTTGGCGCATTTGTAGACATCGGCGTGCACCAGGACGGTTTGGTCCATGTCTCGGAACTGGCCAACCGCTATGTACAGAATCCACGGGACGTGGTCAAAGTGGGAGATATCGTCAAGGTCAAGGTCTTGGACGTGGATGCAGACCGTAAACGAATCAGCCTATCCATGAAAGCCCTGGCTGCACCCGCGGCCGCGAGTTCCACCACTTCCCGGCTGCCTCAACAGAATAATGCCCCTAAAAGAGATAACCGAAACCCCGACACGGGTAAGGGAGAGCCCCAAAAAAGCGCGAATAAAAGCAGTCGCTTCAGCCTTCAGGATTTAATGTCAAAGTTTCATTCTTCGTAAACCAGCCGGCCTTCCACTAACGTAGCAACAGCTTTACCGGTCAGCGTCCATCCCTCAAAAGGGGTATTGCGCGCCTTGGAACAAAACTTGGCCGAATTCACGGTCCATTTCTTTTTCATATCGAGTAGGGTGAAATCCGCTAATCCACCCTCTCGAAAAGCACCGCATTCCACCTTCAGAATAGCGGCCGGATTGACGGCCATTAACTCAACCAGGCGCAACAACGGCAACTTCCGCTTGTGAAAAAGCTCGGTCAGTACCACCCCGACGGATGTCTCAAGCCCAATCATACCGTTTGGAACCAAATCAAATTCCTGATCCTTATCATCCACCGTATGCGGCGCATGGTCTGTGGCAATGGCATCTATCGTGCCATCCCGAAGCCCTTTGATAAGGGCATTGATATCCTCCTGCTCGCGTAAGGGCGGATTAACCCGATAAACCGGATTAAAGGTTTCAACCAACTGGTCGGTTAGCGTAAGATAATGGGGGGCGGTCTCAGCCGTTACCTGCACCCCAATGGACTTGGCCTGCCGGATAAGCTCGACGGAACCTTTCGTGCTGACATGGGCAATATGAATACGAGCGCCGGTGTCACGCGCCAGCATAATGTCGCGCGCAACCATAATGTCTTCCGCAACCCGGGAAATACCTTTCATGCCCAAGCGGCCCGAGGCGCGTCCTTCATTTACGATACCCCCGGCGGAAAGATTCATTTCTTCACAATGACAGATGACCACAATGTCGTCCATTTTGCAATAACGAAGCGCGCTTTTCATGACCGCTGCGTCCATGACGCTTTTGCCGTCCTCACTCACGGCCACAATTCCGGCACGTCGCATCAGACCGATTTCGGACAGCGCCTTGCCCTCCTGTCCCTGGGTAATGGCACCCACAGGATAGACCCGCGCCTTGACACGGCGGGCACGATCCTGCACGAACTGGACAACGGATTCGGAATCAATGACCGGCCGGGTATTCGGCATACACGCCACGGCCGTGATACCGCCCGCCACCGCCGCCTCTGTTCCGGTCTTGATGGTTTCCTTGTCTTCAAAACCGGGTTCCCGCAGATGGACATGCATATCGATAAACCCCGGACAAACATGAAGCCCTTTGGCCTCGATAATACGGTCCGCATCTGCTTTAAGTTTTTTGCCGGAGGCAATCACTCGGCCGTTACCGACCAATACATCGCGGATACCGTTCATTTTTTCAGCCGGACTGACCACCCAACCGTTGCGAATAAGCAGGTTTCCCTTAAGCATTGTCACTTCCTCCTCCCAGCAGATAAAGCACGGCCATACGCGTTGCCACTCCGTTTGTCACCTGGTCCAGAATCACGGAATGAGGTCCATCCGCCACATCGGTATCGATTTCCACACCGCGATTGATGGGCCCCGGATGCATAATAAGGAAATCCTTTTTACCCACCCGCTTGAGTCGCTCCGTGGTAATGCCGAAAAGCTCCCGGTATTCGTTTATGCTCGGGAAAAAGCTGCCCGCACGCCGTTCCAGTTGGATGCGCAGAGCCATAATAACATCCGCTCCTTCCAGCGCCTCGTCGAGTCGGGTGGTCCGGTGTACCGGAAAATCGTCCATATATTGGGGCAACAGCGTTTCAGGCCCGCAAACCCAGACCTGGGCGCCCAGGGTGGAAAGACCCCAGATGTTCGACCGGGCCACACGGGAATGGAGAATATCCCCCACCAGAGCCACCTTCAAACCCGACAAACAGCCGAAATGATCGCGCATGGTCAGCATATCCAAGAGCGCCTGGGTAGGATGTTCGTTGCTGCCGTCTCCGGCGTTGACAATGACCGCATCCGTACATTGAGTCAGATACTGGGGGGTCCCGGGCGAACTATGGCGCACCACGACCATGTTGATCTTCATGGCTTCAATATTGCGGATGGTGTCCTTCAGCGTCTCCCCTTTTTTAACGCTGCTTTGGGCCACTGAGAAATTGACCGTATCCCCGGACAACCGCTTCTCGGCCAGCTCAAAACTGATGCGGGTCCGGGTGCTGTTTTCAAAAAAAAGATTGACGATGGTCTTGCCGCGCAAGGTAGGCACCTTCTTGACTTCGCGTTTCAAGACCTCTTGGAAGCTTTTAGCGGCATCCAGAATCTGGGTGATGTCCTCTCGTTCCACATCATGCAGACCGAGCAGATGCTTGATTTTCAGGGCCACGAATATCCCTCCTTTTGAAAAACGGATGGGAAAGAAGTTTTGGAATTTGAATGAATATAATTTTTTTCGCTTCCCATATAAATATATATTCTACCTTCCTGTCTTTTACATGGTCAGACCTTAACCCAAGGAGTTTTCGTATGCGTAACTTTTCAGCTCTGCTCCTGCTCGCCCTGTCCCTCACTCTCTTCAACGCCTGTAAAAAGGAGAAAGCCGCCACCGTGGATTTCAGCAACCCTAATTCCAAATTCAGCTATGCCATCGGCCTGGATATCGGCACCTCGTTGAAGGATGTCAAGAATTCCGTTGATTTGCCGACCGTGATGAAGGGCATTCAGGACCAGCTGGAAGGCAAGAAAAGCATCCTGACGGATCAGGAAGCCATGCAGATTAAGCAAGAGATGTTTACAAAGATGCAAACCGAAGTGGCCGGCAACAATAAAAAAGCCGAAGAAAAATTCCTGGAAGAAAACAAAAGCAAACCCGGCGTCATCACCACTGCTTCCGGCCTGCAATACGTCGTCATACAGGAAGGCAAAGGCGAGACCCCCAAAGCCACGGATCAGGTCACGGTCCATTATACGGGCACCCTCATTGATGGTACGGAATTCGACAGTTCCATCAAACGCGGCGAACCGGCTACTTTTCCCTTGAACGGCGTCATCCCCGGCTGGGGCGAAGCCATTCAGCTGATGAAAGTGGGCGGTAAGAACAAGCTCTTCATTCCGTCCAAACTGGGTTACGGCGACCGTGGTGCCGGACGCGCCATCGGCCCCAATTCCATGCTGATCTTCGAAGTCGAACTGCTCAGCATCAAGAAATAAAAAATCAATCGCCATTCAAGCCCCTTGGACTTCTTGGTCCAAGGGGCTTTTTTTTCCGGAGTAAATATTGTCTCTTGATAATTTATAAGCGTTATTTATTACAATATTTTCAAACGGTATAGCCTGATTCGATTTTGGCCGATTTAGCGGA
>MGVN01000247.1:13421-22708 GCA_001800515.1 Elusimicrobia bacterium RIFOXYB2_FULL_49_7 | reverse complement strand
GTCGCGCTTTGTCAGCCACTCATGAAGCGGCCGCAGCCCTTTGCCGGAAAGCAGGATGCACCCCGGCAACCCTTCATCCGACCGCCCTTCAGACCGAGCTTCGAAAAGCGGGTGCCTTCATCCCGATCTGATTGCATTTCCGAACAAGACTATCCTTAAAATTCAGTTTCCCGAAAATTGGAGCTGATACAACCTTGAGTAAATCCCGTCTTGCTGAAGCAATGTGTCATGCGTCCCGCTTTCGGTAATACGGCCATGATGCATGACCAAAATCCGGTGCGCATGGCGGATGGTAGACAAACGATGCGCCACAATCAGGCAGGTCCTGCCTCGGGTCAGCTTGGCAATAGCCTCCTGAATGAGCTTCTCTGTCTGGGGGTCCACACTGCTGGTGGCTTCATCCAACACCAGAATGGCAGGAGAAAAAGCAAGTACCCGCGCAAAGGCTAAAAGCTGCTTCTGCCCGGTTGATAGATTGGTCCCCCGTTCCTTGAGCACCTCCTCATATCCAGCCGCCTGCTGCCGGATAAACCGGTCCGCATTGATATAACCGCTAATCTCCTCCATTGCCTCTTGTTGAATCCGTTGTTCACCCAGCCGGATATTCTCAGCCACGGTATCTGAAAAAATAAAAAGATCCTGAGACACGGTCCCAATACGTTTGCGCAACTCTGCAGACGATAATTGAGTCAATGGAACCCCGTCAACCTTAATATGGCCGGATAAGGGATCATAAAAACGGTTCAATAGATGAATCAGCGTACTCTTGCCCGCTCCGGTCGCGCCCACCACGGCCACGGTCTCTCCGGGTTTCACGATAAAGGAAACATCGGACAACACCTCTTTTCCCGGCACATACCCGAAAGAAACATGGGAAAACTCAATTCGTCCGCTTTCATCCTGAGGTGTGACCGGATAGGAAGGGAGTTGGATTTCCGGCTTTTCAGCAAGAACCTGAAAGACCCGTTCCGAACTGGCCATGGCATTCTGGAGCACATTGTATTTTTCTGCCAAATCACGAATAGGATTGAAAAGGGTCCGCATATATTCCACAAAAGCGACCAAAATGCCCACCGTGAGACCGCTGTCCAGATAACGAAGTCCGCCATACCAAAGCACCAGACACAAGCCGATGGAACTGAGCAATTCCATGGCCGGATAAAAGAGGGAGAAATAGAAAATGGTCTTCAGAAAATAACCGCAATATTCTTTGTTGTGCACATTAAACCGTTCGCCATCCCGCTTCTCCTGATTAAAAAGCTGGATGACCGACATACCCGTAATGCTTTCCTGGAGATGGGTATTAATATCCGCGGTTTTGAGTCGGATTTTCCGGAACTGCTCTCGCACATTCCTCTTAAAAAGGGAGCTCACCAACAATACCGGCGGCAAAATGGCCAAACAGACCAGGGTGAGCTTGACATGAAGACTAAACATAAAAAAGACGATGAATGCCAACGAAAAGATGTCGCCGAACACGGTAATGAGACCCGAAGAAAAAAGCTCGTTCAACACATCCGTATCGCTGACCACGCGCGACATGAGCCGACCCACCGGATTCTTGGAGAAATAGCGCATGGACAGGGACTGAATATGCGCAAACAATTTCAAGCGCAGGTCGCGAATAACACGGGTGCTGACAAAAGCGGTTGTGAAAACCTGCAAAAAAGTAAATAAAAAGGAACCGCTCTTAAGCAATAAAAAGAGCAGAACCGGGGCCCAAAGGCCCGATAAATCATGATGCGCAATAGGACCATCAATGGCCCGTTGCACCACCTTGGGAGTATAATTCGAGAAAAAACTGCCGGCCAAAAGAAGGGAGATGGCCAGAGCAACCCAGGGCCAATAAGGTTTCAGCAGCCGGAGGAGCTGGCGGAAAAGATTCAGGTCAAATTCCTTCAGCGCCGTCTCTTCTCGGGAAGCAGAAGGCGCATGATGTCCGGCCATTACGCCTCCCCTTCCTGCAACAGCTGCTGCTCATACAATCGGACATAGAGCCCCTTTTGCCTCATCAAGCTGTCATGGTTCCCGGATTCGCAGATTCGTCCCTCATCCAGGACATAAATGTAATCCGATCCCCGGATGACGCTAACCCGATGCGATACCACCAGTACGGTTCTGCCTTTAAAAAAAGCTTCCAGTCCGCTGATAATCTCCGCTTCCGTATCCGTATCAACCGAGGAGAGGCAATCATCCAAAATAAGCAGTCGCGGGTCCCGCAACAGAGCACGGGCAATGGCTGCCCGTTGGCGCTGACCGCCGGACAAATTGATGCCCCGTTCGCCCAGCCGGGTCTCCAGCCCCTGAGGGAAATCTTTGAGGTCTCGACCCAGTTGCGAAATGGCAAGCGCTTCAGACAACCGTTCCGGAGAGGTGTTCCGTCCGAATTCCAGATTATTCTGCAAGGTATCGGAAAAAAGGATGGTCTCCTGCGGTACCAGCCCCACCCCTTCACGGTAGCTCCGCCGTTCCAAATCATTAATATCCTTGTTATTCATGCGGATAGTATCGGTTGGGGGATCAATGATTCGGGAGAGTAGCGAAACGAGGGTACTCTTGCCGGACCCCACGGTCCCAACCAAGGCCACCCGGCTTCCTTCTGGAATGGTCAAGGTTACATCCACAAGCGCATCCTTGTCGGAACCCGGATAGCGATAGGAAAGTTTTTTTACTTCAATAGTCCCTTCCTGAAAAGAAAAGGAACCTTGGTACACAGGCGCTTCATTTTCCAGAAAAAATTCGCGAAGCCGTTTTACGGAAGCCATGCCGCGCTGAATCATGCTGACCACCCAGCCGAATCCAATCAGCGGCCAAGTCAACATGACCAGATAGATGTTCAGGGCAGTCAAGGTCCCCAGCGTCATCTCTCCCCGGATAACGGCCCGCCCACCCAGAAAAAGGAGGAGAATGACCGACAGAGCGGCAATAAAGGCAAAGAGGGGCCAGATAACGCCCATCAGACGGGCCATGGACATCGTGGCAGCATAATAATCATCATTGGCACGCTTAAATTGTTCCAACCGCCACGCTTCCCGGCCATACGCTTTGACCACCCCGATACCGGAAAAGGTTTCCTGCACCACGCTATTCATGTGGGACAACTTCTCCTGAATGGCCGCATACATACGAGAGAGGCGCATCATTAGGGTGGCAGAAGCAAAGGGGAGAATGATGACCGGCAACAAGGGGATGGCTGCATAAAAAAAGTTCATGGAGAGCATCATGCCGATGATGACCGCACCATTCAAGCCCGTGCGCCAGAGATGTAGAAAACCGGCACCAATCATCTCCCGAACCTGGGAGAGATCGTTCGTCAACCGGGACATGATATGGCCTGTTTTGTGCTTGACATAGAAAGCGGCGGGCTGCTCGTGAAGAAAATCAAAAGCCCTTTTCCGAATATCGTATTCAATCAGCCGGGAGGCGGAAGTGATCCATCGACGCTGATAAAAAAGAAGAACGGCGGAGATCAAGGCCAATCCCAGAATTTCCAGAACGGTTTTTCGAATATGGGCCTGGTCCAGAGTGCCGGCTTTCAACGCATCAATGAAATGTTGCACCAACCGAACCGGCAAGGCCCCGGTAACCACGGACACCAGTACCAGTAACGATCCCCCAATGAAGGTAAAGCGATAGGGCCTGGAAAAAGTGAGAAGGAATGTCCGGTTAGTGTTAAGAAACGAATTATTTTTCAATTTCAACCAGCCAGACCGAGTCCGACGTGTCGTTCTCCCGAACCTGCACACGAATCTCCTCTTGGGGGGAGGTCTTGACCTCCTTGCCCACATAATCGGCGTGTATGGGCAGTTCGCGCAACCCCCGGTCAATCAGAGCCGCAAACTGGATGGTTCGGGGACGGCCGAGATCTATCAGCGCATCGAGTGCGGCACGTACGGAACGGCCGGTGTAGAGCACGTCGTCCACGAGAAGCACATCCTTGGCCTCAATGGAGAACGGGATATCGGTCACGCGAACCGCCGGCTGTTTGTGCGGAGAACGGAAATCATCCCGATACAGGGCGACGTCGAGTACGCCCACTCGAACCGGTTTTTTCTCAATCTGCTGAATCTTCTGAGCCAGTCTTTTGGCCAAAAGAGCACCCCGCGTCAACATTCCTACGATGACAAGATTTCCGGCCCCACGGTTACGTTCAATGACTTCATGAGCCATGCGCGTTAATACGCGATTCAGTCCGGCGGCATCGAGAATTTGGAGTTTTTTTCGGGTCTTCATGAAAACCTCGCAATGTGTATGGAAAATTCTTATCCGGAAAATTTACTTATTCTTCCCTATCCTCAGCAAGATTCGTCTCTGTCAGGGTAAGACCAACTTCAGATTAGCGGTCTTGGCGGATCCTGCTGCGGGCTCTCCCAATCCCACGAAGAGCGCATATCGGGCGGGCCTCAATACGGACGTCACCGGCAATATCCCAGCCCGAATACCGTTCAGATACAAGGAGATATTTCCGCCCCCCCATTCACACAACAACCGGACCGGAAAAACCGTCTCCGCCGGCAGCGGAAAGGAAACTGCGGCAACGTTCCATCGCAAGGAAAGACGTTGTGCAGCGGAATCAAGGAAACAAAGAAAACCATCGTCCAATCCGTTCTCCTGAAGCGCACAAGCGCCCCGCTTTTGGTCATAGATCCCAAAAAGGAGGCAGGATTGATCGGTTGGCACGGCCAATATATCGAATTCAAGACTCCCGGCAAGGGGAACACCGATTAAATCGTATTCCACCCCTTGCAGAGGAAATGCGTTGCACCGGATGGTCCGGCCTTTCAACGTCCCGGACAAGGGATCCGCCAGGGCAACGGATCGAGCGGACTTAACCGCTCCTTCTGCCTGCAAGGCATTCGCTAAATGGGTCTGTTGTTTCTGGAAAATAAACAGCACAACCAGAACCAACACACCGGCCAAAGGAAGGATATACCTGTTTTTCTTTTGCTTTGGTATGGGCATCCGCTTTCTCCAATGTTAAACCGAACCTATCTTAGGTTAAAAACCGTGACTGACGCGAAACAGCGGAATATGGGCATCGCAGTGAGTGAGATCCAAATCCGCATCCGCCTTTTTCAAGCCCAGGAGTGTCCCATAAGTCAGAAGGGCACCCACGCTCATACCGAGCAACACGTCACCGGGATAGTGCGCGCCTTTATACACCCGCGACCAGGCATTCAATACCATCAGGAAATAAAAATACTTGTCGTAATGAGGAAAAGCATATCCCAATACCATCGCCTCCGAAGCGGCCAACGAAGCGGACTGGGAAGGACAGGAATACTTTTCCGACGGGAAAAGTCGGGTAAAAAAACCATCTTGATAGTCTCCCTGCGCCCCGTTGACCGCAAATAAAGGTCTATCCCGCTTAACGAAGTGTTTGACGATCTGATTGCCCGCAATGACGACCGCCATGGTGGTAAAACCGATTTTTCCGAAATCAGCCGCTTTGGGTTCATCATGGTAGAGGCCATAACCGAACGAGTAGGCATAGAGAACCGGAGGAATATAGGCCGCATCGGATAATACCACCGCACCAGCAGTTAAAAAAGGAGAGCGGAAACCGTTAATCTTTCGGAATGCAACCTCATCCCAGTCCAGCACTGTTGCGGTTTCTCCCACCCGGAAAAACAAGAGCAACAACAAAAGGTTCTTCATAGTTTGAATTTACTTTTGCGGCGCAAGACCGATTTTTCACTTACCCCCGCTTTGTCGGCCGCGACTTTAATATCTCCATTGACGGAAGCCAGCAGGGTTGAAAAATATCGCTCTTCAAAATAATCGGTGGCGGCTTCAAAGGAAAGAGTCGAAAGAGCGAAAAGCCCCTCTCCGCCGCTTCCTTGCGAAGCAGAAAGTGTGTCGGGCAAGTCATTCGGTTCGATGGACGCACCTTCGCACAATGCCACAGCGGATTCCACCGCATTCTCAAGCTCTCGGACATTCCCGACCCAGTTGTGATTAAACAAAAGACGCATGGCCTTGGACGAAAACCCGGTCACCGCCTTACCGTGCTTCTCACAAGCTCTCTTGAGGAAAAACTCGGCCAGCACCGGAATGTCCTCCCGTCGTTCCCGAAGCGAAGGAACTGCAATGTTAACCACATTCAATCGGTAGAAAAGATCCTCCCGGAACCGTTTTTCAGAGATAAGAGCCTTGAGATCCTTATTGGTAGCAGATAGAATCCGGGCATCCACCTTCAGTTCACGGTTGCTGCCGATGCGTTTAATCATGCCTTCCTGCAGCACACGAAGTAGTTTGACTTGCGTGGAAAGGGAAGTCTCTCCGATTTCATCGAGAAAAACGGTTCCCCCCTGACACTCTTCAAAAATCCCGGGACGTGCTTTGTCGGCACCCGTAAAGGCCCCTTTTTCATGGCCAAAGAGTTCGCTTTCCAGCAGGGTTTCGGGCAAGGCACCGCAGTTAAGCGGAAGAAAGGGGCAATCACGACGGCTGCTCATCGTATGAATGCTGCGGGCAATGATTTCCTTGCCCGTACCGGATTCGCCGGTGATCAGTACGATAACCTCTGTGGCCGCCACCTTGCGGATTAAGCCGCTGATGCGCCGGATGGGCGCCGAATTCCCGATAAGACGAGAACTGATACCCGACACCTGTTCCTTCAGTTCCCGGTTCTCTTGTGCAACATCCAGATAACGGCCGGCATTCACCACCGCGGCACCGCAAATATTAGCAAACCCTTGAAAAAGCTTCAGGTCTTCATAGTTGAAAGGTCGTCCATCCTTGGGGTGCATGGCCTCAATCACACCGATGAGTCGCTGGTTGAAATGCATGGGCACACATAACAAACTGTCAGCGGAGTCTTTCTCTTTAGAGACAAATCGGGCATCCTTGCCGATATCCTCAACCAAAACCGGAACCCCGGCTTCGGCAGAAAAACGCTGAGGACTATCGCCGGACACCATCTTTAGATCAAGCATTTCCGCCCGAGCCTCCCCCTCTTTCTGCATTTTGAGGAATAGCCCGTTTCTGGATGTGTCTAAAATGAAAATCCGCCCCTGACGGCAATTCAAGACATCCGATACCAAATCCAGTATCCGGCGGAACAATTCCGCCGGTTCAAGAGAAGCGTGTAAGACTTCACTGGCTTGCAGCAAACATTCCAGCTGTTTTGTTTCGTCTAATGAAGTATTCATGAAAGTACTATTATCTAAAATATATAGAGACAGTTGCAAGGAGCAAACGGAATATCGGTTCAGGAAGGTCGAACTACCGAAAGAGAAATGGCCTACTTGAACAAGGTCCTGAGATTTAAGTAATTTTTTTACATATAAGTGGAAAAGCCGTCTATAGAAGGAGGGGTTATGTTTTTTCAGAAGCTTCTTTTCCACCGAAAACGCGTTCTTTTCATTACCCTCTTTCTCGGGCTCATTGTAACGGATATCGTCCTATCCGACACAAAGGCCGGAGATAATCCGCTTGCCGTGGATTCCTATTTCTTTGAATCCGGATATGAAAACATTGATGGATACACCTCCGCTTCCATTGCCACACATGTCGCACTTATCCGCTCCAGCAATCCAAGCCTCTCCTTTTCAAAGGGAAAGACGGCAAACCTGACCCACGCGGAAATTCGGGAGATGGTTTATCTTGCCTTGAAAAGGGATACCCATTTTGGCTCCTCCAATATTTCAGAATTAAAGTACAAAATCGACAACAAGGTTAATCAAAAAGGAAGCGCCTGGGTATCCATCATGCCCAACATCTGTTATCTGCCGAACGCCACACACTACATGCCGGGCGATCAAACCGATCCACGGGTCATCTGGGCGGTTCTGGATTACATTGCAGATTCCACGGATGCCACTCGTATCAGCCTTCTGGCCGGCGGGACCTATGCCGGCTACAGCGACGAACGGGATGTTTTTGATTTATCCAGCTTTGATGGACAGGGATGGAACCGCGACTTTCCGGATCTGCCCTCGGATTTCACTTTCAACGGCATCGTCCAAGCGGCACAAGATCGCCATCCGGATAAAACCATCGAATGCATCAATACCAATTATAATGAAATCATGTCCGACGGCCGTCCTTATAATGAAATTTCCGTAAACGAACTGGACGGTCTGACGCCTCAAATTTATCCGGTTCCCAATGATCCGAAAAATATCACCTCCCGCATCGGTGGAGGCCTGCCGACCAGCAATACCATGAGCGATAACGGATACAACCCCAGCGATGCGGTCCGAAATTGCGACATTCTGGTCAACGTTCCAATCATCAAGACCACGCCGGATGTGGTATCCAACTGCATCCAGAAAAATTACATCGGGTCGGTTTCCCGGGGTGTTTACGCCGAGGACGGCGGTTCGACCTATCCGCATAATCGCTCACTCTCTCTCTCTCGATTGGATCATGGCAACGCCCTGCCCAATACGGTGGCCAATCTCTTCGCCTATCATCCTTCCGATTATTGTATTGTGGACGGAATCGCCTCCCTGGAAGGGGAAGGTTCCCATCCCTGGAGTTACCGCACCGGCTTTCTCAGACGTAATTTTCTCCTGGCCGGCAGCGATCCCATTGCCGCGGAAGCCGTTGCCGTCGCCTCCATGAACCTCAATCCCGCGGATATTGAGCTCCTACGCTGGGGTCAGGCCAAAGGATACGGCGTTTACGACCTGCGCCGTATCGCCGTGTACGGTGATCCGCTTGATTCGGTCCGCGTCGATTTCAAGGCGCCGGCAAAACATGTCAATGCCTATACCTATTTCAAGGATATGCATTATTACGGACGCGGGTGTCGGCGTTGGCTCGTTCACGGTCCCTATGCCTCCCGCAATATCCGGGAAGAATTCATCGATGAAACGGCCGCGGATCCAAGACCCAACGATGAAATCAACGGCCTTGCCTGGACGCCGTTCTACTCCGCTTCCAATTACATCGACCTGCAGGCCTCCGTGACGGGCGCAGACTTTGATCATGTGGTATACGCCTTCACTCAAATTTACTCGGATAAGGCGCAGACCGGGAAACTCTATCTCGGCGCAATTCGCGACCTTCGCGTCCGGGTAAACGGTACGCTGGTTATCGACTCCGCCACCTTTCTCAGCTATGGCGAAGTGGACACCGTGGTGGATATTTCCCTGAACCAGGGAGACAACCGTATTCTCGTCAAGGCTCATGGAACCAATTCCGGGGCCGGTTTCAGTCTGGCCGTTGTAAACGACGGTACGCTTTCCAATCGAAACATCTACCTCCCCTATGCGGCCGGCTATCCGGCCACTTCAGATGTCTACCTGACGTCGGAAATGAAACGCTCTTTTTTCGGC
>MGVN01000247.1:13041-13411 GCA_001800515.1 Elusimicrobia bacterium RIFOXYB2_FULL_49_7 | reverse complement strand
TTGCCGGCACTTTTTATCACTTGGGCCAAAGTGAACCGGATGCCGTAGAGTTAGCACAACCGGCCAGCGAGCTGCCGCAACTCACCTTATCCAATTCACCCAACCCATTTTACGCTGAGACCCGAATCTTCTTCGGGGGGAATCAACGTACCTCCCTTTCATTAGATGTGTTCGATGCTTCCGGCAGACTGGTCAACCGCCTCATCCGTTCCGAAGCAACTCAGGGAATGCGATACGTCACCTGGAAAGGAACCGATCTTTCCGGCAAACCGGTCCCAAACGGGATTTATTTCTGCAAACTGGTGGCAGGACATGGCGTCAAGACAATTCGAATGATCCATTTACGGTAAGGCCGCGTGGAGACGCTCCA
>MGVN01000247.1:7534-13021 GCA_001800515.1 Elusimicrobia bacterium RIFOXYB2_FULL_49_7 | reverse complement strand
GCCATCTATTTGTCGGCACTTATACCGAACGAGTGGTTTGGAAATTCCTGGAGCTTTTCCTTCAACTGTGGCCCTCCGTAGCCGCCGGCATCCTGTTATCGGCCCTACTCTCTTCTTATCTCTCCAAAGAAAAAATCGCCCCCCTTCTGATCCGTTTCCGCTTCCTCTCCATCCTGCCCGCCGTCCTATTAGGCGCACTATCCCCTATTGCCACCTATGCGGTTATCCCGCTCATCGGCTCCTTGCTCCGAACAAACCGCCTGCCCAAAGCGCCTCTCATGGCCTTTCTCACCGCTTCACCGCTCATCAATCCGGTTCTCTTTTTTCTGACTCAAGCCACTTTGGGAACCCCTATGGCTTTTCTCCGATTATCGGCCGCCTTGATTCTCGGCGGTACGGCCGGTGCGTTAACGGCATTCTTTTTTGACCCAAAATTGACACCCGTTCTTCCGGAAACCATTCCCGCATTTCACAAGCCCCTTGAAACCGTCTCGCGTGCTCGTCTTTTTTTGACCGAATTATTCCAACAGTCCCGATTCATTCTCAGGGTTTTCTCCCTCTCACTGCTTGTTGCGGCTCTGGTGGCTGTCCTGGTGCCGGCGAATCTCATTGCAAAAATTTTGGGCGGCGATTCCTCCTTCAAAGTGCTGCTTTCCGTCCTGATGGGAATTCCTCTTTACGCGTGCGGCGGCGGAACCATTCCGGTCATGGACGTTCTGTATGATATGGGGATGAGTAAAGGCGCTATTCTCGCCTTTTTTATTTCCGGCCCGGCGGCCAAGGCATCCACCTTAACGGCCTTGTTGGCCTGCCTGGAAAAACGATTGGTGATTCTCTATCTCGGCGTGACGCTGTGCGGCGCTTTTTTATTCGGTATCGTCTATAATCTGTTTTAATGACCCAGGAAAGAAATCAGCGCACCAAAACGATCCGGCATTCCAGACGTCTTCCCGCAGCACCTGTCAGTCTGGCCAAATACACACCGGCGCTGAAGCCGTCCGCTTTCCAAACCGTCTGTCCATTACGGAAGGGTAGCTCTGCCACCCGCCTTCCTTGGGCATTGTAAACGGAAAGAATCCCTTCAACCTGATCGCGGCCGTTCGGACAGCGGAAAATCACCAAGGGATTAAAGGGATTGGGATGCGCTGATAGCGCACCTCTTCCGGATAGGGCTGTTTTCTTTTCAACCCCGGAACAGGCATCAAAAACCAGACGACCGAAATTGAGATGATCATGAAAATGGACACTGGTATCGGTTCCAGAGATATAGGGGAAATTGCCATTAAAAGACCAGACAGAATAATCCACCTGAGGATCGCTCCATTCATTCATATTCTGTCGGGTGACGTTGAATCCCCAAACAGACCCTAAAGAAGGGGGTACCAAAGGATTCCAACCGATGGGCTCGGTATGATAGACCGCTTGCCAACCTGACAAGAGACGGAAAGGGATGGCCATTTCTACATGCCAGGCAGTATCCCGATCTCCATTATCATCCGGGGTTCCATACATGACCACCGCGCGTTGAACCCCGCTAATATCCCAAGGTTCATACCAGTCATTTTTGCCCGTATCCTTGCATTTCCGAAGATGGCTTCGAGTCAGTAAATTGATATTGAATTCCATGACGCTAAAATAGGCCGGATTGGTCGGATCCGGTCCAAAATGAAGCTCCAACAGATCCGTACTATTACAACTGTCCGGATCGGTTTCCAAGGGATTTCCGGCCACCAAAAAAGTATCGTAAAGCGTGGCATAGAAATACAGCATGGAATCATTCCAGGCCATGCGGATATCGCTCACGGTTCCGCGATCATTATGCCATGGATAGGTGAAGGCATGAAGAGGTTCAAGGTCTTCAAGCGCAATGTCCGGCTGGCCGTCAACGAAAAAGGCCGCATCCACCTTGGCGACGTGTGCGCTATCCAACGCAAAACAAATGGGTATTGTCAAAAGCAGAATAATGATGATTTTCACGATACCCCCTGTTCACGCGACAGCCGGAGGAGAAGAATCCCTATTTATCGGAAAAAAGCTGCTTAAAACCGTCGAATTTCTTTCGGACGTTTTCCACATCCTTGGAATTCTTGTCAAGGCTTGCATCAATACGCTTGAACTGAGCATTGATGGTATCGATAATTTTATCAAAACCGGCTTTAACATCACGCTGGAGCTTACCCACCTTATCTTCAAGCGAGGCAATCTTGATATCCGATTCTTCACGAAGTTTCTGAATGTCATCCCCAGCAGGGGCAGTGTTTAATTGCTTGAGCTTGTCACCGAATTCCATGAATTTGGTATCCATGCGGCGCAGCTCATCACCGATTAGAAGCGTGCGGATTTCTTCCAATTTCTTATCTGCTGACATAGCTCTTCCTTTTAAAAAGTGGTTCTTTTTAGGTTATTGTAAGGTAAAATAGATATTTTGATCTAAAAATACAACTGGTATTGCCCTTTTATATTTTTGTTGTTTTTTAATATTTTTCGTGATTATATTAAAAAAGAAGCTAAAGAATTTTCTGGTCCTACCGATATATAGAAATAGGGAGAACCTATGAGGATAAATAGTATAGCATCTCAAATAAATGTCGAAGCAGTAAAAAAGCTTGAACAGGAACGTAAAAATGTTTCCGGTTCAGGTAAAACAAGCCACGCTAAAGACGCTTCCCATATCTCATCTGAAGCCAAGCGGTTGCATGAAACTGCCGGAGATGTCAATACTGTTCAGACGCAGGTCCAAAACCAGCCTGAAATCCGGACCGAGCGGGTTGAAGAAGTTAAAGCTAAGATTAAAAACGGTTTCTATAATTCTGATGCCTTCATCGATCGCCTGACCGAAAAGATCATGAAGGACTTCGGCCTCTAATCTAACAAGTTAAGCTTTTTTTTGCTTCATTAAAACCACGCCCTACGTTTTCCGGGCAATGGGCATCCGAACCGGCCATCCATCGCTCCACACCACAATCCAACGCCAATTCAATGATTTCCAAAGTAGGATAAGTGTCTTGGGGAGCATGAAAAAGGCCCGCAGTGTTGATTTCAATGCCCTGACCCCGTGAACAAAGCAGGGAAAAGACATTTCGAAGAACGTCATAAGGTATTGACGGTTTAAATCCCGGATACACGTCAGTCAAATATCGGCGCGCAATATCGGTATGTCCTAAATAATCAAACCGGCCCCATTCCAAAAAATCGGTCATTTCCCGATAATATTGCTCCATCATCCGTTCCGGGCTGGTTTGTCGGAGAAAAGGCAGACAATCCGGATCCGTAATGGAAACACCCTTCACCACATGAACCGACCCGATGACATAATCGAATCGTATTTCGGACAGGATTCTTTCCATCACCGGATAACAGCGGGCATTGTTCTCAAATTCAACGCCGAAACGGATTTCCACCTCTGAAACCGATTTTCTGGCCTGAAGAATCGCCGCATAGGACTCTGAGATTCGTTTTATGGCCTTATCAAAAACGATGTCATATTGTCGCAAGGCAAGGTCATACTCTTCGATATGATTCGTGATCCCAATGGAAAGAATACCTTTTTCATACGCTTGTCGTGCAAAATCAACAGGTTGTCCATGGCCGTCATGAGAAAAGGAATCGTGAAGATGCCAATCTGAAGAAAAGAGTCCGGATAACAGCGATTTAAAGACGCGTTTCACGGAAAAACCGTTATTTCTGATGCGAAGCAGGGATAGGCGCTGCCTGAAACGCTTTTTTATCGACCTTTCCGTAACGCCCGGTGTTCACCTTGGCGCAACAGCGGAAACCCACATCCGGATAGCCGCTTTTCAGAGTCAATTCGTCCCAACGGGAGCAACGGGCACCACGACCATTCTGATACGTGCCACCGGCCGCACCAATCGCACCGTCGCCGTTCCACTCCCGCACATTACCCACCAAGTCGAAAACCTCATAGCCGTCGGTCTTGCATTTCGGTTTATCCCCGGAGCGGACCAACGTGTTGCCCTGGACATTGCAACGCTCTTCGTCGAATACATTATAGTAGCTGAAATCGTAATTATTCAGACCCAGACACGCTTCAAGCCATTCCTTGTTCCAACAAAGGTATTTCCCCTGATTGTCACAGAGCGTCTTGGCCTTGTACCAACTCACATTGGTCATGGCAAACTCACCCTTCTGGTTAGGATATTCATAGCGGTCGATGCAAATTTCATACACATTCTTCGGATTGTAATCCACGACGATATATTCCATATCCGATGGACATTCTTTCAGAACACCGATGATTCTCTTGAAAGGGACTTTGGGTTGCGGAAGCGGTGCAGAGGATAGCGACTCTTGCATGGAAAGAGAAGCCCCCTTTGATTCCGGCAGCGTGATGGAAGCGGTATCATCCTGAGAAAACAAGGCTGTGGTAAATGATAAGACCGTTGCGAAAACCAAGACAGACATCCGATAACAGGACATAGTCCCTCCCTGTTTTGTTTCTGTTAAAGTAAACAATTGCCCAAGGGAATTTCAATCCTTCTCTGCAGGATGGGGATAAAAAAGACGGGCCATTTGCTCTGCAGGAAAGGAATGTTCCAACAGGTTGATAAAAGAGCCGATTCGATGGAAATCGCTCAATTGGGTATTCTGAGCTTTTCCCGCGGACGCTCGAATCACTCGACTTGAATAATGAAAAATAAAAGCACGTTCCCGATGCCGATCCCGCACTGTAAGTTTGATGGGCATTGACACGGTATCCCCGTTCTGTTCAAACGGTTCCAAACGCAGGGAAAGCTCCCAATCGGCCAAGGTGTCCGAATCAACCAGAGAGTAAGCTCCACGCGCCGTATATTTCCGTAATTCCTGCTCGAAAAGTTGTCCCATGCGGGCCATCCGGTCCTGGAGAACACGTTGTTCCAAGGTGTCTTCCGGAAAATCGGGCTCATCTGATAAGCCTGAAGAGTCCCGGCATGCTGCAACGTAGATAGCGGAAAAATGAACATCCACCGGCAATACATTCCGACTCCGGCCCGCACAGCCAAGTAAAAGAAGCGTCATGAATAACAACACCGGACGTTTCACTTAATGCCCCTTTCCAGCAAGGACCGCCACCTTGCCGATAACCGGCGAATAACCATTACCGATGTTCATGTAATAAAAATAAACCCCCGGATGAATCCGCCGGCGTTCCTGATTACGAAGGTCCCAGGAAAAAAGCACTTCATTCTTGTCCGAAAAACGGGTCGCTTCTGCGGAAGAGGTGGAACGGAGGTGTCGGACCAGTTTTCCGGACAAGGTATACAAACGGCACTCTGCTTCGGTTCCATTCGGTACGGCACAGAGAAAATGGACTTTATCGGCATCCGCGGAAACCGGATTGGGAAAGGCACCTGTCAACGCCGGCGGAAGAGCGGTCCGAATGGTCAGGTAGCAGTAGGGGCGCGCCAAACCGTCCGTTCCGGTAACCTTGGGAAGTCCCTGCCGAAAGGTCGAATAGGAAATGGCCAGATAGCCTCCCTCGACTTCCAA
>MGVN01000247.1:3503-7528 GCA_001800515.1 Elusimicrobia bacterium RIFOXYB2_FULL_49_7 | reverse complement strand
CACGGCTTTGCTTAGCGTATCCACAATAGCCGCCTGATAAATCAGGTATTGCCTTGAAGAATCAATCACGCCGAGCCGCAATTCCACTTTCCCGGCGGCCACCAAGCTATCCATATCCGGGTGAAGGAACACCCGAAAAATCTGATCCCCATTAAAAATAGCGGATACCTTCTTTTCTTCATCTCCGGTTGTCCGGACCAGATAGGTCCCCCCACTATTCGCCAACAAATGAAAAAGATGGTTGCCCACTGTATCGGGTTGCCCTAAAGTATCCTTGAAGAAACAGACGACCGAATCCAGAAAACGAAAGGACTGAAAAAGAAGCGTATCGCAGGCGATAAAGGGCCACGTCTGGGGCGTAAAAATATAAAGGGAATCCGACACGGTAAGTCCTACCCGCCGGACGGCCGGAACCGGGTTGGAAAAGACGCCGATCTCAAGCGGGCTTTGAACACCGGCAAAAGTGGGGAGCGAAACAAGCGGGCGATGGGTCAGTATCGATGTGTCTTGGGTCAGACTATGGGTCGCCGTATTCATTCGAGCAAGGTAGATTCCAAGGGTGTCGCTTTCCAGTAAGCGAAATACGGGTTCATTTCCTTGGCGATCGTTTATTTGCTGATAGGAGATCGAGAGGGGACGTATCGACAAAGTTTCTTCCCGAATAAAATCAAGACGCTGCAGTGTATCGGTCCAGACAGCGGGCCAGAGTGCCGCATCGATAAAGGTTTGACGATAATCAGCGCGCGATCCGGTATAATACAGCCATTTTGAAAACTCCGAAAAGGCACCGGCAAAAGAGAGTCCCGGAACCGTTTGCGACAGCGCGGTATTAAAAACCGCTTCCGTCCTATCCTGTCCCATCTGATACTGTTCCCAGGCATAACGAATGACCAATGCCCCGTATCGCTGATCTAAAAACATGGGCCAGACCACCTTGTCATAATTACCCGGCAAATCATTGATGGCATCCAGAGGATAATCCGGATAATCCATGATGTTTTTTTCCGCTCCCCCATAACGCATGGAGGTCAAGTATTGGAGATAATCATTGACATCAGGGTAACACTTATCCTCCATCCAGACCGCCGAGGGCTCATTGAAAAAATTGAATTCAGCGGTATAGCCGAACTGGACCATATGGAAAAATTCATGGGCTACCGTAACACGGTAGCCATCTTGACGATCCATTGAACCTAAAAAATTCAAATCATTATCCACTTCCATAAAATCGGTTGAATAAGCATATCCGTAAATATTTCCCAGGGAACGCATCCGGATATTGATTTGGCTTGCAGAGTAGGAATATCCAAGCGTGTTGACAATAAACCGATAAGCCGAATCCAGGGCCGCAGCCACAAACTGAACAAAATCAGGAATCCCGTCCGCGCCCGATACAAAGCCTGTTACGGTAAGGTGCACAATATCCGAGTCCGGGACCGCATCCGTTCCCATCGTATCATAATAGATATATTTCGGGATACCGGTACCGGGAATCCGGTAGCTAAACGCAGCATCTTGAAGGGAAGAAGATTTTCCAAGAAAAAAGGAGGCATACTTGTCCTTGAAATCAGCCGGCAGAGCGGCCCAATCATCCATCAGAATCTTATACATAAAGGTGCCGCACTTCAGGGGTTTTACCCCTACACCTTGTCGGGAAGCCGTATCCGGAACAGACAAAATAAAGGCATCCATGGCCATCTGTCTGGCCTGAACCGAATGAACAGCCGGAAAGAGAACAGCGGGAATTAAGCAGAGAAACAGGCCCATACGGCCTAAAAAAAGGAGGGGTGTTTGCACGTTCAAAAGATACGAAACCGATTGTCACATATCAACTTAAAAAAAGGATTAAAGTCCGGGTAAAAACAGACCGATAATGTTAAAGAAGAAATGGACTCTTTCCGCCGAACAGGCGGGCACCTTCCCTTGGTGATTTGTGACCGCGCCGCTTCCCCAATAATCGATGTGGTCGCATCAAAAGTGTCTGACCTTCTTCAACCCTCGAGGCGAGCAACTAAGACTTGCTTGCCTTTTTTATTGAAAAGAAGAGAGGAATTATCCTATATTTTCACAATCCTTTAAACGACAACATTTTAATACTATGTTCACATTCTTAATTCTTTTTTTTGGAATTATTGCCTTTGTCCTGACCGGTTTTTCCTGGTACCGTAATTATGAACTATTTGCGCATCGACTAAAAAACCAGGATCTCTCCCGGTCGGATTTATATATTGATTATCCCATCCGCGTTCTATGGCTGATTTATATTACGATCTTTTCAATCGGCTTTATTTTCAACAACCTTTTTCCGAATTAATGGCCAAATCCGCTCCTATTTACAGCATGACCGGCTTCGGCCGAGGACGCTTTACGTCGGACAAACGTCGTATCACCGTGGATATCCGCTCTGTCAATAACCGCTATCTTGAGCTTCAAATCAAAGGCAACGGTCTGGCGGTTGAAGCGGAATCGGCCCTCTCCCGTTTTTTCAAGGAATCCCTGCAACGCGGTTCAATCACCGTGGTGGTTGGAACCGCCGAACTCCAGGGCTCCCCCGTAAAAAAATTCGCAGATCTGAAAACCGCCCGAGCTTATCATAAATTGTACGCCGAAGTCGCCGATCATCTACACCTTGATCAGGCAATCATCGGACCGTTGATTTTGGCCCATCCGGAGGTCATCCGAACCCTACCCTCCGAACAGGCAGACTCCTCCCTGGTGCAAAATCTGCTGTCCGCCGCAAAAGAGGCGTTAACCGCCTTGAACCGGATGCGCCTGCGGGAGGGCTCCCATATGGTCAACGACCTGAAAAAAAGTCTGGTAATCATTGATGCTCAAATTAGCCGCATTGAAAAACTGGCGCCGCTTCGTATCCGGGGTTATGAAGAACGGCTGCGGTCGCGCCTTGACGCGCTTCTATCCGCAGGAGAGGAACAAATCCGGATGCGGCTTGCCGCTGAGACCGCATTAATGGCCGATAAAATGGATGTATCAGAAGAGATTTCCCGTCTGAGAAGCCACCTGGGTCAGTTTCGTAAAACCCTGCAAATCGGAGGCGGTGTCGGCAAGGGGCTTAATTTTTTGCTTCAGGAAATCAACCGGGAGGCCAACACCCTCTCCGCCAAGGCGCAAGATGCGGAGATAGTCGGATATGCGCTCGTTATCAAGGAGGAGAACGAGAAAATGCGTGAAATGATTCAGAACCTCGAATAGACAAACATAACCCAAGAGGCCCAATATGAAAAGAGATTTCAGCGAAGAACTCGATAAAAACGAGTACAATCCTTTCGAATTCGTCAATGTCACCGCACAGGTCGCACGCATGATCAACGATCAGGCGCGCACGGATGGAACCGAACTGAAGACCAAGGTCACCACCGAAGCACTCAAAAAGGTCCTGGACGGACGGGTCGTCGTTATTCGGGAAAGCGAAAACGCCTGATATCGGCGTTGACTCATGCCCCTCTCCGGCCGACAAATCGTTCTCGGCATCACCGGCGGCATTGCGGCCTATAAAACGCCCGACCTAATTCGTCATCTCGTCAAGTCTGGCGCAGCCGTACGGGCGGTGCTTACCCGAAACGGGGAATATTTCGTCACCCGGGCCACCCTGGAAACCGTGACCCGTCAACCGGTCATCACAACGCTTTTTCCGGAAAACCGGGAAATTTCAACGGAACACATCACGTTGGCCGATTGGGCGGACTGCCTCTTGGTGGCGCCGGCCACGGCCGACATCATCGGCAAATTCGCTCATGCCATTGCAGACGATTTTCTGTCCACATTCTATCTCTCATTCCGGAAACCGGTGATTCTGGCTCCGTCTATGAATGAGGCCATGTATTCCCACGTTGGCGTACAAGCCAATCTTTCAACCCTGATCCAGCGCGGCGTCTTTCTGGTCGAACCCGCGGAAGGGGAACTGGCCTGCCGGGCCACGGGCAAGGGGCGCCTTCCGGACACGGAAACCCTCCTGTTTTCGCTTTCCAAGACGCTCACCCGACAAGACCTGTCGGGTCGTCGTCTCC
>MGVN01000247.1:2515-3486 GCA_001800515.1 Elusimicrobia bacterium RIFOXYB2_FULL_49_7 | reverse complement strand
ACCGAGGAGGCATTGGATCCGGTGCGGGTCCTCTCCAACCGCAGTTCCGGAAAGATGGGCATCGCCCTGGCCCGCAATGCCGCAGAACGGGGCGCACGCGTCACCCTTATCCACGGCCGAACCGACACCCCACCGCCCCCGTTTTTGAACCCTTTAGCCGTCACCTCCGCCGCTGAGATGAAGCAGGCCGTGGCGACTCATTTTAAGTCCGCGGATATGCTCATCATGGCCGCCGCTGTAGCGGACTTTAAACCGGTTCAACCCGCCGGACAAAAGATAAAAAAAGGGAAAAAACCTCTTTCACTGACACTCGTCGCGACCGAGGATATTCTGGCAGCAGTTGGAAAAACAAAAGGGAAACGGAAGATCGTAGGCTTTGCTTTGGAATCGGACCGGCTCATTGAATCTGCACATGAAAAAATGGCCCGTAAAGGATGCGATCTGATGATTGCCAACGCTCCGGCCACACTGGGCAGCGATAATATCTCCTTTTCCATTCTGGAAAAAAAAGGTCATATTCATACCTTTGATCACAAAAATAAGACGGAAGCGGCCCGGCTGATCCTGGACTTTGCGGCCGAACTATGAACGATCGCACGCTGGCTTTTCTGCGACAGCAACAAGAGTTGGGATTCACCACCCTCTATCGTACCGTTCTCCCTGCCGACCTCCCGGATGCGACAGCAGACGAACGGCTTGACAAAAGAGACAACCCCGTCCCTGCCTTAGACACCTCACACACGGCAGAACCACCATCCCCCGTCCTCTCCGCCGAAGAAAAGGCAAAGGCACTGGCCCAACTGGAAGAGGAAAACCGCACCTGCCTTCGTTGTGAATTGGGAAAAACTCGAAAACATTTTGTTTTCGGATCGGGCAATCCCTGCGCCCGCCTGCTCTTCATCGGAGAGGCACCCGGTGCGGACGAGGATGAACAAGGGCTTCCTTTTGTCGGCCGGGCCGGGCAACTGCTG
>MGVN01000247.1:0-2449 GCA_001800515.1 Elusimicrobia bacterium RIFOXYB2_FULL_49_7 | reverse complement strand
GGCCGCCTGGAAACCGCGACCCCTTGCCCGATGAACGGGAGCACTGCACCTCCATCCTGCTCATGCAACTCCGTATCATCCGGCCGGAATTTATCTGTTGTTTAGGCCGCATCTCCGCCCGGTTTCTATTAAACCTTCCGGACACGGTCTCCCTGCGTGAGATGCGCGGCCGCTTCTACGATTCTCTGGGAGCCAAGGTATGCGCGACCTATCCCCCCTCCGCTCTCCTGCAACATCCTGAATGGAAATCACGGGCCTGGGAAGACCTCCAATTCCTCATGCACGCCATGGGCCTTGCCATTCCCCGGCGAACTAATTAGTTTTAGGGAAGATGGAAAATTTCTTTTTTGACATGAAAAAGGGCGATCCCAAGGCGCTGACCGGCCATATCGTGGTCTATGCACGACTCCGTCAACCGGATGCCCCGGAAAACCGGACAAGTCCTGTTTATGAAATGGCCAAGAACGGGTTGCTTTGCGCCTCGGGTGATTACCGCACTCAGCACACCCTGGAAGACTTCCTGAAAAAAGAACTGGGTCTTTCCCTGTCCGACCTGAGTCAACCGGACAACGCTTCCATTGTCGGCATTCCGGAACAAATGAATCCCGACTTCCTGAAACGAAAGATTGAATCACTCAAGGGCTTTGAAGACCTTATTCCCACACCCGCCAAGCTGATGCACTATGATTCGGAAGCGGACATCTCCAATGAGGAAGCAGACATCTTCTATTTGGGAGAATTCTCCAAACTGGGCAATGCCAACCTGGCGGTCAATTCCCTGCCCATCCTCTATCAGGCGCTCTACCGCGAACAGGTCGGCGCTAAAATCGTCCAGGAAATTGAAAAACTTCTGCAAGGCGCCAGTCGCGATGCGGCCGAGACGGGGCATTATACGGATGACCTGATTCATCTGGAAAATCGAATCCTGACCGAGTATGTGCCGGAATTCCTCTATAATCGGGATAATCCGCCGGAATTGTCAAAATGGATTGATCGTTTCAAGAACTTCATGTCCGGCTATAAATATCCGGCCGACGTGGAAACCCTTATCACCTTGTCCATTAACGCTTCGCACCAGAGCGGACAGAAAAAAGGGCTTCTGGAACTCTATATTCGGAAAATCGCCGCTTTCTTGCGGGAAGATTACAAAGCGGTCGCACTTCTTAAACGGGAAATTGAGGAGTATGAAGCGTTGCCGGGTTAGTATTTGTAGATCGTATTAATCGTCTTCGAGTTTGATGGAATCCATGCCGCTGATTTTGAGAAACGTCCGCAGATTTTCTTTTGAAATCTTTTTCCGTCCGTAAGGAAAACTGACCACTTTTAACAAACCCTTTTTTATCCAATTGTGTATGGTCGGTGTGGTCACATTGCAAATATGTGCGACCTCACTGGGCTTAAAAAGCTTTTCCATTTTTCCTCCGACATCCATTAAAACCACCCTATTTTGAATAAATAAAAATATACACTTTTTTTTGCCCGCTATCAATAAATTTCTTAAAAATAGAAAATTTTTATAGAACAACCTGTTCTTTTGGCTTTCGAAAATAGGGCAAAAATTATTAATCTGTTGCCACGTTCAGATCATCATTACTATTTTTCTATCCGAGTCCAACGGATTTTTTCCTTTTTTAGCGGAAAGGACAAGAATGACAAATTTTCACTCCCTGCTCGAAAAATTCATGGATGAACAGGCCACGGTGAACATTACTTTCGGCGAGAATTTCTCTTTCAACTGCCGAATCGTGGAAACCCATGAAGATTTTGTCAAGGTCAATCTGCTCAGTTTTAATAAAGCGGAACGCGCCTTCAACACCACGCCTAATTTTTATTTCATTCCATTGGGTTCCATTATTTTTATAGAAGAACCCCGCCTGAAATGAGCCGCTTTTTCGGCACCCTCCTTTTTTTCTATATTTTCTCCTGTCCGCTCTTTTGCACGACAGCGGACGAATGGGTTCGAAAAACGGAAGAGACCTTTCTCAAAGCTAAAACCGTGCAGGCGGTCTTTACGCTTCGAATCGACTGGAAGCTTCGGGATACGATTGAAGTTAAAAGCGGGAAAATCGATATATACAATCCGGACCGATACCGAGTGGCGCTGGACGATGCACTTTTCATCAGTAATGGTGAGACATTTTACCGCTATTCCGGAAAGGGACGCCAACTGGTTATCAACGACGTACTTGATGTGCAGCAGGACCTTACGCCGGGGAGTTGGCTGTTCCGCTACTCAGACCACTATCGTCCCGTATCGCTCGATTCCGCAGAAGTACTCGGAGAAAAATGCTATGCGGTCTCCATGGTCTCCAAAGGAGAAGCCCGTTTCCAGAAATTGACGGTCTGGATCAGCCCGGCCGCCGGATTATTGAAAAAAATAGAAACCACGGATAAAAATGACAACACGGCCGCTTACCTCATCGCCAAACTCACTTTCGATGCCCCGCTT
>MGVN01000246.1:5764-25971 GCA_001800515.1 Elusimicrobia bacterium RIFOXYB2_FULL_49_7 | reverse complement strand
ATCAACTTTGCCCTCCGGTGTCTCAACCGGAGGGCTTTTTTTTAAAAACAATATAAAGGTTCGTGCTCAATACGTTGCAGCGCCTCCTCTTCATCCGCCAGACAATACGAACTACTCTCCTCACCCAAGCTGAAAGTGACACTTTTGCGGAGCCACGGATTCAACCCCATAATATAGAGCGTTCCCTTGAAAGTACGAATACGACGAACCAGTCCGGCCACCTTCTCAGCCATCTGCCGGGAAAGTTTCAACAGTCCGGAAAAATCAAAGATATAGCTCTTGATGTCATTGTTAAGCAAATTCCGGCAAAGAAGTTCAAATTGTTCGGAAACACTGTCATCCAAAATTCCGGAAAACTCGATGACATTGTAATGGCCTAAACTCCGGCTGTTAATCTGCAATAAGGCAAGATGAGTGACCACCATTTTTCCTCCCTTGCTAAACAATTTTAAATATTGCAAAAACTCCGCCAAACACTCATCTTATTAATTAATATTGCCTTACAAGGGAAGCGTCTATCCTGTTTTGACAAGTCTGGCCTTTCCGATTCTCTGGCCGGACAAAACTGTCTATAGCATACATAATAGAATCACGCCTGTCTCATTGTTCCTGTTTTTTATTATTTTCTTAGCTTAATGAAAACATCCGCGTTCCTGCTATTCATATCCCTGGCACTGTTGATTTACGCTTCGATTAACACTTATGTTTTTGTCCGCACCTTTCAGGCTCTTCCCGCAACCCTTCCGCTTAGATCGTTTTACGTCGCGCTTTTTCTCCTGCTCGCAATTTCCTTTATTGCAGGACGCATTTTAGAACAAAATGCACCGGGTGCACTGAGTACTCTGCTCGTCTGGATCGGTTCATTCTGGTTTTCCATGCTGTTGTATGGATTCCTCTTCTGCCTAACCGTTGACCTAATCCGGCTCGTTCATCATATCGTTCCTTTCCTACCACAACCCGTGTCATCACCGCCGGAACGGATAAAATCGATTCTCCTGGTTTTGGCCCTGATGCTTATAGCAACACTCCATATCGTCGGATTTCTCCAGGCGCGACGTCTTCATATTCGGGAGATCTCGCTGACCCTTCCAGCTCGACAAAGCTCACTGAGCGAACTCCATGTTGCCGTGGCCTCGGATTTCCACCTTGGCACGATCATAGGACGCCGCCGACTCCAAGTCATTCTGGAAAGATTAAACCAAGGACAACCCGACCTCGTCCTGCTCATCGGCGATATCTTAGATGAAGATCCGCAAAGCGCCATCCGCCAAAAATTGGATGAAATGCTCCGTCTTTCCCTGAATCCCCGGTTGGGGACCTTTGCCGTAACCGGCAACCATGAATATATCGGCAGCATCCATAAAACAGCGCCCTTCCTGGCCTCCGCGGGAATCACCCTGCTGCGCGATTCCATACACACGATAAGCAACGGACTCCGCTTGGTCGGTCGTGAGGATTTAGCAGCAGAACGATTTTTCGGTCAGTCACGAAAACCGCTTGGCGACATCCTGTCCGGCAATACCGCCGATCTACCGCTCATTGTCATGGATCATCAACCGGCACGCATACAGGAAGCCGCCGAGGCCGGTGCGGATCTGCTCCTATGCGGCCATACCCATGCAGGACAATTCTGGCCCATCAATCTTATTGTCAACCGGCTATTTCGCTTTGCCTACGGATACGGGAAAATGGAAAACCTTTCCGTCTACGTCTCCTCCGGCGCAGGTACCTGGGGACCTCCCATCCGATTATCAGCCTCGCCGGAAGTCGTGCATCTCCGCCTCCATTTTCAACGGGAAAAGAGGTTATGATACAGGCCTTGCTACGGTTGCTCTTCTCCTCGCCCCTGCTGCTCATTCTGCCGGGTTGTATGGCAGGCGGTCCCCGCCTAATCTATCTGACGCCCTATGGCAGCGCCCACTACTTAGACGGAACAGACACAGCCTCCATCGTCATTAAAAGCAGGGGGATTATCCGAAAAGATGGATTCCGACCCACGGAAATCATCGTTTCGGCACAGGATAAATATTACCGGATGACCGCCTTGGCTCTGATGCTCTTGAAACCGGGGGGATCCCGAGACACGCTTTCAGTCATGGAATGTGTGGAAGAACAGAAACCGCGCAACAATCTGCCCAAACATTTCTTTCTGGACGGCACAATTGAAATCCGGGATACACTCTCTCAAAACGACTACCAATCGCTGATCAGGTCATGCCTGCTCCGGCAGCCGGTACGATAACGTGTGCGATTTTGTCTTCGAGATAGTAGAATAATTCAAGACGGTGCTTGCGTCCGAACGCGCAAATTGCTATTTTATTCGCTCTAAAACGCCCTGATTTGCGGGGGTGTAGCTCAGCTGGTTAGAGTACCTGCCTGTCACGCAGGATGCCGTGGGTTCGAGCCCCATCACTCCCGCAAATCAGGGTTTATTATTTCCCCTGTTAATCTCCTGTCATTTCAGCACTTACATGTCATTTGGAATACGATAATCGACTATCATTTGTCAAGCACCCAAAAGTCAGAATATGACAGAAAACGACACGAAATGACAGGAAAATCCCGCAGATTCCGGGCATCATTCTTTTTCTATGCTGCGTGAGTTACAAGTGCATGAAGGCAATCAGAAGAGATTTTAACATAGCTTTTGTAGTGAACATTGGAATTCGGTTCATGCCCTGCCGCTACCGGATCAACCTCATTCCATTGCGAAAGACGGGTACGACGAAGAGCATAAATGGTTAGCCCCCTGCCTTCGAGCCCAGCACGCTTGATGGCTGTTTCAAAAAAAAGACCCTTTGGATTTTATTGTAGGGCCTTTAACGCATCGGCAAGGGCCAACGATAAAGGAATAGCCCTGCCTTTGCGTGTCTTGGTGATAGATGCCGGTATCTCGATAACACCGGCAAAGAAGTTGACCCAGTCCCACCGCAGATCAAGAATTTCGGCGGGTCGCGCGCCTGTCTCAGAGATGGCCAGAAAAATATCTTTCTTCGATGAATGAACCGCTTCATAAAATTTGGTCCACTCATCAACAGAAAAAACAATCTTCTTTGGCTCTCCCTCTTCCAGCTTCTCGTAGCCCTTTATTCCATTTTCCCGGAGCTTTTTAGTGACCCGAACTGCCCAATTCAAAGTGGTCTTTAAAAGATTCAGGTCAATATTCACCCCGCGAGGCCAAACCAATTTGTTGTGGCGTGTCTTCTGACTGAGCCGGAAGCCTTTGTATTGCTCCACATGGGCCAAGGTCAGCGAAACAGCAGACATCTGTCCAAAATAGTCAGCCAACCGGTTCATAGGATATTTCAGGTCTTTGAGATGGCGCACTTTCCGAAAAAGCCCTTCTGCCTCGAATCGTTTGATCTTCGGATCAATGCGTTGCTCCTTGTAATCCTGATGATGTGACGAATATTTTAAATAGCGGACACCCCTAAGGCTGGTCGCAACTTCTTTCTCACGATTTTTATCCGGCGACACAACACCATCTTGAAAGGCCTGTAATAAATACGGGCTTTCCCAAGCTAAATTGTCGAAGAATAGTTTAGCGATTTGTTAGCGCGAAACCCATTTCATCGTTTGTCCAAAACTTCTTTAGTTCTAAATACTGATTAGAGTGGATTTAATTTCCCGGCGGGAAATTCAGATGATTTCAAATTCCAGGATTTGGGAGAGATTGGTCGTACCCCTCATCCAACAATAAAATCGCTTTCTCAATTTACGAAAAGCAAAGCAATTTGACTGGTAATTGATCATTCCAATCCCACCTTCGATTATTGTATTTTCTCTCCGAAAATGGCATACCCCTCTATTTTTTTTTCCCACACCAAAGATACCTCCACTCTCCACCCATGAACCCACTTTCCTCCCACATAATTTTTTCAAAAAAAGGGCATATTTTGGCCTCCTCTTTAGTTCTGCTGCTTATCATTCTGATTGCAATTTCCCTTATTGTTAATACCATTCTTTCTGGGAAGCGCTCAGAAATGAAAAGCTATAATCGATTGAAAGCCATTTATGCCGCTGAATCCGGTTTTGAGATTATTAAATCGGCTCTACTTCATGGCGATAGCTTAACGAAATTCAATTTACTGAAAGGGGTCGAAGGACATCTTGAAACCCATGTTGATTATACTTCCCAGCTTTGCCAGAGCCTTGGGTATATTACTGCATTTTCTTCCGGGAACGCGAATGGGCAAAAGGTTAAACTAATCTCGCTCTGGGGGATAAAAGACGCCTTTTGGCCGGGCAATGCCATCGTGCTGACCGGAAAGTCGGCGAATCTTGTTTTAACAGGCTGCTCAAAAGTCATTGGCGATATTTCGCTTCCCAATGGTATCGTGAGATTGAACAATGACCATTCCGGCGACAGTTGCAACGGCCCCTCCCTGGAAGGCCAAAAAAAGGAACTTGATACGACTGCGTCTTTTTCTTTTCCGGTTAAGGACGCCGTCGATTTATGCAATCAATACTACCGCTATTTTACAGGGCAAATAAGACCCGATAAGCTGGTACAGGCCTCTTATGTTGCAATATCCCCATCTGATGATATTTTCAACAGCAAGTATGAAAAGATATATATTGAAGGCTCAATGGAATTCTTCATACATAGCCCCATTATTCAAGCCTTATCGATAGTCATGGTAGAACGGGATTTGGATATTCGAGGTAGCACCGGTATTAATGGGGGTATTTTTATTGTGGGACGGAATGTGACTATCTCAGAAAATGCCAATATACAGAATGTATTTATCTTTAGCCGGGGAAACATTCTTATTAAAGATGATGTTCATTTCCAGGGCCAAATACTGACCCAAGGAAGCGTGAAGATAAAAGACAGATCGGTTGTCGAGTATCCCAGTTCGATATTGAGCGTTTTCAAGCGACTTTCGCTGAAAGATGAACGCCGGATCGAATTAATGGACTCTGTCCGATATTCCGGCTCAATTGCATCAATATCGACCAATGCTCAGAACGACAGCATCCCGCCCCTCCTCTTTAAGATGGCGCCAGGATGCCAATTGACCGGCACCCTCTTTTCCAATGCCAATGTCATGCTAAACGGCTCGATCGTTGGACTCGTTGTTGCAAATGGCCTAACAGGAGAACATGACAATAAACGATATTATGACTGGCTTGAAAATACCACTGTCGATAGAAAATCTCTTCCGAACCAATTCGTTTTCCCCCATCTTTTTAGCGGTTCTTTTAGAATGCAGGAAATCTGTCGAAATAAGCTTTGGCAAAAATGAATAATAAAGGTGCCACTTTAACAGAATTGTTGGTTGTTATTGTACTTGTTACAGTAGTGCTCATTCCAACAGTCCATTCACTCCATAAGACCTATATCTGGCAAGATAAGGATGACAAACGAATCGCAGTACGAATCTTAAATAATGAGATTGAGGAGTATCTTTCTTCAAAAAGCGAGAGCGATTCAAGCAAGTATGTCTATTTAAATAATATTCGGTGGGAGCTCCTTTTTAACGCTACGGCAACCCCGGACAGTTCGATAAAAAAGATAAAAGCCTCGATCATCAGAAACAAAACCTGTTACGCTGAGATCTATTTCCTGAAATATGCAGAATAATAAAGGCTATACCATCCCAGAGCTATTGGTTGTCGTGATGCTTTCTTCTATCGTTGCGCTATTCATTTCGGCGGTGTTTGTCAATATGCAGAAGAACCAAATAAAATGGTTCTCAAAAGAAATGCACACGCTACGCTATCAGGGTGCGTACGATCGGCTAAATCGCCTTTTTGCGTCCGTCACACATATTGAGATTGGAAAAAATAATGAGGTTACTATTTTCGACAATAGCCGTGAAAAGCATTCCATTCAAATAAAAAATGATTCACTTTATTATGATTCAACCAGCTTAATGAAGAACTTGTCGTGCAATAAATTCACCTTTTCCTTAAAAGACGGCGGAAACGACAGCAATACGGTAACTTCAATTATCATCGCCGATTTTAACTTCAAAACAAAGTCGGATTCTTTTAGCCTTCAAATTAAACGAAGAATCTTCCAGCAGGTTATTTCACCACATTAATAATATCGAACATGGGCATATAAAGCGACAGAATAATTCCACCCAATATAACCCCAAGGGAGAGAATTAAAACCGGTTCGATGATGGATGTTGCCCTTTCAAGGATGTTTGACAAGTCGTTTTCCATATAATCAGCGGCCTTTCCAAGCATTGTCTCCAGATTTCCCGTCAACTCCCCAACTTTAATCATCTGAAGCACATAATCCTGAATGATTTGAAAACCTTCCAGTTTATCATAAATCTGCCCACCGGAAGAGACATTCTTCAATCTATCCTTTAGCAGAATCCTGATTTTATTATTCGGAATGGATTGGCAGGCAATCTCAAGCGATTCAATGATATTCAAGCCTCCGCGTAGACATAATTCTAAGGTCTTGATGAAAATTAAAGACAATAATTTTGTATAAATATTTTTGATTAGAGGGGCCCTTAAACAAGCTTCCTGAATGAAACGACCGACGGACGCCCTGCAATTCTGTTTTGACAGTAAAATTAGCCCTAAAGCAAATCCTGCAAATAGAAAAGGCAATGAATGCCTTATTGCGGCACTGGTCATGATGATGATTTGTGTCGGAAGAGGGAGAGCCTTTTCAAATTCCTGAAACATCTCCTTGTAAATCGGCACGACAATCATAAGAACAGTGGTGATTGCAACAAAAGCGACAAAAAGCACAATCCCAGGATAAAATAAAGAAGTAATTACTTTATTCCTGAGCTTAACTGTCTTCTCATAGAAATCGGCCAGCACCCCCAGAATCTCATCCAACTTCCCCGTCTTCTCTCCAACATGAACCATATTGCTGACAATGGCCGGAATATTGCCTTGCGCTCTTGAAAAAGCTTCGGACAAAGGATATCCTTCAGAGATTCGCTTTGAAATCTCGTTAATCGTTTTCTTAGCGGACACGCTTTGCGAGCTTTTTGCAATAATTTCCAAGGCTTGAGGCAACGCTATTCTGGCCTTGATCAATGTTTCGAGTTGTCTTAGAAAAACAGGCAGATCCAAACGACCGAAAACATCTAGGCTAAAACCGCGAAACAGTCGCTGTAACAACGACATTTTGTCAGGACGCTGCCGTAGAACATCATTACTGCCCTTGACTGTATACCTGGCCATTTCTTACCACCCAACCAGTTGCCTTAACGCCTCATCTCCAGCACGCTTGCCAGCCTCATCAACACTCACACGCATACCCTTCAAGTCCTTGCCGCCCGGCCCCTTTACCGTCACTTTTACAACCGCCTCGATAGTGAAACTGTTTGAATCAGCCGTAAACAGATAATTGAAGTATTTGGAAGAAGGCATGTCATAACCCACTTCATCGGCTGTCTTTGCATAACACTGCCTTTCCTGATAATAGACCTCTTCCAGGCTGGCAATATGCTCCAGGTTTATTTTGCATTCGGTCATTTTTGCTTTTGCCAGTACCTGCATATATTTTGGAATGCTCCAGGTGGAAAGAATGCCGATAATCACCAGCACGACAAGCATTTCCGTGATAGTAAAACCCTTCTGATTGCGAATCAATTTATTTTTCATTTCAAAAGCTCCTCATTTCGGGTAGACAGCACTATTTTCTTTACCCCTTGAGACAGTGTAACGGATTCCTTACTGATATTTCGAACGACAAAGCTGCCGATTACTTGTCCCTGCTTAACCATTATCGTTTCATTGGTCTGACTATCTTTGAGCATGGCAGCCGGATCTTTTTTCCCCCAGAATATCCCTTCTAATTGATAGCGATTATCATTTACTGGCTGACTCGCACCTTCACCAGCCTTCACCGTCTTTTGCACCTTTGGCGTAACGATTTCTGTCTTTAAAGGATAAAATGGGTCTTTTTTCATTTGAGCTATATCAAAATCACGATCGTCCACATGTCCAGTGGTTGCGCCTGTTGACATGGGCAGTTTCGAACTATTTCCGAGATCAATCATACCGCCAGAATAATAATTATTGATATTATATCCAATAATTATTGCCAGCAGCAATCCAAGTGCACTATTAGTAAATATCTTTTTCATTCGCAATAATGACCGTTAATAACAAATCACACTTAACCTGCTTACCATCATTCCTGGGGACCACCTCAATCCTATTGACATGCACAATAACGATTCCGTTTTCAATCTCTTTTAAAAATATTGTAATATTAAAAAACGAACCGTTAAGCGTAAAAAGATAGGGCAAATGAAGTTGTCTGCTTATATTTTCAGGAGTGCCGGACTTTAACGTCATGATTTCGACACTATTTCGTTTTGCAGCGTTTTCAACGAATTGGAGGAATCGGCCTTTAATCGTCTCCAACCGTTCAGCAGGAATGCTATCCCTATTAGCCAACGGCCTCAAATCCTTTGCCTGCAGCTTACATTGAAATTCGGTCACCTTGCTTTTCATTTGCCGAATCCCTGACCGCTTTTCATGCAACATAAAGGATAGCTGCAAAATTGCGGCTAATAGCAACATTGTCGAGAAAAGCAGAACAAGAATAATGGAGTGCTGTTTATTGAATTTCAATTTGATACCGAATTGGAAGTAAAGGAGTCTCTGTCCGCTCAAGACCTAACAGTTTGACCTGCTTGTGAGCTCTGTTGTTCCTGGCTAATTGATCGATACTATTTTGAACGGCTATTTGGCTTATTGCAGACCCATCCAAAGCAATGAATGAATCTTGTCTTCCCGCCTTGTTGACGACCAATTTGTTCAATACAACCCCGTCCGGAACACTACAGGAGATATAAACCAGATCCTGATAAGCACGGCTGCGCATTTTTAACAGTTTTTCATTCTCTTTCAGTCTTTGCTCTTGAATACGGTCTTGCGCCTCCTGCTTATCAAGAGATTGAATAACGGCGTTGTTTACCTTCACATAATGAGAGCCGGCAATTGAAAAACCAATATAACCCGATAAAACAAAAAAACCGAATATAGTCAGAAACGCATTCAGATAAAACAACCGCTGAATCATCTTTTTATTCTTATTCTTACGGGTTTCCTCATTGATAATTTTCAGCGGTAAGGTATCAAGTAGATCGATTCTTGGCAGCAGCTCTCCGGTAGACTGCAAGGCCAATGCGTATGAACAGAAATAATCGTCATCTGTTTTTACAAACGGTTCCGAAAACGCTTCCTTCCAGTCGGGCAATTTTTCCAATATATCTCTATAGGAGGATAAACCGAAAATCCGAATCACCTTTTCCTGTACACTACTCAAATTAAATCCAGTAACGATCTGCTCAATGGATCGAATATAATTTTCACCCTCTTTTTCATAATGACCCTTGCCAAGATCGAAAGTCTCGACATGTTGCACAATACCTTCCTGCATTAACAGACAGGTGGTAGAATGAATATCGATCCAGAGATATAATTGACATTGTTTATTCCCGACATTCATTTCAGACAAGGCCAATGGTGCAACGCCAATCGATCTTAATCGAAACCCGGCATGACTGCACGCCTCTTTGACTTGAGCAAGATGCTTTTTATGGATTATGGTAATGATTAATGATGCATTATTCAGCTTAAGCACATCGTAATGCACCTCTTCCGCAGAAATACCATAAGGCAGAACATGGCTAAGATTGCCGTCGCCAATTTCTTTAACGACATCAATATCGTGACAGATACGAATAAAACACCAGCGAGGATTGATACCAAAATGAATGACACGACCCGTCAGCTTCTGACTTCGCGCCAAATCAACTAATGCGTCTTTTAAGGAATGATGAAGTGGCTGCCGATATGTTTCTGATCGATATTGGCCACTGGATGCGGTATGAAGCGTAAATCCACGCAGCTCCGTATCACATTCCGCAATGCCGATGGCCTCATCTTCGGGAATAATCCATGTCGACAATAATTTTTCTAACAAACCATTTATTCCCACCATTTTCGACTATCTCGTCCTTCCATATATTTCTTCTTATCTACAGCGGCCTCGCTGCCGTAGTAAATATGGGGTGTTAAGAATATCATCAGCTGGGTCTTTTCCTTTGTGACATTCTTTGTTCTGAAAAGCATTCCAAGCAAGGGGATATTCCCCAGAAAGGGCACCTTATCAATCTCTTCCTTGTCGACATCCTGAACCAATCCCCCTAAAACATAGGTTTCACCATCCTTTAAACGAATGGTGGAAATCAACTCACGGGTATCAACATTAGGCGGCATGCTCATGTTGGGCTGCACCCCAGGTATTTGAAACACTGGTTTAATTTCAACCGTAACCTCATTGGATGAAGTTACCCAGGGAGTCACGGAAAGGGATATCTTCGTATCAATAGATCGTATTTCCTTGGTCTGCGTCTGCCCAATACTTCCGGTGCCAGTCACAATGCTGGCATTTTCAATCATATAATAAAATGTCTTACTGATGACAATCGAGGCCGTATTGCCGTTCAATGTGGCGATTTGCGGAGTTGACGCAATATCCGCAACACCATCATGTTCAAGCGCCTCTATCTGAGTCCGAAACTTGTCCGGCAATTTAGTCACTTCCTTTATGCCGAACCAATTATTCAGGTTGTTGGAAATGTCACTTTTCGATATGTCCAGATTGGTCTTTGGATATATGGAACCTGTCCCATTGACCGAAGACTGGCTTAAAAACAGCTTCACGCCAAGATTCCTCATTTTGGTGATTGAGAAATCAACGACCATTGCCTCAATGAGAATTTGGGCGACCGGCTTATCAATCAAATCAATGAATTCTTTTGCCGAACTGATTAGATCATAGGTACCCATAATCATGATCGCATTGTGCTCTTTAATCACCATGATGGTTGCTTTTGTAGTAATATTCTTTGGCAAAAGCTCAACGGTTTCATCCGCTTTCAAATGCTTAAGCTGAATCAGCTCGGAGTTGGTCATTTCCTGCATGGAATTATCGCCGATGAAATAGATTCCCTTTTTCCGCCAGAAGATATATTTCGTATTGCGAAGCAAGTATTGAAATGCGTCCTGAATATCCACCTTCTCAATTTTAGCCGTGATGGTGCCTTCCAATTGTCCATATGAAACCAGATTGATGCCGCTTTGCGATACGATTTCGTTGATAATATCAGAAACGAGTGCATTCACGACATCGAAAGTGACCAGACTGTCTTTAACTTCAAGGGCAAATTTCCTGGCTTGTCGGGAGTTTTTACTCGTCTCATCACCATAAATCGAGACGTATAAGATGCCATCGTCTTCTCGGACAGCGTATCCATTGGATTCCATCAACGCCTTAAATCCCTTTTTCAAATCAACGTCCTTGAGATTGCCGCTGATATTCCCTTTGACATTCTTGGCCAGAACAATATTCTGATTGGTCATGGCAGTGATTTTGCGCACCACGGCCGCAATATCAACCTCCTTAGCATCGAGCGATAATTGCCGGTTCTGATAGGTGATTTGTACCTCAGCAGGTTTTGGCTCTTCCTCTTTCTTACGGTATATCTCAACAATCCCGTTTCTTGACCGGCAAGAAAAACCATATTTTGCAACAATAAATGAAATAGCGTCTTTTACCTTGAGGTTGGTAAAATGAACCGGAATCCGGCCCTGAACTTCCGGCGCCATCCAGATATTGATGGAATACTTGACACCCAATCCCCGGAGCACATCACGGATGTCCGCATCCTTGAAGTCCAGTGACTCAATCATCAGACTGTCTGGAATAGCCAGAGAATCATCGGAAGAGGCGAAAAGACCGCCTGCCAGCAATAGTAAAACCCATATGAATTTCATTGAGGCCCCCGCTCATTAAAAGAGATCATTTATTCATTGTTCAAATGTTTCGCGCAGGATTTCTCCAAGCGCTGTTTTGCCTGACGCCACCTTCTTGACACCATCCATCCGCAATGTCACCAGACCTTCTTCGATCGCCTGTCTTTTCAGCTCCTTAATCGGCGCTTTACCGGTAATCATCCCGCGCAACGCTTCGCTGACGGGCAAAACCTCGAACAATCCTATTCTACCGGAAAATCCGGTCTCATTGCATTCTGCGCACCCTTTCCCTTCGAAAGCATTTAATCCCTTGAAATCCTGTTCTGACAGCAGGTCATGGCTGAGAATTGCAGGCTGCTTGCAGCTTGGACAAATACGCCGAACCAGGCGCTGTGCAACAATCAAACTGAGTGCCGAAGAAAGCAAAAAAGGTTCGATCCCCATATCGATGAGCCTGGCAATGGCCGATACCGCGTCATTTGTGTGAAGGGTGGAAAATACAAGATGGCCCGTAAGCGCTGCGCGTATGGCTATTTCCGCAGTCTCACGATCCCGGATTTCACCAACCATAATGACATTAGGATCTTGACGCAACAGGGTACGAAGTGCGGCGGCAAAATCATAACCGATGTCGGCCTTGACCTGGGATTGATTGATTCCCTCCATTTTATACTCAATGGGATCTTCAATCGTTGAAATATTCACTGCCGGAGCTTTGATATGATTCAGACAGGAATAAAGCGTTGTGGTCTTCCCCGCGCCGGTAGGACCCGTGACAAGAATCATCCCATAGGGCGCCTTGATGCATTTATGGAATGCTGTCAACCGTTTATCGTCAAAACCCAATTCACTGAGACTTAACGGGGCCTTTCGGTTGTTGAGTAACCGAAGAACCATTTTCTCCCCATAAGAAGTGGGAAGTGTGGAAACGCGGACATCAATGGTTTCGTTTCCAAAAGACACTTGCATCCGCCCATCCTGAGGTCGCCGTCTTTCGGTAATATCCATTTGAGCCATTATTTTAAGCCGGGAAATAATCTCGGCCTGCCTTTTTTCAGGAAGCCGAATCATTTCGTGCAACATGCCATCCAGCCTGAATCGGATAATCATTTTATCTTCAAAGGGTTCAAAATGGATATCACTCGCTTTTTTATACAAGGCATTACCGATGATATTATTGACAACCTCGACCACATCGCTGGAATCCGGAATATTGAGCAGCGTTGTCTTGGAAATAAAACGGCTTAAGTCCAACATGGCAAAGGCCCTGACATCCTGTGCCTGAGGACCCATAACCATCGTTTTGTCCTGGGCGGGATAATCTCGTTCTATGAGCTTTTCGATTTCCTCTTTGGCCATCGGGATCAGACGGATTCGTAAACCCGAGATAAACCGCAACACCTCGGCCACTCCACCATCGTTACCGACTGGGGCAGCGACATGAATCACCTCTCCCTTTGTGAATAAAGGAGCCACCGAATAATGTTTGGCCGTTGGATAATTTATGAGCGACTGAAGCAATTTTGGAATCGTCAGCTTCTCTTGGGGAATATTGTCTTTCGAACAGTTCGTTTGAACATCAGTCATTTCGTTTAATATAAAATAATTCCAGCTTTTTTTGCAGTGTTTGCGGTTCGATAAAGCCAACCATCTTTTTTACTGTTCCTCCCCGCCCATCAGACAAAATGACCACCGGAACCGTTTCAATATTAAACTCTTTGTACAAAGAAGGGTATCGGCCTTCATCCAGTCTGACACAGACATATTTTGCCAAGTTCTGCATCACTGCAAGTCGTTGAAAAGATTCCTGTTCCAGCTTGTTGCACATGGCGCAACTTCCTTTAAAATAAAGCAAAATGGGCTTTTTCAGAGAATCCGCCACCTTAAAAGCGCGAGCTGTATCGGTATACCAATTTGAAGTCTCGCTATAGGCTCCAACAGCCATCAAACCCATAAAAGCAAAAAGCAGTTTATTCAGCACGGTTCACCTCTCTATTTTAGCGACTCGGTCGCCGTTGGCATTATAAATCATCTGGACTGTTCCGGTTTTACCTTGAATTGCAAAAGAGAATAGAATCGGCAGATTACGCCAATCATATTCAATGGTCAGCCCTTTGGATGCATCGGTTATCATGTTGCCGTTGGCATCATAGGTATAATTAGGTGAATTGGCATTCCCGTTTTGTTGCGGGTGGATGCTTTCGTTGCTGACCGCTTCTGATAAATAAGCCAACTGATTGTTGCCCTGATTATAATAATAAGTCTGTAGACTCAGGGCATTCAGGACATTCGCGGTTGTTTGCCCTGGGAATTCCCGTTTCATGACCTTGATGTTTCCATTATCATCATAATCAGCCACCGTGGACCAGGCATGATCCGCATGCCAGACAGCGCTTGACCGATACCCTCCCAGCGCAGCGTTCATCCGGTTTAATTCATCATAGACATACGCATATCCCCGTAGCGGATGAGTTGATTGAACAGGGTGAAGTTCGGCGATATTATAAGCCTGCCAGGCGATGTTTCCATTAAACTGGGCCGTATAGTCACTGATTGTACCGTATTTAACCCCAATCTCGCTACCTTTAGCAGTATAGCCTAATTGCTGGCCAAAAAGGTCCTTGTACGGCGAACCCACTGTGCCGCCACTGCCATCCTGCCCAGGATCGGTTGCTGCGGTCAAGGCAGGATCATTGATTTTCTCTAACCATCCCCGGATCGTATAACGATAATCGATTCCCTGCAATGGCTTTGAAGCCGCATCCTGACCCAATTCTTTGCGTTTGATGGAACCATCTGGCCAGTATTCGTATTTTGCCTCTACCTTGCCGGAAGTGGCATTGTTGACCATGGATAGGCGGCCCAATTCGTCATAAGTATAGATATAGTCCCTCTCCAATCCCTTCATCTCCACCAATTGGCCAAGGCGATTATAGCTATATTCTGTCTTTTTATCTGCCAGTCCAGGCACATTGTTGATGACAAATTCGACATTACCGAAAATATCGTATGAGTAATAGGTAAAAACGCCATTCTCACGATTGACCCCTCCGCCCGGCTTAATCAACGAAATATCACACACCAACCGACCAGCGGTATGATGGAAATCCGAAGCGGTCATCCCTGTTGGCAATGGAACATCCTCTGGAAGCGCATCATATATCTTCTTAATAGCCAACTGGGCTTTGGTATTTCCCTCATCTGGAAAGGTCTGCCAGAGCCTGGCATTTGAAGTCTGGAATCCGTTCTTGTCTGAATACAGATAAACTTCGGTATTCCTGCCCAGCCCATCATAGCAGTTCACCATAAAGCCATCGCGCAATTCAGTATTATTGGCATCCTTGATGAATCTGAGGTTTCCATCGCGATCGTACAGATATTTCTCCGGATATTGTTTATCCGGCATGCTGCTGCTGCTCACCAACCCTGAAGTGGTGTAAGCCTTTTGAGAAACAAGACCGTTCGGGTCAATTGTTTTCAGGAGATTGCCCAGATAGTCATATTCATAAGTGACCTTGATAGATATCCCTTTCAAAAAGGACTCTTTTTGAATCGTACGGCCCAGCTTGTCCTGCCAAGCATTTGTTATATTGCCATTTTCATCCCGCGTTTGCAGCAGACCGTACAACGCATCCGTTTCGGACGTAATATTAAAAGCAGCCTGAGTCCCTAATGTCAGGACGCCTGCATAGTGTATTTCCTTTTCATGACCACTGCCGATTCGAAAGTCATTGCCCGGCTCACCATTCTTAACCACACGATCCAAAGCTGACTTTTCATATTCGTTTTGCCCATAGGCATAATCTTCCGCATCCGGGGCTCCTACCGTATTTGCCGGATCATAATAATGGTTGGCTGATATTTCGGGATCGGTTACCAATGAATGGGCGTAAGCCACTCTATCGGCCTCCGCTGCCTGAAACACCTTGGTCGTTTTGATTAATCTGCCGGAAGCATCGTAACACTTGCCGACAACGACATCTTCATTGCCACTTCTGTTATGAATCTGCATATTCCGCTGTAATCCATCATGATACTCAATTGACATAACCGGAAAATCAACGGCAGTTCCCTCGTTTAGCTGAACCGCATCAAACCAATAATGGGGGTTAAAAACAGAATTGATTCCCTGCTCCGTATTGACAAGTACTAACTGACAATATTCCGCATTTCCAGGTGAGGTGAAGGTGGTTGAATACTTTTCCCATTTCCCGTTAAACCAAGCGCTTCCGTACGGCGATCCCATAATGGAAGGTGTAGTGGCAGCTGATTTGCTGATATTCTTAAAAAACAGGAACTGGGGAGCCACATCACTATGAACAGGATAGGTTGTGCAATAAACTAAAGATAAGGAGTATTGCGTATTGGGCTTGATAGGAATCAGCACACTTTTCAACATCGATATTGTCCCGGATACGGGTGCTGCAGCCGGGTAGATATGGGCGCATTTCTCACCATAATAGGGTGAATATTCAAATTGAGACAATACGCCATAATACGGCGAAGAAGCTTCACTTACCTTGACCACCTCTTCTGCCCCGGTCATTCCTTCAGTCCAATACCCGTCATCTTTTTCGAAGCTCCAGTTGCGAACCAGATTCCCGTTTGGGAACGAGTTCTTTTGGACATAATTCACTTCCGGGAAAGTGAAATACTCAATATTGCTTTCAGCCTCTTCAATCCTGCAATCCGAATAACCGAATTCCCCTTTGTATTCAATCTTTGATGTATTCGTAATTGAAATGGGGGCAGTATATTCTCTGAAGAGCTTGTCTTCATCAATCTCATTATTCATGCGATAGTATATTTTCTTGGGCAGCGAAGCATTATCGCGACCCCATTTGTGTCTGAGGGTGACGGCTGTTGGCTTGTAAAAGTTTACGGCACCCTCTTCGACTCCGCCTTTTGGAATCGCTTCTGTTTCTGCCGTGTTAAACAATGTGACCTGATGTGCTGTCGTTGATTCCCACAGTCCGCAATCCGGATTATACCCGGCAAATCTCAGCAGGGTATTCTGTGCAACCTGAAGAGGTGTGACATACACCGGCGAACTGGTACTCGGCACAGTCCCATCCAAGGTGTAATATATCGTTCCTACGCCATCCTCAAACCCAAGAGAGACTGAAACTTCACCAGTGAAACACTGGACATCTGTGACACTGGCCGAGGTGACTGGTACCGGCGGAGCAAGTGACACAGTATGTGATTGTAGCTCCATGCGTCCAAATTCATCTCGTGCGCAGATTCTTATTATTCCGGTTGTTGTTAGATTGACTGTCTCGCCAGGGAAAACATAGGCTGAATGTAGGGTTGGATTTGTTCCATCTTGTGTATAATATATGCGAACACCATTACATCCACCATCTTGCCATTCAGCTGGATCCATAACAGGATCGTAACCCCGATAATTTAATGTGATTGTCTCAGTATGACAGCTTTTCAGTCCTTCATATCCATTATTCAATGGCTCGGCAAAACTCTCAATTGTGTTTTCTGCTTCGCCTATTACAAGCGTATGATAGTCATTGGCCACAACTTCTCTTTGAGCATCCGCATCTACTGCAAAATACTTTACAACAGTTCCACCGACAGTACCTAATGAAATTGATTCATTATTAAAAATATTAGAAGATTCGAGAGTAGGTATTGAACCGTTCTTTGTATAATAAATAATAGGAGTGCATCCATCTGGCCCATAATCAACCGCATTCTCTATGTTGAATTTAACCCCATTAACCAGTCCGTTATTATAGTAATTACAGATCGGAGTCGCGCGACTCATAATCGAAGTAGGAGGAACTATTGCAGTGTTCTGCAATTCAATTGCTCCAATATCCGGCGCCCCTCCCCCTATACCAGGCCGAGGGTTCCCCTTATTATCCGTCACCAAAACAGATAATAAGTCCGGCCAATTTCCGTCATATGTCGGAAAAACGGCTTTTGATGCCCCCCAAAAGTCATCACTTGGTATTCCTGTCGTAAAATCCATCCCTAAATGACAAGGATTAATGAAGTTATTGCTGACAGGTAACCCCATTTGAAAAGCATCACCTAAAACCGTACCATTTTCAGTATTGATAAGAGCAATAGATATATCTTCTGTACAATAATGAACCACATCATTTATTATGCGCGTTTGGCACCCATATAGTTCAGGATGGCCATTTGAAAATATATTATTGTCAATACGAGCAGAACTACTCCAGTCATAAATGCCCCCTTGCAAACCAATGGTAACACCTATTGCTCCATAAAACAGGTTGTTTTTAATACGAATCAAATCCGATGCGGTTATTTTGCCATACATATCCAACAATTCAATTGCTGAAAATCCCGGATAGATAAACGTATTATTAATGACTAATATTTTATCTGCCACATTTCCAAGACATATTGATACAGGAGGATAATGTGATCTCATAAAAACATTATTGCATATTTCATAATTCGTCGGGTCCGAACCTAACGTGGTTGAGTAGCCCCATATTGCCCCAATATTTTCAAAAGAACAATTTAACAAGCTAAAATTGTTACAATTATGCTTAATCATAACATATTGGAATATATTTGTCCAATCTGTAGGCCCACTAAAGCAGAGATCACTCACTGAAATCTCATCGGTATTGTAAAATTTGAGAGCTTGTTGATCCGTACCAGTTGTAATTGCAACTGTGATTGCCGGCACTTGGCCTTCATAAGTACGAACACCTTTCAGCACAAAACGATTAAGGCCGGTAAAACTATACACTTGGCTAATAACATAATCATAAGCAGCGTTATCTCTTGCATAAATATGTATTTCAAAATCGCGCAAACTAGTTTGGTTCATTACAAACGACACATGCGAAAAGGCTTGTAATATAGTTTCGCACCTGTAATCGTATGGTATATTCAAATAGGAAGGCGTTGATCCGTCCAGATGATTGCTAACCGCAATATAATAAGGATCTGAATATATCAACGAAACGATACAAACAAATAATATACTAGCGCGCACAACGAGCCCCCGTTTTATAGACTGGAATGTCTCCAACGCCATATGCCATATGAATCCAATGCTTATCCCTGCTTTCATAAAATGGAAACCCTCTTATTGCTCTGTAAATATGAGTTAGCTGTGAATTGTTTCCTTGTGGATTATGCCTCGCATCCGGCAAAAGCCAGTATTGAGGTGCAGCGAGATCTGCTTTGTCATTGCACCATTCACTCAGATTTCCGCACAAATCATGCACGCCATATGGTGAAACATCATTAAATGTTCCAATAGGGGCCAAATGAAGGAAGTGTTGATTAAATACGCAAATTCTTTGAGAAGCTGTATCAACATGAGCATAGTAATAAAAACTATCGCAATAAAAGTTAACATTAGCAAGATTGGAATCTAAAAACTCATTTCCCCAGGGATATAGTCGGCCATCGGTTCCTCTTGCAGCTTTTTCCCACTCTGCATTTGTTGGCAAACGCTTGCCCTTACTCCTACAAAAGGAATCAGCGGCCGCCCAAGTCATAAAACGAGCCCCATAATTTTCTTTTCCTGCCTTCACATAATACTTGCCATCTTGCTTAAAGATATCATTATCAACAGTATCTACTATGAATGTGTCGCTTTTAGCAGCATTTAAGAAATCAACAAACTTTTTATTGGAAATCTCGTATTTATCTATTAAAAAAGAATCGAGATATACATGAATTGTATCAAGCATCAATCCATACGCTACTCCCGCGCCGCCCATAATAAACTCCCCGGCTGGAACCAACGCCATACTATCCGTTAAATTCAAATACCGCGTCACCTCCGCCCCATCCAGCGAGTCAATGACCCCATTGGCATCCATATCAAACAACGCATCCCACCCCGCGCTCCCGGTAGTGAGCCCCAACTTGGTATTGAGGAGGGACAAATCCTCTGCATCAACATCCAGATCGCCATCCACATCCCACTTAATGAGCCTGGCCGAAACAGCCAAAGACAATATCATCATCAACAATAAAACTTTTTTCATCTTTCCTCCAAGTTATCGTGCTAAAACCAATTTTTCGGTACGAACAATCCGCCCATCATCTATCCGGGCGAAATACACCCCATTTCTAACCCCTTCCGCGGCCCAAACCAACCCCTTGCCCTCCAACCGCTTGACCAACCGACCATTAACATCAAAAATACCCACCTTAAGCGATTCCTTCTGATTAGAAGAAGCAAAAGCCACTGCCTCGGAGAATGGATTCGGAAGCGCCTTGCAGAAAGAAGTCTCCTGCCCTATCTGCCCCATCTCAGCAGGAAGCGAAGAAACACTCAATTCATAATCCGTATTATCAACCGTCATGGCCAAATTAGCCGCACTCACTAAGGAAATCCGGTTCTTTTCAAAGACAAAGGGGGCCTGCCCGGATGTTGTTTTGGTATGGATATAAATTTTGAACAGACTAATACTGACCAGCCGGCTACC
>MGVN01000246.1:0-5711 GCA_001800515.1 Elusimicrobia bacterium RIFOXYB2_FULL_49_7 | reverse complement strand
TTAGATAGACATCCACCACGGATGCCATGTTCTGATCGGCTATAAACGAGCCGCGCATACCCACTTCCAGAGCAGAAAGCGAGGCGGCTGACAACAGACAGAGAGCAACCAGCTTTATTATCTTCATTCGGCCTCCTTGTTATTTATTCCATACAATTGCATTCCGGATCCTGACAATCAATCAAGCCGTCCATATCATCATCAACCTTGTTGAAACAATGTTCTTTCTTCTGAATGCGATAATCCGTATCCTTGATGACTTCTTTGTTGTTGTTCAATACCTGTATCAACCGGCCATTTTCGTCGTATTGATAATAGGTCGGCATATCATCCGGACCGGAAATGGAGGTGACCTTGCCAGAACCCAAATCATAGGTCACGGTGGTCATCTGGGCATCGACCGGACGGAAACGGATGTCATCAATCAGGATGGTCCCCCCTTCTGACCCGGTTCCGCAGGAGACACGGATACCTGCTCCGGTACCGGTTGGAAAGTAAGATTTGAGGATATCGGCCGGTAATCGAAGTTCAACCCGCTGCCACCTTGCCGGCTGACCGGTTAGGGAAACTTCCTGCTTAAAGGAATATTCCGTACCTGCACCGGCATTCTCCACAATGGCTCTGAGTTCCGCTTTACCGGAAGTAGTTTTCGGCAGAATCCAGGCACTGACCACATAATCCGCATCTGGCGTGATATCTTTGAATAGCCGGTTGGGGCCTGTTTTGGAGGCACCGGCAACCGTTGCACAGGAAGAGCCGGTATGAGCATCGGTTGGATAAAGCGTAGCCTCTCCTTTGGCCCATCCGGTCAGATAGGCCCCGTCATAGTTGAAATAATTGATACTGCCCATAGTCACATCATGATCGTATTCCCCAGTGAAGGCACCGGCTTCACGGGCCTGGGCATTCACGATATAGGCTTTAGGATACGAGCTCCTGAAATCATATTCCGTGATGCCATGGGCGCCATTCGGACTGACCTCATCAATCAGCTTTCCGGAGGCGGAATAAACACCCAAATCCGATTGGCCCGCGCTGTTGGTATTAGCACCACCCAGATAGCGCCAGTTTTTGGCTTCATTCTGGGCAATTAAGTCATAGTCCGTTTTTCCGGTGGCGCTGTATACAAAGGGCACATAGGTTTTGCTGGGCTTGCCTTTGGAATTCATGTCCACATCCCATGAGAAGGCATCCTGTTTGTACCAGGCGGTTCCATTATACTGGCCCCATCGGGTTACTTTGGACTGGCGGATGTTCGCTGTGGATTGGCTGCCTGCGTAAACATTTTCTTCGGCTAATTGGGTGAGCATATGCGCTCCGCCGATGCCCATGCCGGAATACTTTTTGTAGGCGGGGATGTTTTCGGTTAGGAGAACAGAACCGTCACTGTTGGTTTCGGCCCATTGGGTGGGTGTGCCGGTGTAGAGATCGAATTGACGGTTTTGTTTTGTTACGGCAACATTATCCGTAGAGGTTACAACCTCTTTTAATATTGAACCGACTTCGACATGTTCCGTAGAACGAATAAAGGCCGTCACACTATTTCTATCATCACTTGCCCATCCAATACCCACACCTGGGAGAAATGACATTATGAATGTATAAATTGAATGGTACGCTTCGACCGATGAACCTAACGGCATTTTATTATAACTGGCCTCATTCGTTGAAACCGTATGCCTTGGAAGCACTGTTCCGGTTGAAGACCCGGTCCGAACAATTCCTTCATAATTGGATGGGGCATATTTATTGACAACCTGTTTAACTACTTTTCCATTGTTGTCTTTATAAAGAATAGAAGCAACATTTCCATAAAAATTATCATAATTCGTATAAACCCTTGAGCTAACATCTGACTTGTAATTATTCTCTGTCGTGCTCTTGTAAAAGGTAGGGATATAGGCATAAGACAATTTCATGGCACTACCATCATCCAATGCAATTTCATCTGCAGGTGTAAGATGATTATACTCGACACTGGAATTGTCCCCTTTGTTGGTAACAATCACCTTCTGATATCCCACCATAGGACCTGGTAGATAAAAATTGCCGCCAAATTCAGTTTTTATAATTCTATTATCAGCAAATAGATGCTCGAAAATCGGGGGTTCAGATGTCGCAACGCCAAAGGACTTATAGGATCCGTTGGATTTACTGCCCGAACTGTATGTATAGGTCTTTTCAACTTTAGGTTCGCCAAAACCACCATCTAAACCCATTTCCGCTACTCGGATGCCGCCGCCGACTCTGTACTTATCTTTTGCAAAATGTCTGAGCCTGAGATTAAAATCAAGAAAGTTGCCAAAAAGACTGGCCAAATTCCCTTCTTCTATGTCCAAAGCATCTGACTTATCTTTTGCATTCTGATAAATCGCTCCAAGTTTTCCACCGTCTGGAAACTTATAGCCATGTACACGTTCAAAAGAATTTTTAAACATCTTATTTAATATGCTGCCTAATCCCCTATTAAAATCAGGATCACCTGTCAAACAAAATGTAACTATATTCGCAAATTTGAGCAAAATATTATCCGTCAACTGCATTTTCGTTCTGGTTTTATGTGCCAACCGATTTGTAGCTGATTCCATTCCCTTCTTATCTGCATTTGGAGAGACCTGTTTTATGGTGGCAGATGAGGGGCTGGTGCTAAAATCCGGTTGCTTTGTTGTAACCGGGGAAGTACTATTGGAAAAATATTCGCTTGGTGGAGCCAATCTAAATAATCCTAAATTCAATGGCCTATTAAAGAGCACCTCCACTCCACCATTGGTTCTTGGCGTAACGCTTGCGATAACATACTCTTCCTTAAACAATTTCACATAGCTTCGACCAATTTCGATGAAGCTTTCCTCGATCTCTAATGATAATGAATAAGCCAGCTTTTCAGGATCAAGAAAATCACAGGCATCCTTAAAATTACAATCAAATACACGAACCCAATGAACCGAAACTGTGGGTGTTCGAATACAAATCCCCCATGCGCATCTTTTTTTTGTACCAAAATGAAAACAAGGATATTTAACAAGACCACATGCCTTTTCTGCAAGCCAGGCGATATTTTCGCAAGTACTGTGCAAGAACGCAACAAATCCCGTCAACAAACCCAACACCCCACTGATAACACCGCCCAGATATTGATCCAAATCGGGATCGAAAATAATGTTACCTTCTAAGGTTAATCTTTCGCCCACCTTAAAATCGCTTGATACCAACTGTTTTGGGAACACTAATCCGATAACATCAAATTGATCCTTCTGATTCGAAGCAATCAATGCTTTAATGGCATCCATTTTCATGTTAATATCATGAATGTATTCTAAGGGTCTATCCTGAACCTTGGAGTAATCATCCGATCCATACTTCATTTTCATAATACCGCCATCCGGATAAACAATGGTAGATAATGACCAAGCGTCTACATTATTGCTATCCGTGTCCCTATGATGATTATTGCCTACATCATTAAAATCGGCCTTATACATCCCCCACCGATCCCATGCACCTTGCCGATAATCAGGGTTTTTATCATAATTAAACGTATAAGGAGGCAAAGCACCCTGCAAACCTCGGCCCTTGAAAACAACGCTCCTTAATGTCAGTTTTCCTTTTTGTCCATTTACAGTGTTTTTATTATTCGGGACATTCTGACAAAGGGAATAATCATATTTAAACTCAATGGCTCTTATACATTTTGAAAGATTAGGCGCATTCAGCCGACCAGTGGTAGCGTTAAAAGTGACATCCTGACGCAAAAACAGATAAATACCCTCTAACTTCTGAAGATGTTGAGCAGGATCCGCAACTCCCCCCTCCTTAATTGCATCCCCGTAGCTAGCACCTAAAGCATCCTCTCGATCGGATGTCTTGAAATAAGCAACATGAGTAGCTGTTGCAATATGATCAACAACCTTGACCTCTTTTCTTCCCGTTGAATAGGAATATTTAAATTCAGTTGTGACTTTGGGATCGTCATCGCTGTTGGCCTCAATATCCTCATCCTGCCACATCGCCGTTGGACAAACCCCGGTAAAAGGGGTACGCCAGGCATATTTTCCGCAAACAGTCTTATAAGTAATGTCAACCCACATTCCAAGATCTTCTGGATCGCATTTGTTATTACCATTGATATCACAGTAGTTTTGACCATAAATAGTGGTTAATCCCCATGCATAGGCATAAGGGGTAATAATTTGTGTAGCATGATATTTATCAGACAATCTCGGTTGGCCAAAAAGACCGGCAATTCCAAGAAAAGTATTTGGCAAGCCATCCCTTATCAAATCTTCAATATAGTTTGCATTTTCTTGCGGTTTTTCTTCGGCAAGATTGTCATAAGAATAAAAATTCAACATCGGCTCACCAAAAACATACCGAATACCATCTTCTTTGACGACATCAAATCCAGCGATTGAACCAAATGGTAATATACCCTGATACTTTTTTTCTTCAATGAAGAGCGAATTATTCACGTCACGCCCTGACACCATTCGCGGAAAAACGGATTTTCCATTAATATTAATGCTTTGATTGCTATTCCTTAAATATCTAGACACTTCTGGCCCAAAAAAAGCGTAATTCCCCTTATCACTGTTGACGCGTTGTTGATAAGTTCCACCAGCTTGACAATTAAATCGAAAAATGGGAAAGTTAGGAATATTTTCACTCTGGTATTGAATAGGCATAATTGAGCCAAGAGAGAATCCTCCAAAAGAAACATTCAAAAAGGGAGCATCGATTAAAGGCATTAAACCGGTTTTTATATCGGCTGGTTCATTGCCCTCGCCGCGCTTAATGGCCAATAAATTGTTGAATTTAAGCTGCATATTAAACAAGTCAAATTGGCCTTGAACAAAAGGAGGCGGGAAATTGGCATAGTTTTGTTTATATGCCTGCATGCTTCCACCCAGTCCTTGCGCGCTAACATTGAAACCATCTTTGGAGACAAAATGGTGTCCTTTGCGGACATGTTCTAAGTACTTGGCACCAGTAATATTATTAGAAACATCTATCTCATATAGCATCGTCTTAAATGGACTCATTTCATCACGCGGTTTCACATTCTCTGGCTCATAATAGTAGACGGATTCACCTGTATACGATTCTATAACATCATCTTTTGTTACTATTGATATCGCGCTATTTGCCAGACTTGCGGCAAGCGTCCCTGCCCCACCAGCACCTAAACAATCAGCCACCATGCCCGCAAGCGAAACAATCGACATCACATCACTCATTAAATCATACGAAGCACAGATCATTTGATAACAAACAGAATTGCTTGCTCCATCGCATTTCTCACGATAATGCTCCATCGCAAGTTGTTCAATCCCCCCTGTTATGCACTTCATTCCAGCGCCGCCACCCATGTTTGAGAAATTAATATTGGGCCGGGTTTCCCTTGCCAAAATCATATCATCACTGTACAGAAACCCATAAGCGTTTGTAAAATAATCCCCTTTTTGTCTGTAATAGCTTATGCCTAATTCAACCCCTGAAACCAATGGAATTTGAATGCCAACTGAAACAAGTTTATTATTATTGGCGCCCGTAGGTGTACTAACCGACATTCCACCGGGCGCTTTCCCGTAAGATTCAGATTTTAAACTAGCATCAGATGATTCCCTTGGCTCAACACTGATACCGATGCGCCCAGATCCAGAAATACCTCCATTAGCATACTTTCTCATCCCAATAGACATTGAACCATTAAC
>MGVN01000245.1:3723-7961 GCA_001800515.1 Elusimicrobia bacterium RIFOXYB2_FULL_49_7 | reverse complement strand
TATCTTGGTATTTGTAACGGACAAATTGCAGATCGTATATGCCCGTATAGATATTGGGAATGGTATAGCAACCCGTGGAGTCCGTGAAACCGCTGTATCCCAAGGTGTCTGCAATGACCGTGACACCGGAGAGGGGCACACCATTTTGATCCAGTACTTGTCCGGACAGGGTACTTTTAGATAGGAGGTTGTCGATTGAATTGACATTCACCGGACTCGTCGGCTGACTCTCTTTGGTGCAGGAGTTGACAAGAAGCAGATAGGCCAGAATGCCAAGAACCAGAATGGACGGCAGGGTCCTTTTAGAAAAGGGGAAAGGGTGCTTCATGACCTTACCTCAAAATTAAAGCTTATAGCTGATTTGCAATTTGACAGGTTGACTCGGTGTGCCGCTGAAATAGAGATTGAATTTCTTCTTTTCTTTTGATCCCAATATGGCGGCATCGATGAGATTTAAGGTCCAGATACCGCCTGCAATGATGCCGGCCAGAACGGCTTGGTCGAATTTATCCGAATAGGTCTGATAAAGGTTGTTTTGTTTTTCGGAATAGTAATCGACCAACGCCTGATTAAGCGTCGCTTGGTTGATATTGGTTTGCGAACCATAGAGGGCTTTTAGCGTATCGACGGCTTCTTGTTCCCACGCCGGAGACCCCAGATAACTGTTGTAGGCATTGCTTTCATCCTTGGCTTTTGATGTTGCGTTGAAGCAATAGACCAGATACCCGATGGAGCCGAGAAAAAGCACCAGACTGGCTCCGCCTTGCACCGGATGATTCGTATAAAGCTGTCCCCAACCCGGAATCAGTGCAGATCGGAAAAGGGTGGCTGATATTTGCCCTTTTTCAGACAACAAATCTCTTGAGAAAGTGGACAAATCTTTTGCCGTCACTGTGATGGAAGCGCTGGAAACGACTTTACCGGTCTCTGTTTTGATAATCCGTGCCGAAATAATGCGTTTGCCGAATATGTCCGACACGGTTCCCAAGAGCAGCCTATCCGCAGAAAGCATTTTCCCCACCGTTAAGCCGGACGAGTCGTTCATCAGGCCGGTTTGTGACAGTTGGATTTCTTCAACCGCTTTGATCATTTGGTCCCGCTCCACCACCGTATACTGACCGCTGGCCTGCAGGGCAACCACGCCGAATTCCGCCACAGACCGGCCGACATCTTCGGTCACACCTTGGCCTGCCGCTTTAAAAGGCATAATAGCGATTATTTTTGCACCTTTTGCCGTATCGTTTTTGACCAGGTCTGAAAACAAGCTGGTAAGTTCCTGGTCAAGCGCGAATAAAGCGGATGGGACAAGCAGAACGGAAATCAATAACAATCGACGCATCATATTGATTTTTCTTTATGTTAAGGATACAAAATAATCTTTATGACCGAAATAAGACAACTTGTTTTCCGACACGCCCGAACATCTCTGCTTAAAAAAACAATTCACAAATTACGTTTTCCGTTGAGGGGCTTTCTGCTTATATTCAATGGGTGAGATCTTTTCAAAGGATTTAAAGACCCGAGTGAAATGGTCGGGTGAGTTATATCCCACTTTGAAAGCTATTTCGGTAACATTCAATTCCCCTTGCAGAAGAAGCTCCTTGGCTTTCTCTATGCGGATTTGATTAAGATACTGTGAAACGGATAGGGCTTTTGCGCTTTTAAACAAACTACCCGCATATTTGGGACTAATGCCAACCGCACGGGCCGGATCAGAGAGACTCAGTTCAGGATTAGCATAGTTTTCGTTGAGATATTTTTCAATATTTTTGACCACCATATCATATTTCCCGGTACGGAGGCTCTCCTCCTCTTTGGCACGGATATTTCTGCGTCTCATTAGAACAAAAACACAGGCCAACGAACCAAACAACGCCAGTATCACCCACATCGTCGTTTTACCAGAACCGCCTCCCTGGAGCTCCAGCACGCCCCATTCACTGGGATTATTGTAATTGGTATATTCCGCGCCGTTCCAGCTGATACCGGTGCTGGGGCCACCGGCGATCAGATTGTCCTTATTGAACAGGTCGAACCCGATTTGGCGACCTGCTGTCGGCTTAAATCCAAACTCGGTCCAGGGAAAAGCGACTTCAATCACATAACGGCCGGGATTATCAAGAACCTTAACGGAACAGACAACCGTCTGACCCCATAAAAAGCTCTTCCCGCCTCTGTAATCAAACTGCCGGCCGTAATACGCCCCTTTAGCACCAATTAAGAAATGCATATCATCCAGATCGCGCATCATCTTCTTAGTATTTTGCTTATCAAAAAAGAGTTCGATCTCATCGTAAATATGAACCGGGACATAATCTTTGACATCCACGAATCCAAACGCCATATCCCTGTTTCCGATAAGATAGCCTCTTTGCGTATAAGGACCGGTAATGGTATTATCCGTGACTTCAATACCGAAATAGAGAGCCCGCTTATCCCAGGCCGAATAAGCCTTGATTTGGTTGTCTCCGTTTGAAAAACCGATCGAATCCGTTCCCACCCAATCCGTCAGATTCCCATCGATGGTCAGGGTTTTATCAATGAAACGAGACGTGAATTTCTTGTTTGAAACGGCGGGCCTGCGATCAAGAACCAGATTTTCAACCCGGCCATCCGCGGGAATGACTGTTTTACCGGACAGGGTAACGCCTTCGATACGAAAACCGAGACTCAGATCCTGTTCCGGTATTCTGGAGAGATCCGCAATGAATTCATAAGGCGGATGAACCGCCTTACCCAGATATTCCACCGGAAAGGCGGGATTCGGGAAATGGATTGAATCAATCATGGTTTTATAGGAAATGTAAAAACGGATTTCCCTCAGCGTGGAACACGAAGGGGGAACGGTCGCCAGCAATCGAACTGAATTAGCCTGAATGAGGGACAGGGACTTGGGCTGAACCAGACGAATTGCCTTTTCCAATGAAACAGAATTCAAGGCGGATGCTGACCCAAAAATCAATATCGCCATAAAAAGCGGGCAAAACAATGCATGCATAGGGATCTTTTTGACGCTGTCGTTTAGATCAAAACTATGCATTCTCAGGACAAATTGTCAAATCATTTTGATTTCCGGAATACAAAGAGTATTTTTTCCCCTTCATAATAAGGGACTCAATCATGCAAATCGGCATTGTCGGCATTCCGCAAAGCGGAAAAACCACCATCTTTAACGCATTGACCGGCAGCTCGGCAGCCACGGGCCTGGGTGTGGATTATATCGACCTATGCGGCATGGGCAGCGTCAGCGGAGACGGCATGGATGCCGAATTCTTTGCACTGCTCCGTTCTGTGGACGCCATTCTCATGGTGGCCCGTTCTTTCGACGATCCCAATGTGGCCCATCCGGCAGACTCCATCAATCCGCTCCGGGATATCGAAAATCTCACCAACGAACTGCTCCTCGCGGATATGATGGTCATCGAAAAACGGCTGGAAGGCAAGGAATATACGGTTCAGGATGGCGACATTTTAAATATCCGATTTGCACTTTAAGTCATGACATCATCCAAGGAAAAGGTAGCCCTCCTCGCTTGTGCAGGCTATGAACCGCCACGTTTAAAAGAAAAGCTTCTGGAAGCAATCCGGTTAATTGAATTTGATTTATCCCTGTTCAAGAATCAGAAAATCCTGCTTAAGCCCAATCTCCTTTCCCCCTCTTCACCCGACCATGCCACCACGACCCATCCCCTTTTTATGCGTGCTGCAGCGGAAATCCTGCTGGAGGCGGGCGCCCATGTGATGATTGGCGACAGTCCGGGCATGGGCCAGACCTTGAAATGCCTGAAAGCATGCGGGGTCATGGATGCCGTGTCAGATCTACCGGTTGATTTCGCCCTCTTTACCCACCCGGTAGAACAGGAAAATCCGACCGGTACGGTCCGAAAAAAATACTCGGTCGGCAAAGAGGTTCTGGAATGCGATTTTATCGTCAATTTGCCAAAACTGAAAACACATGTGCAGATGGGACTCACGGCAGCGACCAAGAACCTGTTCGGCCTTATCCCCGGACTGACCAAAGCCAAAATGCATATGGACAGCGGAACCGACGAATTGCTTTTTGCTCGAATGCTTCTGGAATTCTGTTATTTAAACAAGCCGGTCCTCACGCTGGTGGACGGCATTATAGCGATGCATGGCAACGGCCCGGGCAGAGGCGATCCCTATTTCTTAAAGGTTCTGCTGGCCGGCCGGGACCCCATGGCCATTGACACGATCATCACGGATATCATCGGCTT
>MGVN01000245.1:0-3670 GCA_001800515.1 Elusimicrobia bacterium RIFOXYB2_FULL_49_7 | reverse complement strand
ATAGAATTGAAAGGCAATGCCTTAGCGGATCTTCAGGTAACCGACTTTCATGCCGCATCGGGCGGCCGACCGCTGACCATGCTGCCCGAATTTCTGGTCCGCCGTTTGCGCAAACTCATCTCTCTTCGTCCGCGGGTCAAACGGCCGCTTTGCCGGTTATGCGGGGAGTGTATCACCATTTGTCCAGCCACAGCCATCACTTTACAGGATCGAAAAATACGAATTAACGAGAAATCTTGTATCCGCTGCTTCTGCTGTCAGGAAATCTGCCCCCAGGGAGCCATTTTACCCTATCGTCATCCGATTGTCGAAGGGTTGTATCGGCTGGGGAAGATGATTCTGAAACGCTAATCCGGCATGGTCTAATTACCAATACAAGTTCACGGACGTATCCAATTCCGTGGTATCGGAAAAAACCCTATCGAACAGATCGTGCAGATGGATACGGACAGAGCCCGTATCCTTTCCCAGGGAATTTTGTTTTTGGAACAGAAATTCCACTATGGCCGATGTGTCCCGAACCGTATCGATGTCGATGATTATTGAGAAATCAACATAATTGAACGCACGGGTACTGTCCGCACAACCCGGAAACGTAAGGCAAGTATAGCAGACAAAACGATCATTGCTCCCGTTCTCAACGCTGACCCGGTTACACCAGGCCAAGTCGCTATTGTATTTCGGACAACGGGAAAGATGGAAGCAGACCCGTGCAAGGGAGCATCCGGCAGCCGAATCAAAGGCGACGGACAGACTCTCTGTTGCCACCCCATTAACGCTGACGGAGTCCAGAAAAAGAGACGCCGTATCCGGTAACGGCATCCCGGTCAGGTTTTCCTGTCTGACCGGGCTTTTCCGGGTGCAAAATTGCAGCAGGCAGGCCAGGACGATAAGCGGGACGGTTCTATGCCACATGCATCCAGCCGGTCAACGACTATTTTACCTTGCCTTTTTTCTGGACTTTCCGGCGATCTTTGGCTTTTCGAACCTCATGGATGCGCGCCACCTTATTGAGCACGTTGATATAAGCCAAAGCCGAGGCTTCGATAATGTCCGTTGAAGAACCGGTGCCGTGAAGCTTATAGCCCTCATATTCCGCGACAATGTCCACGACGCCAAGTGCCTCACGGCCGCCGGTCCGCGAAGTAATGCGATAATCGCTCATTTCAACGGTCAATCCGCAAGCACGATCAATGGCATTGCAGACGGCGTGAACGGGTCCGTCGCCCGTGGCCGCTTCCTGCACCGGTTTTTCTCCGATGCGGATACGAAGAGTGGCTGTCGGAACCACTTTGGATCCTGAGGTGACATTGAGATATTCAAGCCGATAGACATCGTTCTCTTCAGCATTGGGCAACTCGACCAAGGCTTCAAGATCATCATCATAGACCCGGCCTTTCTTGTCCGCCAACGCCAAAAAACGGGCATAGAGCATATCGAGATCATACTGACTTTCGCGGTATCCGAGCCGCTCCAAACGGTGCTTGATGACATGACGGCCGCTCCGGCTGGTAAGATTGAGCACATTCTCCGCCAAACCGATGGCCGACGGTTTGATGATTTCATAGGTTGATTTTTCCTTGAGCACCCCGTCCTGATGAATACCGGATGAATGGGCAAAGGCATTGCTGCCGACCACGGCCTTGTTAGGTTGAACCGGCATATTGCACAAGCGGCTGACAAGTTTGCTCGTATGCATGATTTCGGTGGTATTGATACGGGTATCTACGCCGAGAAGCTTCTGGCGGGTCTTCATTATCATCACCACCTCTTCAAGTGAACAGTTGCCCGCTCGCTCGCCGATACCGTTGATGGTGCACTCAATCTGGCGCGCACCACATTCCACGGCAGTGATGGAATTGGCCACGGCCATACCGAGATCATTGTGGCAGTGAACCGAAATGACGGCTTTGTCCACATTAGGCACATGATTCATGACCGATGAAATGATGTGGCGGAATTCGGAAGGAACCGTGTAACCCACGGTGTCCGGAAGATTGACCGTACTCGCTCCGGCCTTGATAACGGCTTCCACCATTCTATAAAGGAATTCCAATTCCGTGCGACCGGTATCCTCACAGGAGAATTCGACATCATCACAGAAACGACGGGCGTATTTCACCGCATTGACCGACATCTCGATCACGGTTTGTTCATCCTTGCGGAGTTTTTTCTCGCGATGAATGCGGGATGTTCCGATAAAGGTGTGAATCCGGGGCCGAGCAGCCACAATGAGCGCCTCCCCGGCCGCCTTAATGTCCTTTTCCACGGCCCGGGCTAATCCGCAGATAATGGGTCCGCGGACCTCCTGAGCAATCGTCTTGACTGATTCAAAATCGCCGGGGGAAGAAACCGGAAAACCGGCTTCAATGACATCCACTTTAAGGCGGGCCAATTGCCGTGCAATCTGGATTTTCTCTTTGACGGTTAAAGAAGAGGGCAACGCCTGCTCCCCATCGCGTAAGGTGGTATCAAAAATAATGACTTTATTATTGTCTTTCATTTGTCAATCCTTTAAAAAGTGTCAGTATTAGAATACGGGACGAAAAAATATTTTTTTGAAATCAAGACAGCCGACCGGCTGCTGAATGAATCAGACAGCCAGGTGTTCCTCGCAAGGTCAAGATAGAAATGAAATCCGAAAAATTCATAGGAATAAAATACATTTCGTCAAAGCCAAGATCAACAGTCCATTACAGCTACGCGTGCTATTTTTTTACCTGCGGATTAGGGTGGGACACCACCTTGACCGCTTCCGTGAAAACAAATTTCTTGTAAGCCGGACTCTCCGTGTTATGACAGGTCTTGCAGGTCTTTTCATCCGGTTCAATGAGTCCATTCGTCAGACAAAGCTTTTTGTCCTTCATGATGTTCGCTTTCCAGTACAAGCTGCCGGCGCCGTGACAATTTTCGCAGGTGACCCCTTCATCCTTGAAGGCCATATCTGCAATATGACAGCGCGTGCATTTGGCGTCCGTGAGAGGATCCTTGACCCCGGCCTTTTTAGCAAATTCAGCAGCTTTAGGGGTTTGAAGGGTTTTATAAGCCTTTGCGTGCGGGTCTTTGAGCCATTTGTCGTACTGCGCCCCCTTGGCCGCTGAATTATGACACATCTTGCATTTTTTAGCGCCAACATAAGTCGCTTTATCAGCAGCAAATATCTGCATCATGAAAACGGAAACCAATAATAAAATGAATAACAATCCGTATTTCATAACAACCTCCTTGAATTGCATTTAAGATATCAAATAGCCGGGCTCAGCTTCAAGCAAAAAGGTGGCCATTGCCCCTGCTTTTCATCCGAAAGAGGCTGGAGAATAATGTATATTTAACAAATACATGAAAGTTCTCATAGGTATCCTACTATTGATAGGCACCGGCCCCTTTGCCACTCTGCTTGAAGGCACGCTTCAGAGTTCGCTGACCCTGGCCAAAGATCCCCTGAATCCCAATGCACCGGATCTTCGCCACTGGCAGGCGCTCTCTTTTGATTACACTGCCATCGCAGGGACCGGCTTCTTTTTTTCAACAGACGCGGGCTACACCAACCGTTTTGACCACACATCACGCTCCGCTGTTGATATCCGTCTATTGGAAGCAGGATGGGAGAATGAAGAGGGCACCCGAAAACTACGCGTCGGCAGACTGGGGCGTTTTGGCGCTCAAACCT
>MGVN01000244.1:3786-6827 GCA_001800515.1 Elusimicrobia bacterium RIFOXYB2_FULL_49_7 | reverse complement strand
AATCTTTTTTATCTTTGGCACCTGGGCGGGAGAGACGCTGAACTCGTTTAATCCCAGGCCGACGAGAACCATGGTAAAGCTTGTATCCGCGGCCATTTCACCGCACATACCGACCCATTTTCCGGCATTGTGGCTGGCGTCAACTATGGTTTTAAGAAGCCGCAAAATTGCAAGGTGCAGCGGCTCATAGAGGGATGCCACGTTTTCGTTCACGCGGTCAACGGCAAGCGTGTACTGGATAAGGTCGTTAGTGCCGATGGAAAGGAAGTCCGCTTCCCTGGCGATAAGATCAGCCGTCAGCGCGGCGGACGGCACCTCTATCATGGCGCCGACCTCGATGTTTTCGTCGAACCGTTTCCCTTCGCGGCGCAATTCTTCCTTGGTTTCCTCCAGTATCTTGTTGGCGGCTCGCAATTCGTATATGCCGGATATCATCGGGTACATTATGCGTATTCTTCCCTCCGCCGATGCGCGCAACAAACCCCTGAGCTGCGTCTTGAAGATGGAAGGGTATTTCAGGCAAAGGCGGATGGCGCGCAAACCCAGGAAAGGGTTATTCTCAACCGAGATTCCTTCGAGGCCCAGGTGTGACAGTTTGTCTCCGCCCAGGTCAATGGTGCGGATTATGACGCTGTAGGGCAGCATTTTCTGGGCAACGCGCCGGTAGTTCTCGTAATGCTCGTCTTCTGTGGGAAGCGTTGAACGGTTAAAATATAAAAATTCCGTACGGTAAAGGCCGATACCCTCGGCGCCGTGGCTAAGCACGGATTTGATTTCCTCCGGGTTATCAATGTTGGCGGCTATGGTAACGCGATGGCTGTCCGTCGTCTGCGCGGGCAGGTCGCGCAGTTTTTCAAGCTCGCGTATCTGCGCCATCTGTATTTCCTGCTCGCGCCGGTAGTTTTCAAGCATCTCGGCGGTGGGGTTTACGATTACTATGCCCTGGTTGCCGTCAACGATTATTACGTCGCCTTCCCTGGTCTGGCCGGTTATGTTTCGCAGGCCCACGACGGCGGGTATCTCCAGCCCCTGCGCCACGATGGCTGTATGCGACGTGCGTCCGCCTATGTCCGTGGTGAATCCCTTAACCAGGTTTTCACGCATGGAAATAGTGTCCGCAGGCGTAAGGTTATGCGCCACGATCACCGATTCCGAGGTAATGTCAGCCATTACGCGGCGCTCCTTGCCCAACAGGTGGCGCAGGATCTTTTTGCCTACATCCTGTATGTCATGCTTGCGCTCGCGGAAATACTCGTCGTCTATCATTTCGAAGGAATGGATAACTTTTTCAAGAATACGGAACAGGGCGTACTCGGCATTCACGCCTTCCAGTATCTTTTTTATCACGTCCCTGGTAATTAACGGGTCCTCAAGAATCAGCAGGTACGCGTCTGATAGACGGGCATATTCCTTCCCCAGGGTTTTATATATTTTTTCCTGCGTTGCAATCATCTCGGCACGGGTTTTTGAAATGGCTTCCCTGAACCGTATTACCTCTTTTTTGGCGTCTTCCTTAGATATTTCCTTCTGAACAAGGCACAGTTCCTCGTCTTCCATAAGGAAGGCCTTGCCGATAACAATACCGGGCGAAGCCGCTATACCCTGCAGTATAAGCGTTTTTCTGTCAGGCATTTAAAAATCCCCCTTGGTCTTAATCAATGATACCATTACTCTTCTCCGAATCCTGTTTCGAACAGTGCGACTATGGCATTCGCAGCCTCTATTTCGTCGTCACCTTCCGCCATTATGCGGACATTTGAACCGTGCGCGGCGGCAAGGGTCATAAGCCCCATAATGCTTTTTCCGTCAACTTCCTGGTCGTCCTTCAGTATTTTTATGCGGGCCTTGAAGCGCGCCGCAGCCTGCACCATAAGCGCCGCCGGACGCGCATGTAACCCGAGTTTGTTTCTTACCAGAGCAGTTCTTTCTTGCATTATAGTCGTTCCTTTTCTATATTTTACCGTGTATCCAGGCGGTTGCCGTTACAAGTACGATTATGATATAAAACATTACAGACGCCGGTATCCTGAGGCAGCCCAGCAAAACCGTAATTAAAAAAAAGACGACGAATAAAGCGCGTTCATACAGCGAGTGATCGAAGCCCATGGCGTAAAACAATACTATTACCGCAAGCGCGACAAGCCCGGCGAACTGCACTATATCTATGGCTTTCTGGAACTCAAGGCCGGCTATTATGCGAATCATGCGCGTGCGCAGGTGGTAGCTGAGCCTGAGGCTCCAGTAGCGGAACGAAAGATGTATCAGGTTAAACGAAACCAGAAAAAACAGCGGCGCAAGCCACGTTCCCCGAAACGTCTGCGAATGATAGAAGAAAAAAATCAGGCTCGCGGCCAGCAGCGCCGTAAACGGCCGCCACGTTGCCCAGAAAAAAGTGTCTCCTATCGCGGCAAGCGGGCCTGCCATGTTGGTTTTGAGCGATGCCATCTCGGCATAGTCGCTCGATTTTTTCGCCACTATGTCATTTTCCATGGAAGCGACTATGCCCAGGATTATGCTGACCATGTAAGGATGCGTATTAAAAAAGCCCAGGTGGCGCAGCAGCGCGTGGCGGCGTTCGTTCTTGTAGGGATACAGCTTGCGGAAGAACGGAAGCAACGCAAAAACGAAGCCCACGTTTTGCATACGTTCGAAGTTCCAGGTTGACTGGATAAAAAATGACCGCCAGAAAGTTGACTGAAATAGTATTCGTTTCATTTGAAGCATGGGAACTTGGATTTCCTTAAATTCAGGAAAATCATGCCGAAACCCGCTATCGGCAGCAGTTTCCAGCATAACTCAAGGCCTGGAATAAATGATACCGGCAACAGCGCGTATGCCTGCGCCAGCGCCCATCGGCCGGCAATAATAAGAAAAACGAAAAACACCAGCGCTTTCACGAAAAATAATGCAAGGCCCGCGTAAACGCCGGTTGTTATACGGCTCTCGTTACCCTCTTTTACGCCTTTTTCAACCCAATGCACAAGCCGGACATTATATGAGCGCAGCAGAATGTCTCCCTGCCTGAACAAAATGCCTGCCGG
>MGVN01000244.1:0-3777 GCA_001800515.1 Elusimicrobia bacterium RIFOXYB2_FULL_49_7 | reverse complement strand
TCCGCCGGTATGGCGGCTCCCATCGGTATTTCACCGCTCCAGAATAATTCGATTATCATGCCCAACCAAAGCCCCGCCTTAATATCTCCCATTATGTAGCCGAACAACGGGCCGCATACGATGGGGCGCGAGATCATGAACTGCCCGAATGCCGTAACGTCCAGGCTTATCACCGCCGCCAGGAACGATAGAAGAAGGATTTCGGTCATAGAATTTTTGTTACCACATCAATAGAAATTGTTTCCTGTGCGCCGGCACCAAGCGAAAGCCGGTGAAGCGCAAGGAGAACCGTTCCCTGGCAGGTTTTTTCAAACCCGCCTTCCGAAAGCGACACGGTTTCAAGCGGATGAACCCACAGTTCGGCAGGGGAATGAAATTTCATTTTCAGTTCAAGGCCTGCGTGTTCGTCTTTCCTGAGCCATTCCGTTACAGTGGAAAAAGCGCCGTTGTCGCCGGCGGCGGGGCATGAAAACGCAAAATTGAATTCCGGCGCGAACAGTAGCGTTACCGGGCGATTTTCAATATTTTTTATGGAATAGCGAACTTTCATTCCGCCGTCGAAAGGCGTTATGATTTTCGTCACTTCGATGCGCGTGGCCGTGTCATTGTTCCACACTGTTCCCCGCCGGCGCAGGGTAACTCCTTCGTTTTCTAGGGTTGCCGTATATGCGCCAAGTATAAAATCACCCTGCTCGCCGTACTGGTTCGTCCGGAAATTATCGAACGTGGTTGCGTCATGAAGGAAATGATCCAGCAGTGACGAGCGCCTGTACCAGTCGAAGTGCAGGCTCTTATCGAGGTTATCTTCCTTTACCTTTACGATGTCATGAATGGTTTTTACCGCGCCGCTGTTGTTGTCGGGGTTGGACAGGAATTCGCGCAACCGCTTGTGATAAGCTTCCGGGCGCCTTGTTAAAACATTAAGAAGGTTCAGCTCCAAAGGCACGATGTCCCATTCGAAAACGGACCCGCCCCTGGACGGCGAAACGTAGATATTCTGCTTTTTGCTTTCATAAATAAGTTCGTCATTTCCATCCCTGTCGAAGTCGATACTGTTCCACGATGATCCGGTGGAAACCAGCGCGGCTTCAGCCTTAATAAGTTCGCGGTAAACGGCTGTTCTAAGGTGAGGCAGGTAAAGCCCTCCGAATACGCCGTGCCAGTAGGCACAGTTGCATTGTCCCGCATACAGCGAATCAACCGCTTTTTGCAGCCTGGCCCCGGCAGCCTGCCGGCCGGCCTTTTTTGTTTTTGGAGCGGTTTTATTAAGCGCCTGCGCAAGTTTATCGCTCACGTAGAGCATCTTCTTATGCATATTATTGGATTCGGCGTATTTGGTAAGAAAATTGCGCCAGAACCCGCCCCGCAGAAAACGCTTAACGTCCGGCCGCCCCGAGAACTCCCGCGTAATCGCCTCGAACTCTTCCTGCGCAGCGGCCGGCAGCGACCATTCCGACATCTCAAAATAGGACGCGGCCGGTATATAGACCCTGCCCATCGCCGGGAACTTCTCGCGGTATTCCGAAAAAGTTATGGTTTCGATCCATTCGCCATTGCGCTCTATCGCATCAAGAAACCTGTCCAGCCAGCCGTCCTGGTATACGTGCTTGAAAGTTTCCGGCCATAGCCCGAATTTTTCTCCGTCGTCGGCCATCACCATTGCGGCATTCGGCGTTTCTTTTGCCCATGATGCCATGTACTCGATAGTTCTCTCCACGGGTTCGAATGGTATCGCGTAACGCAGCCTCTGACTTATGGGATAAATAGAAAGAGCCGTTCCCTGCTCCTCGGTGATATAATAGCCGCGTAATTTTTCAACGTCCATCCCGGCGGCGGCGAAGTGAGCGTCGTCCACTATCGTATACTTTACGCCGGCCTCGGAAAGGATTTTCGCTATATGCGGCTCCCATATGCGCTCGGCAAGCCACATGCCTTTCGCTTCAACGTTGAACCGGCTGCGCAGGAAAGACGTAAGTTTTTCTATCTGGCCTTTTTTGTCGGCGTCGGGTATGCTTGTAATTATGGGTTCATAATACCCGCCCGTAAGAAGCTCCACCTGCCCGCGCGCCGCCATCTCTTTAACTATATCGCAATACTCCGGGTGTTTTTCCACTATAAAATCCCACAATACACCGCTGCAATGAAGCGACCATTTGCATTTTGGGTGCCTGTTCATGGCTTCGAGAAACGGCAGGTACGCGTCCCTGTACGCTTTCTCGAAAACCTCGGGGAAATTTCCGACGGGCTGGTGGTTATGTATGCCGAACAAAAAATAAAGTTTATTCATTTATTTCCTTTTGCCCGCTCTCTGCCGCGTCCGGCGGCTGCATCTCGCGCTTAAGCACGTCGGTTATATCCATCCGCTCGTCGTCGGGCAGGACGCGTCCTTCAAGTTCTATGCCCATGCTCCTGATTTCCATTAGAGTATCAATATCGTCTTTATCAACGCATAACGTGCGCAGTATCTGTTTTTTTCCGGGGCCGTAATGCATACCGCCGACGTTGACGGATTCGAATTTTACTCCCTGACGCAACAGGCGCAGCAACGGCTCAGGCCCCGGCACCAGCAGCAATACGCGGTCTTTTGCAAAAAATTCGTCGTTGATTTTTTTTGCGCCTTCATCCACCGACAGGCTTGTAAATTTAACACCTTTGGGCACGGCCATGCCCAGCAGTATCTGCTGCATACGGTCGCGTGCCACGTCGTCGGAGATTACCAGGATGTGGTTGGCATTTATCGGCTTCAGCCAGCCTTCGACTATTTGCCCGTGAATAAGGCGGTCGTCAATTCTTACAAGAATAATGGACATAAAAACTACCTCATGCCTCTTTCGGCTTCATTTTCTGAAGAAATATCGCCTTGACGTTTGCTATGTTTTTGACGGCATCCGTCATCGCTTTTTTTGCAAGCTCAGCCAGTGTCATGCGCTGGCGATTCATAAAAGCCGACAGCAGCATGTAAAGGTTTATGCCTGACACTATTTCGATATTATGCGTTACCGAGAACGGCAGCGAAGCGTTGCACGGCGTTCCGCCCAGCATATCCGTAAGCACCAGCACGCCGTCGCAGCCGTCGAGTGAGCGCAGGATGTTTTCAGTATTGGCGCTTATTGTTGCAAGGCTGTCTTCCTGGTGCAACGGCAAAACCGCCACGCCTTCCTGCCTGCCGACAATAGTTTCCGCCGTGCGAACCAGTTCTGCGCCGAGCTGCCCGTGTGTGATGATTAAAATGTTTATCATATTGCAGCGCTCCGTCGTTTGTTTATGAGCCGGAATATGGCCGATGCCAGTTTGTCGGAATCGTGCCGGGCGTATTCATAGCTTGATATTACGTCCGCCTTTATTACCGAAAGCTTTTTCAGCCGTTCCATGAGGCCGTGTAGAACCGGGTATGAATCCTTGCGCGCGTAGCGCCTGGCGACAGCGGCCGGGATAGGCGCGGAATTGATGATTACGTGGTCAAGAAACCGGCCGCCGGAGTGTTTCTCGATAGCATGGACGTGGTCGTGCAGCGAGTAGCCGGTGGTTTCGCCCGGTTGCGTCATAATATTGCCTACGTATACTTTTGGCGCCTTACTGTTACGCACGGCTTGCGCAACCCCCTCAACAAGCAGGTTTGAAATTATCGAAGTATATAACGATCCAGGCCCCAGCACTATTGCGTCGGCCTCCGCTATCGCCTCCAGCACCTGCGGCGCCGCGGGCGGCGGGAAAGGATGAATGTGCAGCGACGTAATTCTTTTATCGGAACGTGAAATATTGCTTTCCCCCCTGACA
>MGVN01000243.1:2582-23463 GCA_001800515.1 Elusimicrobia bacterium RIFOXYB2_FULL_49_7 | reverse complement strand
GATTATGCGCAATTATATAAGACCGTGTGTATAGAAAGAAGTTTTGGAGTAATATTGATCGAAAATAAATTGCTTGACTAAAAGAAATCAATATTATGACTCTTCAAATTCTCAAAGAACTCCTCACCGAACTCACGGTCTCAGGTGCCAGCCTGCGTGACAAACTCGTCGAAAAGCACCTGGCCACGCCATCCACGGTTGATAAGTTCATTGAGACCCATTTCAACTGCGCCGTAACAGACATCACCACCCCGCCATCCCGCGATGCCCTAAACCTCATCCCAGAAGAAACAGCACGGTTTCATAACATTTTACCACTTTCCGTAGAGCAAAATCCCCAAACTGGCCAAAGCAAACTCCTTGTCGCCGCCATTGACCCAACCGACTATAACCTCATTCGTGAACTGCGCTTCGTCAGTGGCCACCAGATTGAACTGGTTGTTGCATCCCGTACCGTCATCCGCAAGATGATAGACGAATGCTATGGCAAAGGCTTATCCAACCTGCAACAGAGCAAAACTAACCAATCCGGCCACCGGCTCAAACAAAGCGGCAACTCCCCGGTAGTCAAACTCGTTAATGATATTGTTTTGAATGCCATCCGCCGTAACGCTTCAGACATCCATTTTGAACCCTTTGAGAATGACCTCCGCGTCCGCTTCAGAATAGACGGCCTGCTCCAAGAGATGCATACGATACCAAACAACAAAAAGGCCGAGGTCTTAAGCCGCATCAAGATCATGGCTTCTCTTGATATTGCCGAAAAACGGCGTCCCCAGGATGGCCGTATCAGAATAGACCACGACAACAAAAGCATTGATATCCGCGTCTCAACCCTGCCTACCGGCCATGGCGAAAAGATTGTACTGCGTATTTTAGACAAATCAGCGGTGGCTTTAGACCTCACGCTTTTGGGCATGGATAATACCAAGTTGGAATCGTTCAAGAAAACCATAGCCAGACCCTATGGCATGGTCTTAGTCACCGGTCCTACAGGTTCCGGCAAGACCACCACACTCTATGCCGCGTTAAGCCATATCAAATCACCTACAGTAAATATCAGTACCGTAGAAGACCCTATTGAATATCATTTGGATGGCATCAACCAGACCCAGATGAAGGCGGAGATAGGATTTACCTTTGCTTCGGCGCTGCGCACTCTTTTACGCCAAGACCCAAACATCATCATGGTGGGTGAAATCCGCGACCGCGAGACAGCGGATATCGCTATCCGGTCATCTCTAACCGGTCATTTGGTATTATCAACCCTGCACACAAACGATGCGCCAAGCGCAGTCACAAGACTCTTGGACATGGGCATAGAACCCTTTTTGATAGCGTCATCAGTGACCCAGGTCATTGCCCAGCGCCTGGTGCGCCGTATCTGTAACGAGTGTAAGGAAGAAGTGGCTGTAGATGCCAACGCCCAAACAGAACTGGGTCTAACCGGCAAAAGCCATCGTGGCAAAGGGTGTTCGGCTTGCGGCAACACCGGTTACAAAGGCCGGTTGGGTCTCTATGAAGTGATGACCGTTTCTGAATCAATAAAACAACGCATCTTAGACAAGGCTTCAGCCTCTGATATCAGAACACTGGCTATTCAAGAAGGCATGACGACCCTGCGTGATGACGGTATCGCCAAGATTAAGGCAGGGGTCACAACCGTTGAAGAAGTATTAAGAGAAACCATTTTTCAAACATAGATGTTCCCGTAAGGGAAAAAAGAGAAAACAGGTCAAAAACGGCCTGTTTTTTTTTACCTTAGCCAAGGATTTTGCTCTATGAACTTAATGAATTTTACAATATTTGCAGTCATCACGACCGCATTGCCCATTTTTTCGCAACTGGACTCAGCAAAAAACATAAAAAATGACAATAATGCGCAATCACAGACCCTGCTTCCCGAAACCGTGGTTGCGGATTTGCCCATTTCGGACTCTTTAGTCATCCCGTCACTGGATTTTAAGAGTGCAGATATCCGTGATGTTTTGCGTGCCATTGCCACCAAATACAATCTGAATGTCTGGCTGGCGCCGGAAGTGCGGGGCGAAATCCCGGTCCACTTAACCAATATCAAGGTCAAAGACGCGCTTAAATTTGTCATCGAGCGATATGGCTATACCTATAAATACCGGAACAATGTCATTGAGGTGTCAAAGCCGCCTCTTGTCAAGGTTGAAGTTGTCAAGCCCCCCATACAGATGACAGTGGAGAACAACAAACTCTCCTTTGATTTCAAGGATGCGGAGATTGATTCCATTGTACGGAAGTATTCATCCCTTACCAATATCAACATCGTGCTTGACAAAGCCGTTAAGGGCGTGCTCTCAGGCAGATTGAATGGGGTGGAGATACGGCAGGGATTACGCATTCTGTTTGAAAGCAATGGCTATGAGGTCAAAGAGAGTAATGACATCTTTTACATCTCCACCATGAAATTAGCCGATTCGGAAAGCGGTACCAGTACCATGGGGGGGGCTCAGAGCGGGGGTCGGTTTTCGGTCAGAGTGAGTGAGGGCAAGGTGTCGTTTCAGATTAACAATGGCGATTTGCGCCAAATCATCAATGAAATAGCCAACCAGAGCGGCGTGAGCATTTTCATCTATGGTGATATCAAAGGCCGTATCAGTGCCAGAGCCGATAGTCTGGCTATTGAATCAGCGCTGCAATATCTGCTTAGAAACACCCCTTATACCTTCTGGAAGAATGGCAGTATTTATTTTATCGGTGACCAAAGTGCGCAGCAGGTGCCAAATTCGGAACTGATAGAACTGAAATATATCAAGGCCGAGGAGGTCTTGGAAATTCTGCCCAAGACCATCCTTGATAAAGCCGCCATCAAGGTCATCAAGGGCCAGAATGGGATTATGGTGATTGGCCCTTATGAAATTATCGTATCAGCAAGGGAGTATCTGGCGCTGGTGGACAGGCCCATCTCTCAGATATTGATAGAAGCATTGGTTGTGGATTTCTCCCTTGAGAAAATGAATGAGATTGGGTTTAAACTCTTTATGAAAAACCCCAAAGATACCTCTTCTTTTACCGAAACCTTCTTTCCTGCGGTCAAAGCGCAGGGCAGCGGTACGGGGCTGAATAAGTATGTGGGCAAGGTGACTGACTTTTTCAATATCAAGCAGATAGTCAAACTGCCTTCGGACTTTCGGGCGCAGATAGGGTTGTTAGAGAACGCGGGTGTGGCCAATGTGCAGTCAACGCCGCAGGTGGCAACCTTGAATGGCAATACCGCTGTCATCAAGATTGTGAATAAGCAGTATATTCTGCTTACCAGTGAAATACAAACCGATGCTGCAACATCAGTACAGCAAAAGACAACTGAGCGATTGGAGAGTTTTGAAACCACGGTATCGCTTTCCATTACGCCCTGGGTAACGAGTAATAGGGAAGTGACGGTTCAGGTGAAGCCTATTTTCCAGATACCGGGCATCAGTCCGGATCCCAGGAAAATACCACCGCCGGTGAATTCGCGTGAGATTGAATCCACGGTCAGACTAAGCAATGGTGAAACCTATATTTTGGGTGGAATCATTACAACCTCAATGGCGGATTCGCGGGAATCGGTGCCGTTTTTAGGCCGCATTCCGGTGCTGGGTTATTTGTTCAGTTATACAACCAAGAAATCGGTCAAGAACAAGATGATGATTTTTCTCACGCCTCATATCTATTACGGCAGTGAAGGCGCTGTGGACGAAGAGGAAATCATCAGGAATATTGATAAATGAAGATATTGAACCTACTGCGGTCGCTGAGCCTGTCGAAGCGACGCTTTTTTAAAATCCCAAAAACGGCTTCTGCCCTTCATGTGGAAGGCGACGCTATATCATTTATCAAACTCTCTCACTCCGAAAGTGTGGAGACCATAGCCGAAATCCACGAGAGGGGTTTGGATTTAGCCGCCTTTGTTAAAAAGCATGGCCTTTACCATGAAGCCGTCACCCTGGTTCCGGAAGAGACCGAACTATTCAACCGGATAGTGGACAAGGAAGAGATAGGCGATGGCGCTTATGATAACCTCATGGCCTCGTTTTTACCCAGAGGCATGGACGCAGAAGCAGCAACACTCGATAACCTGTCCCTGCCATCAGGCAGACATTTCCTCAGTTTTATCCGCCACAGTGCCGAAGAGCGGCTCCACAGCGAGGCTAAAATGAATGGTCTTTATGTGGAGCGCATCGGCAGTGGCATTAGCGAAATCGGCTTTGCCTTGTCCAAATCCTTGCCTGATTATACCGGCGCGGTGCTGGTGGTTAAGAGACTTAAAAGTTTGATTATTATTCTTGAGAAAGGCGTCTTGGCTGAACATGAAGTCATTCATGTTGGAGCCGCCCATTTTCTTGAAAGTTTGGAATATTACCATTCTGAAATATCCAAATTCCTTAGTCTCTACTGGGAGACCAAACTCTTTAAGGAGCGCCTGAAGTCGGTTGTGGTTATTGCAGAAGAGCCTGCCATAGCCACCTCATTTCAGGAAGCAGGGTATGAGGTCAAACAGTTGGAAGGCTTTACGCCAGAGAATGCTTTAATCAAAAGCATGGCCATGAATTCGTTGCTTTATTCAGATTTGGTGATAGACCACTTGCCCCAGATAGAGCCGGAACTGAAGCAGGTTAGAGTGGCTGATTTTGTATCAGAACGGTTATTACGGTTTGTACTGCCTGCTGCTGCGGCTCTATTGATACTGGCGTTAACTGTTTTTGCCGTGTTTCAAGGGCTGTCCCACCGGTTTGAGAAGAAAATGGTGGCCAAGCACAAACTCATCAACCACTTGTCAGCCTTGATTCATGAGAATGACAAATTAGCCAAAGACCTTGCAGCAGCCGAAGGGTTAAACGCCAATCAGGTCAGCGTGAGTTCTGTCATGGAAGGGGTGGCAAAGGGGTTGCCAGAGCAGGTGTGGCTTCGGGAATTCAGGCTTATTCAGGAAGATAAGGCCAAACTCTTTATAGAAGGGGTGAGCCAGAATGAAGGGGGCGTGCCTAAGACGCTTTCTGGTTTTGATAATATAAAATCGCTTCGTGAGGTACGGCTTTCCTATACGCAAAAACTGGATAAAAAAGAACTCGACAGGTTCGGAGGGGGGCGCTTTGTTGGCCTCACCCGTTTTGGCCTGGAATGCACAACAGGTGACAAATGAGACAAAGCACCTTTATGACCCTCTATGTCCGTCACCGTCCCTTTGCAAGGTTGCTTATTCTGATTACGCTTACCCTGCTCATGCTTCTTGGAATGCTCCTGCCATTGATTGAAAAGAGCCGTTCCACTGTCTCTTCCTTTTTTGAAACCAGACGAAAGTATCAGGAATCCACACTTTGGGAAAAGAACAAATCGCTGATTGAGCGGCAGAACCGGTCGTTTAAAAAGGCAGTGGCACGGGTCAAACTGGGTGGTTCAAAGGAAAAGCAACTTTCGCTTTTCTATTCCATTATCAATGAAGCCGCACAAAAGAGTAATGTCAGTTTTACCACGATTAAGCCCGGTGCAGAGACAGAAGACCGGGAGGAAGTGCGGATGCCGTTTGAAATGGCAACGCAGTCAAACTTCCATTCAATAGGCAAATTCCTTCGCTATATTGAAAATGACGGTACTCTCTTTAAGGTGCAGGAACTGTCCATGGTAGCAAATAGACTGGATAAGCCGGATGTTAAGGTGACGCTGAAACTTGAATTTTTGGTACTCAAATGAAGAACAAAAAATTGCTGATGGTTGTAACAATGATTGCCGTCTTTGTCTGGGGCTATAATGTCTATTCCATCAAGAGTCGTCTGGCGCAGCAAAAGCAGGCTGTGGAATCGGCAAAGCCTGTGATAGCCGGTATTCATCATGAGAAAAAAGAGTATGATGATAAGGCGCGAGACCCCTTTGTCTATACCCATTTTGAGAAGCCTGTACTGGTTAAAAAGGTTATTCAACCCGTAGGACCAGAGACCCCGCCTCCCTACAGCATTGATGGCATGTTATGGGATGAGAAGAACCCCTCGGTTGTTTTAAAGAATTATCAGACCGGCGATTCCAAGATTATCAGCAAGGGTGAGGTCTGGGACAGTATCAGGATTATGGATATCAAGCCTGATAAAGTCATCATCCGTTTCCGTAATAAAACCTTTACCATCCAGTAATATGCTAAGAAACGAACGGGCATATGCGTTGTTTCTCGTCATCTCCATGGTGGCGGTGTTGTCGTTTATCTTCATCGGTATTTTAACCGTTTACCGTGTCCGTTTTGGGCAGGTGGTTCGCTTTGGCAATAATGTGAAAGCGCGGTACATGGCTGAAGCGGGGATAGAGAGGGCCAAATATCTGCTTTCGACAAAGCCCAGTGAACACGCGGGTCAGGCAGAGGAGGTTCTTTCTGAGCGGGCGGGTTATAGGGTAACCTACGCCGATATTGGCGGCTTTATCGAGGTAAAAAGCATGGGCTATACGGTAAGGGAGAGCGTGACTGTAACTGCGCTGCTTGGAGAAAGAAATCCTGCTTCTCTTGTTTCGGCAGTGAGGTTGAATCATGAGGGCGGGGATTGCGTTGTTGCGGGCAAGAATGAGATTATAGGTTCTGTCACCTTAATAAAAGGCCAACTCTTTGAAAGCCGGGTCACGGGCTTTCCGTTTTTAGGCGATACGGCCTGCAATGGTCCTATTATCCGTAAAGAGAAAGAAGATACCCTCTTTGATGCCGCCATCAAGGAAAGCATCAAACAGCAGAAGGGGTGGCTTGTTGAAATGAGCCGCTATGACGAGGTCTTTCACTCATCCATTACCATTGATAACAAAACCTATAGGGCCGCCTCATTTAGGAATAAGAAGGTCTTTGTGGAAGGTATGCTATTCATCACGGATTCGGTTGACCTCAGTGGCGGTGAGTTTGTGACAGAACAGATGGTCTATATTGAGAATAAGTCAAGGCTTCGGAATTGTGTTATCGTCACCTCCGGTGGGCTTATTCTAAGGAGCGGGTCAAAGGTGCGGGAGTGTCGAATTCTAACCCGTAAAAGCGTCTGGATTCAAGACAGCAGCAGCCTGTCCGGCATTGTCATGGCCGAGGATTCAATCAAGATAGAAGGGCAGGCGAAAACATTGTATCCCACCTTCGTCTATTCCTGGCCTGCTATTGCAGATTTGCACCTTCAGGGCGGCATATTTTTAACCACGAATCAACCTCTTTCCGGTGTCTTTGTTGTGGCAGAGCGGGATACGGCTCATACTTTGGTGAGGTTTGATCCCCTTCAGTGCTTTTGTTACATCGCGCCACAAACGGAAATAACGGGATTGGTGTATAATAATTACACCACCGATTATGAGGGAAAAATCAAAGGTCATATTACAACCGATGGCTTTGTTTTACTTCGTAATAATAAGACCTATGGTAATTTTCTGAATAATACCCTAACGGATCGGACTGCCCTCTCAGACCAGTGGGTGGTGCCTGCCATTTTTTCAAAGGAGCCGGAATGGGCTGTATTAAGCCTTACCGATTAAACAATAAAGGGTTCACCATCACCGAAATCCTGGTGGCCCTGCTCATCTTTTCCGTGATAGCGGTTCCTCTAACCGGTGCGCTCTCGCATTGGCTCAGTGACCCCGGTGAAAAGGAGCGGCTCAAAGCCATCTTTTTTGCCAAAGGGTTTGTTGAAGAGACGCTTCATTTCAGGACAGCGCTTAAAGCCAAGGAAGACCTGTTTAAGGAAAAGGAGTACAGGGTAGAGCGGCTAATCAGCGGTGATTCCTTAAAACAGGTTGAAATCCGCGTACTAAAGCGCGACAAGGAACTTTTTTCCATCAAGACCTTACTCTATCAGAAGGATAGCCATGCCGGACTTTAAATACAGCGGTAAAAGCCGGGACAGCAAGACCATCAAAGGCATGGTATCAGCCTTGGATAAGCGCGAAGCCGCCCGCCTGCTTAAGAATCGCGGTATTAAGGTGGATAGTCTTCATGCTGGCAGGGAGTGGTTGCCCTTTACCGGTGTTCCAACAAAAGACCTCACGTCCTTTACCCGGCAGTTCTCCACGCTTGTAGGAGCGAGTCTGCCTTTTGATGAAGCCATTTCCATTCTGGTAGAACAAACCTCCCATAAACGGCTGAAAGCTGCGTGTGAAAGCATTTTAAAAGAGGTTCGATCCGGTACGGGGCTGGGTGAAGCCTTTAGCAAACATCCAAAGATATTCAATAACCTTTACTGCCACCTTATCCGTGCCGGTGAAGCGGCGGGGGTGTTGGACACCATTTTGGATCGGTTGGCCTCTCATCTTGAGCGGATGGACAGGTTGCAGAAAAAGGTCAAGGCAGCGCTGGCTTATCCGGCGGTGGTGGGCATGGTCGCCATTGCGGTTATCATTGCTTTAATGGTTTTTGTTGTGCCCACCTTCAAGAATATGTTTGAGGAGATGGGCCGAACCCTGCCCTTTGTCACCAGGCTGGTATTAGCCGTGAGCGCTGCCTTTAAGGCTATCATACCCTTTCTGATATTGAGCCTGCCCTTGCTGTATCTGCTCTATCGGAAGTTCAGCAGTCATCCCAAGTATAGGCTTTTTATGGCAAAAATAATGTTAAAACTCCCTATCCTTGGCGAACTCTTGAGGAAGAGTGCGGTGGCCCGCTTTACCCGAACCCTTTCAACTTTGCTGGAAAATGGTATCCCGCTGCTGGATGCGCTAAAGATTACCAAGTTCTCGGTAGGCAACCTCGTTATTGAGCAGGCGATAGAAAATGCGGTCAAAGCCGTACAGGTGGGTGAGTCCTTTCACAAGCCTTTGGCTGAAAGTTTGGTTTTTCCGTCCATGACGGTCAGGATGGTTGCGGTTGGAGAAAAGACCGGTAATCTGCCGCAAATGCTGCACAAGGTGTCGGATTACTACGAAGAAGAGATTAATTCGGCGGTGGATGCCTTTATGTCGGTGCTGGAACCCATCATCATTGTCATCATGGGTGCCATTATCGGCTTTGTCCTGGTTGCCATGTATCTGCCCCTCTTTGAAATGGTCACGGAGGTCAGGTGATATTAGGAAACGAGAAGGGTTTTACCATTACCGAACTCATGGTGGTGATGCTGATGTCGTCATTAGTTGCGGGGGTGGTCTTTTTGACTTATTCCTACATCAACCGCAATACCGCTGACTGGAAAAAAAAGGTTTATCAGGAAGAGGCTTTGGAAACCTTTGTCAGGCAGATGGATGTTGAAATCAAGCGCATCCGCGTCTTGGATTCGGCAACGACGCAAACCATTTATTACCGAGATTCCAAAGAGCAGGCCAAGGTGCTGGCGCTGGATACGGTTTTAAAGACGGCAACCTGCGGCTTTGCAGATGGCAGACCGGTGTTTGGCTTGGAAAAGGGTATTAGGCTTGTCAGGGGCGGCTTTACCTTCCGATGTGCGGATATGAGTCTTGATAAGAATGTGGATGGCATTGTCGATGACAAGGATTTGGACATCAACCACAATAACCGCATTGACGCAGATGAAGTGGGAAAGATAGATTTTCTGGAGTATAGGCTGAACTTTGAATATGGTAAAATCGGCCATGTTGAAATCTTGGGCAAAAACAGACTTTTATCCAAAACAGGAGGATAGTGTGAAAAAGATAGGATTACCAAAACTGTGTCTTTCAGAGGCGGGTTTTACGCTTACAGAACTCATGATCGTCATTGTCATCATCGGCATCTTGTCTATGGTAGCGATTCCCAAATTCATGGGTGCCACGACCAAGGCCAAGTTGGTGGAGTTTGGGCCGGTGTTGATGCAGATATACTCGCTTCAGGAAGCCTATCATCAGGAGATGGACAGGTATGCCGTGAATCTGCTGGAACTGGATTTTACAGATCCGGGTTCAAAGTATTTTGACTATACCATGTCCGGCGACTCTTTATCCTATGTGGCCAAGGCTACGGTGAAGATATCCTTGAAGGATGGCCAGGGCAATGAACTCAAGGGTGAGTTCGTGACCGTGAATGAGAAGAAGGAGCATGGGGGAAGTGAGAATGTGCGAAGAGTAGGAAGATGGTAGACAATGGTAAATAACGCACCCTACAGGATTTGAACCTGTGGCCTACGGATTAGAAATCCGTTGCTCTATCCAGCTGAGCTAAGGGTGCAAATAAAATCGGGGCGGCAGGATTTGAACCTGCGGCCACATGGTCCCAAACCATGCACTCTACCGGGCTGAGCTACGCCCCGTTTTGTGGTATAAAATAGCTCATTCAGTTTGTTCGGGTCAAATCATACCATAAATATCTTTGAAGACAATTCTGTCTTAGCCTCCTTTTATTCGTCCAAGATTGTCCTCGCTTTTTTTTGAAATGCTTTTTTCATCAAAATTCAGGTGTTGGTACAACCTTTGCGTTATTCCATTAAAAAAAAGGGGGTAATGAATGAAAGCAATTCTCAGTTTCCTAATCGCTGTCTGCAGTTGCGGAGCGGCCTATTCTACCACGATGTTTATGTTGGGGCTCCAGGAACTGTCTACCGGTTCAGAGGTCATTGTCCAGGCAAAAGTAACCAATATTGTTACACGATGGAATCGCGACAGTACTGCAATCCTGACCTATGTGCGTATGAATATCGACGAAAGTCTTTGTGGGGAAAATGCAGATAATGAAATCATCATCCAACAAATAGGCGGCCAGGTTGGAACGAGAAGTCTGAAAGTCCTCGGCACCACGACCTACAAAGTGGGGGATGAGAACATCCTTTTTTTATTTAAAGATCCGACGAATACCACGGTTTATCAGACCGTCGGACTTTATCAGGGAAAGTACCGCATTTTCACGGATTCTCGCAGTGTCCAACGGGTGGCGCAGGATATCGACGGTAAAGTTATTCTATGCAAAAGTTCAGCGGATGCCGGCGTGATTGAGACAGGCAACAATCTTTCCTTAGAAGAATTTAAAGCAAAAGTTAAGACCTATTTATCAGAACAATCCAAATAGAGAATAGGAAAGGGGGAATACAATATGAAAACAATCATTATTTTCGTTATGATTTCACTTATGCCTGCGATGCTGTGTGCGTACAGTTTTCTGGGGCCGAAATGGCCCGGGCTGGAGCCGGTGGTTGAATATTACATTAATGAAGAAGGTACGCCGGATGTGGCCGATGAATTTGACCACCTTCAGCGCAGCTTTGATATATGGAATGAGGTGGAAGGCGCTGCAATAAAGTGTCAATACATGGGCACCACCAATTCACACGCCATCGCGCCAAATCACCAAAATATCATTCAATTTGCAGAAGGCAACAATTTTAAACTTGGAAGTAATGTGATTGCCGCCTGTTATTATTGGTATCAGGGTAGCGTCATGCAGGAATTCGACATTGAAATGAACGGCCGGGATTTTGAATGGTCCACAACGGGTGAGCCGGGTAAAATGGATGTGGGGCATATTGCGACTCATGAAGTCGGACATGCTCTTGGACTTGGACATAGTGACGTAGCGGGATCGGTTATGTGGTCCACGGCGACCTACGGCGATACCACGCATCGTCATCTGACGTCAGACGACAGTACCGGACTGTCCAAACTTTATCCCAGAACCTCTCAAAACAATCATGCTCCGATCATCACCAGTTTGCCGGTAACGGAAGCGACCACCGGCGTACGATATCAGTATCAGGTCATTGCCACGGATGCGGATGGTGACACGCTTCGGTACCGGTTGACCGCGATGCCGTTGAATATGAAGATCGATTCGTTGACGGGATTAGTGAGCTGGTATCCCAAATTCCTTGATATCGGAACGCACACGGTCACCATGGAAGTCAAAGACAAATTTAATGCGGTTGCACGGCAGACGTATAAGATTAATGTGACGGATTTGGTTGTCTATACGAAGGATGCTCATCTGGAATTCGGTGATACGCTCTATCAGGAGATTTTGGTCACTCCGATGGATGGATATGGCATTATTGCCGGAAACGTCGAATTGACCTGTCCGACAAAGAAGATGGCTATCCTCGGTCTGGATACGGTTGGAACCATTCTTAAGGGTGCTTCCTATGCGAAGAATATCACCTGTGACGGCCTGATCCGTTTTGCCTTTGCCGCATCCGCGCCTTTTTCAGGAGAAGGCGTTCTTTTTCGAGTCAAGATTCTCGTCTACAAGGAATATTGCGGAGAAAACCTGACATTACCCATTACCAAGGCTATTTTTAATGATGGTGATCCGGTAGCCCAGATCAAAAACAGCCTCATCTTCATGGAATGCGGTAGTTGCGGCGGGGGAGGTTCTTATTCTTACAATATCGATGGAAAGGTCGTTTATGAAGCGAACAGAATGGGCGTGGGCGGTGTCAAGATGGCTTTAATTGAAAAAAGCGTGATCGAGACGACGAGTGAAGACGGTTTCTTTGAATTCGTGCAGGTGCCGCGAACCAATCTTCCCTATAATATCACTGCTGAAAAAGATTCCGGTGACATTCGTGACGCCATTACCGCTTATGACGCGTCCTTGATATTACGTCATGTTGTCGGTCTTAATTCCCTTTGCACTTTTACACATCAAATTTTATGTGCGGACGTTAACATGAATAAGATGCTGACAGCATATGACGCTGCATTAATCCTGCGATTTATCGTTAAATATGACGATGCTACCCGCATCGGTAAATGGATTATGATTCCGACCAAAACCACGCTTCCGAATCTCCTTGAGCCGCTTCATAATTTGGAATTTAAAGCCATTATGATAGGAGACGTCAGCGGGAATTGGAATGAATATGATTCAAGATTCCCCAAAACACGGAGTGATGAAATGGTGGCTTCCGTCTCAATTACGGAATATGACAGCGGTTCTGCAACTCGAAAGAACGATACCACCAAGTTGGCTGTCACCACGCTATCACTTTTAAGCAGCCTCCAGGTTTATTCCGGCCAGTTTGAGCTTACGTTTGATACCGCCCGATACGTGCTGTATGATGTTCGTCCAAACGCAATCATAAACGGCTATTCCAGCGCCTATAATGTCGTAACCAATAAGATATATATCGCTTTTGCAGGTACAGAGGCTTTAGTGAGCAATGACAATCAAGAGCTTTTTGAAGTTCGATTAGCGATTAAGGATACCTCTGACATTGAACTTGGGGGTAAGCCCATTTTGTCTCGCGCAATGATTAATGAGAATGATCCGAGACAAATAAAGGTGGAATATTTCAAGTCCGGCCAAGAAAAGAGTCCTAAAACAGACGGTGTGACCGCTATTTACCCGAATCCTTTTAATCCTACCGTTCATCTTGATTTCTCATTAACCTCACACGCCATGGTTGACCTGTCCGTATACAATACAAGCGGACAAAAAGTATCCGCCATCATTGCAAAGAAAGTCTTGGAAAGCGGTGTCTATTCGGTAAGTTGGAATGGTTGTGACCGCCAGGGAAAGAAACTTGGCTCAGGAATCTATATTGCAAGATTTAGGGCAGGAGAGGAGACAGTTAAGTCTTATAAGCTCTATATGATAAAATAATGAAAAACCTCTTTAAAAAAGGCCTCGACATTATAAAATGCCGAGGCCTTTTTGTATAATAACAAAAAATTACTACTGGTTTACATAATATATATTATGCGACAAATGTGCGGCTGGACTTATTTCTGACTCTTTAGATAATTTATAAACTCGTTTAGTCCGTTTACAAGACCATTTGCTTGTGCTTCAAGAATGCTATTATCGCTCTGCCGTCCTCCATTACCATAGCCTTGTAACGGATTCAATGAGACACACACTGCCGTACACGGTGTCTGTTGCAATGCATATCCTATATCTTCGATGCTTTTTATGCCTGGAATTATGTTGTATAAGGAAGTCTTCAAAAATTCAGCCAGTTTAGGTCCAAATTTTGATGTCGGATAAAATGAAATATAAGGCATACTGATAAGACTGTCTGAACGGATGATAATATAAATATCCGCAACAATCGGTTCCGCCGCCTTTTTGATTCTTTCAGAAACCTGGATGGATTCATCATTTTGCCTGGTCATCACCACATCCGCGCCTGCTGCTAATAATCGTCCTTTTAGCTGAACTGCCAGTTTTTGATTAATATCGCATGCACGATAACCGGTTGCATTGATGCCGCCAAACTCTAAACCACCGAATTCAGGGTCAAGAACAATACGTTTTCCATGTAAATCACCATTAAATAATGGGGTTAAACGTATCTCATTAACGAAAATATCATTATTAACATATAACATACTGTCAGAATAGCCGATTGCAAATATATTAGCAAGGGAGTCATTTTCAGTCCTTAAATATTCAAAGAACCCATTTGCATCGCTATTTAAACGCTTATTTGAGGTGAGTATCAATGCGTGATCTATCGGTTTTGAATCACTCCCAAGAATCATGGCTTGTTGAAAAATAGGGCCATCTTTTTCAACAAAAAGTGTGCAACTTTTCTGAATACCCATGCAGTTAAACATGGGCGTGATCATTCCAATTTTCTGGCCATATGGATAAAAACGTACCTCTCCGCCCCTTGTCTTTGAAATTATCTTCTCTTTACCATTGATCATTTCAACATCCAAACTATCAATAACCGGCAAACCATATCGATCCAAAACCATAAGCGAAATAGGGATGACTTGCCCGGCAATACCGCTACACCGAGACAGGGAAAGGGTTATGGAAGCAGGCGGCCTGTTAACCAACAATGTTTCCGCGTGCAAAAAAGCGCTATTGCCTCTGACATTGCTCATCTCAATGCGTATTAAATGTTTGCCATTGCAAAGCGGTTTTGGCGAAAGGGCAAAAAGAGTCTTGTCATTAAGATAGGTTGATAATGCTTTCCCATCCGATTGAATCTGACACAAAAATGGATTTAAGGGAATGTCGCTTGCTACGGTTGCCTCGATAATCTTATCCGAACTGTCAGCCAAATGCAATGAGGCGATTTTGGGAAGTCCGTTTGAAAGCCATTCCAGGATTCCGTTGAAATAGGCAAATGCTTCCACTTGCAAAGCGCTGTCATGAGATAAGACACTCTCCATTTCCGGATGGGAAATATAGCTTGGCTCGCCCAATACTGCCGGTGCGGAAGCATTCCAAAGCACAAAATAATTGGCCCCTTGAAGATGCTGTTCCTCAATCTTAAGGAATCGAACAAAGCTCCGATGAATACTGGCTGCAGCGTCTAATGATGCCCCGGCATCATCAATCTTATAAAATGTTTTGGTATTGTTTTCCGGCGGTTTCAATGCACTTGAATTGTGGTGAATAGAAAGAAAGAAATCCGGATGCAGAGAATCTACCAGGGCCATCCGGTTTCTGAGATCCTCCCGAACATGTTCCGTTCTTTCCGTTAGAAAATCGCGGTCAGTATCACGGGTTAAAAAAACGATGGCCCCTTCCCTTTCCAATAATTTCTTTAAATGATAGGTGACCGTCAGATTAATATCCTTTTCCTTTAATCCGGCACTCCCCACTGCACCGGAAAATTTGCCGCCATGTCCGGGATCAAGGACGATTCTTTTACCCGCCAGCTTATTAGCCGAAACGGGAAGGAGAATGCCGGATTGATACCAGGCCTGTTTTTTGACGGCACGAGATGTTCCTCCGCAGCCAAAGAAAAAGAATAGGATAAAGAGAAACGCAACGGTGCGCAAGGCGGGATTCCTTAATTGCCGAAATGCCATTCTATCCCCCATCGTACAAGCGGACCCGGTAAATGATAGCCTGGTTCATAGGATATTATTTGATCCGAAAGGTTCTGAAAACGTGCTATCATGGTAAACGTCTTTATGGTAAAGTAAAAATCCAAGTCAAAGGCAAGAAAGCCGTTTAAAGGTTGTACTAAGCCGCTGCCGTTTAGAATATAATAATCCGGCACCCAACAACCGGGGCGGTAGCGGCAGGTTAGAGTGGCATTGGAAAGAAGTCGCCCCTCCATAAAAGTATGAGTCAGGCTTAATGAGCCTTGTCCCTGAAATGACCAGACTGTCTTAAAACGGTCTCCGCCGGTCACCAAGCGAGCAGCCGAAGCCGTATTGCTGATCCGCCAATGACCCAATGCATATTCCAAAAATAGGCTCTGAACCGTCCGCTGATCATGCAAAATAGAATCCTGCGTAAAAGCCCATTTTCGGCCATTCTCTTCCTGGCGAATAACGAGTAACACAGGATCCACGGTATACCAATCCTCCACTTGATAAGAAGTTGAGAGGGAGCCGAATCGGGCAGATACCCCGCTTGCCATACAATAGGCTTTGCTGCGCCGAAAGGATATTCCCTCTGCATCGGTATTGAACCGTGGATTATCAAAGTATTGAAGGTTGGGTGATGGAAACCAGCGGCGGCAGTTATATTGAATATATCCATCCAACTTGGCGGATAGGCCGCCTTGCAATAGCACACCTGGGGAAAGCAGAAAAGCATCACGCTGATTGTGATGATCAACCGTTCCGGTCAATTCAAGCCGAAGAGGAATTCCCCATGCCGGGAGTCGGGGTTGTAAGGTGGTTTCCAGTTTATCGGTTCGGAATTCTTCTGTGAATCGGCGGCCTTGCCAAGTCTCAAAGGATTCGGACAAAGTGGTTTTAACAGGCAGCCATCCTTGCTTCCAATCTGCCTGTATTCTCAGATTGCGGGTATCATTACCTTGACGGAAATAATTTGAGGTATCCGCAGAGGCGGCGGTGAAATCACTATCCACGAAAAGAAGACGCTGTTTTTCAAGTACGCAGTTACCGGAGAGTTCCAACCCTTCCCAGGCAATACTCCGTCCGATCAGATAATACTTTTCACCCTGACGCTTGGTTCCCGCATTGACGATGCCGCTACTATCGGATAAATCACGGTAATCATCTTGTTTGTCCGCAAAATATTCAAAACCTGCACAAAAAAGGCCTCCCGGAAAAGCCTGGGTACTCAGCTTGACATCCCAGTTACGCAGATCGTTTTCAAAACGATAGCCAGAGGTAACATATTGATCCGGAGAGCGCTGCAAAAAGGAACGATAAATATCCGTGATGGGGCCGGGATGGCTGTAGGAAGAAGGCCCCAGCGAGGAAAAACCGAGATTCTCAAACATATAACATTTTTCGGTTCCTACATAAAGCCCGGTTTTATACCCAAGACGCCGACCAAATGCAAACTTAAAGACATTGGCATCAAACGGGCCGTTTTCCCACAGAATATTTGTAGCAGCATCGGTAAAATGGTGATCCCGTGTATAAACACGAATAACCGTCCCGACCCTTGAGAAAGGGTTGCTCCCGGACGGTTCCACAATGACATAATCTACATCGGATAGAGAGATATTGTTCATATAGAGTCTGCTGGCATCAAGTTGTTTTGCCTCCATGTCATCAACGAATAAGGCAATCGTTGCATCCCGGCCATACAGTTCGACACCCGGAGATTTAAGATCGGATAAGGTACCAAGAAAGCTCTGGCGAGTATAAATAAGCCCCGGTATTTTTTCAAGTAGATCGCCCAGAAAAAGGGCATGCACTTCCTGAAAATGGGTACGGCGGATAATAAAGCGCGGACCATCCCTGTCAAAATATTGCCCCTGTTGGTAAAACGAGGTTGTATCCGGACTCCGTGTAAGAGCGGAATCTTTAACTTCCCCGAATACACCGGACATGATAATGAACGTCATCATTAATAACAAGGGGAAGTTCATGCAGACTCCAATGCAATAATGGATTCTGCCACTTCCAGTGCCATGGTTCCTTCTTCGCCGGTCACCATCGGTCTATGGCCTTCCTGCACGGTCTTTAGAAAAGAACGAATCTCATCCTGAAGGATATTCCGCTTTTCGCTGTTTTTCAGGATACGGCCATCCGGTAACAAAAGGCTCTGTTCATCCAAGTCGATACAGTATTTACCCTGTCCGGAGAAAACGGTCAGCGTCCGCTCCCGTTTGTCGGAAACGCGGCTTGAGGTAAGATGGGCCGTAATGCCACTCTTAAACGACAAGGTTGCGCGGCAGGAATCGGCAAACGGGGTCTGTATCTTCTGGAATGTAGCATCATAACCATTCGGAGATTCCTGAAGCAGATTCAAGACCAGATCAATATCATGAACCATTAAGTCATAGACCACAGAAACATCGGTTCCTCGAGCAGAAAATGGGAGAAGTCGGTTGGCTTCAATCCGGTTGATTGTTTTTGGCAAGTTGTTTTTAAGCAGGGAAAAGGCGGGGTTGAACCGTTCGATGTGGCCGACTTGAAGCAAGACCCCTTTTTTATTGGCCGCTTCAAGCAATTGCCGGGCATTGGCTGCGCTTTCTGCAAGCGGTTTTTCTATGAACAGATGTTTCCCGGCGGATAAGACTCTTTCTGCACAGGCGAAATGCGTGGCGGCCGGGGTGACGACAAATAGCGCATCACTTTGTTCAATTAAATGCCCCACTTTCTTGAACCAGGTCACCTTAAGGTCATCCGCCACTTGCTTTGAACGAGTGGAATCAATATCGTACACCCCGATGAATTCGCACTGAGGCAGCCCATGAAGAATGGCGGCATGAAAACGGCCGAAATGCCCTACTCCGATGATTCCCGTCTTTACCGCCTTCATGCGCTGCCTTCCAGCAGTGACCGCAGGGCCGGCAAAACAAAAACGCCTTCCAAATTTTCTCTTTTCAGCGCATCAATGAGAATATCCCGTTTCTCGTCCATCGTCAGATCTTGCGGAAGAAGCAGATGTCGTTGTCCCTTTAGCTGATACAACCCTCCCCGCCCCTCCATCTCCTCTTCCCGAACATGGATGGCCAGGGTTTCGCATAACCGGATGAGTTGGTCCAATTGGGCCTTGGAATGCAACGCCGTTGAGGTGGGTTTTCGGGTGGCCACAGAAGGGTCATCCTATCAGGACATTGCGGATTTGGAGATGAGGCCCGCCGTCACTGACCGGCAAGGGAGATTGCCCCTCTTTTCCGCAGCCGCCCATGCCCCCGAAAAGCTGAAGATCATTACCGACTTTTTCAATATTTCCAAGCGTCTCAAAAACATTGCCGGTTAAGATAACATCTCGAAGCAAAGGTCCCAGCCGCCCATTTTTAATTTCATACGCATATTCGGCAGAAAAGGTGAATTGCTCAAGATCCGTATTACCGCCAAGCATACCGCAGGCGTAAATGCCTTCCTGGACACCCTGAAGCATGGAATCAAAATCAGTATCACCCGGCTCAATGTAGGTGCAAGACATCCGAACAATAGGCTTGAATCCATAACTGATGGCACGAGCATTGCCCGTCAGCTTCTCGCCCATCTTATAAGCTGTTTCGGTTGAATGCAAGTGACCGGCCAGCAAGCCCTCCCGTATCAAATGACTTTTTTGGGAGGGTACCCCTTCGTCATCCCAAGCATATCCGCCGCATTCTTTAGGTAGATTGCCCTGATCCACAATATTCAGGATGGACGGCCCGAAACGATTGCCTACTTTCATCTTGTCCGCAATGCGCGGGTTGTCGAAAATAAAATCCGATTCGCTCATATGTCCAAAGGCTTCATGAGCAAAAACGCCGGATAATTTGGGATTCAGGATGACCGTGTGTCTGCCACTGTTCGGCTTGGCTGCGTTGAGGAGATCGACGGCTCTTTTCTGGACACTTTCAACCTTTTCGTCAAGACAATTCACATTGTCGTATCCCCGGTGATCTCCGACTGAATGGTAGGCACGCTGAACATTGGCACCCTCCCGGGCGAGAGCGGACAATGTGAGGCCGGTAAAGACCCTCTCCTGCTCCAAATCGGTCCCGTGCGAAGAAAGAAAAACAACTTTTTTACGATAATCCAGATAAGAAACGCGGGTGGTGACAATGCGCTTATCCGAAAGAAGCTTTTGATTGTATCGTTCGCACAATGCTTTTTTTTCAGCCAGGGAAATCAGGCCAGGATCTTTTCCGAAATTCTGAACCGCTTTTCCCTGAATAGCAGTAGGCAATTTTAGGGCCGTCTTTGAATATCCGATGAGCCTTGCTTGCTCTAAGGCCTCCTGAACGGCTTTGTCCAGATCTGAATCCAGGTTAAAAGAACAAAATCCCCAGCCTCCCTGATGGCATGCGCGGACGTTCCCGCCCCGGCTTTCTCTTTCACCGATATCGTCAAGCTCTTTGCCTGAATAATTAACCGAATGACTGGATACGCTTTCCAGCCGAATTTCAAGATAATCTGCGGGCGTGGAAGCAACCAGGATCCTGGCCCGCTCATTCAGTGCTGCGCTTCTGTTGGCATCCATTATTTCATCCCCACGGCTGTCTTAACCTCATCCAGAGTTTTTTGTGCAATAGCGCGGCAATGTAACGCACCCTGCCGAAGTGCATCGCGTACCCTATCCGGACGTGCCAGAAAAGAAAGATAGTTGTCGCGAAAAGGGGCCAACTCCTGAATCATGTTGTTGGCCAGCTTTTTTTTGCAATCAATACAGCCGATGGCGGCAGAACGGCAGTCGCTTGCGATGCATCCCACTTCAGCGGCAGGTGAAAAATGGTTATGCAGAGTAAATAAATTGCAAATGGAAGGATCGCCCGGATCGCTTCGCCGTTTACGATTGATGTCCGTCACGGCTATCTTAAGTTTATTCTGAATCATGTCCGGCGTATCCGTCAGTCCGATGGTATTCCCCAAACTCTTGCTCATCTTGGCTTTTCCATCCAGTCCCAGGATACGAGCGGCACGGGTCACCCGCTCCTGAGGTTCCGGAAAAACGGGCGCAAATTTCGTATTAAATCGGCGGACAATTTCGCGTGCCAACTCAATGTGCTGAATCTGATCCTCTCCCACGGGAACCGTTTCCGCTTTATATAAAACAATATCCGCGGTCTGCAGCACCGGATAGGTAAACAAGCCTACATTGATATTATCTTCGTGCTGCTTGGCTTTTTCTTTGAACTGTATCATTCGTTCAAGATGGCCGATATGAATGACCGTACTT
>MGVN01000243.1:0-2568 GCA_001800515.1 Elusimicrobia bacterium RIFOXYB2_FULL_49_7 | reverse complement strand
TTTAGAATGCGTGCCTGAAATCCCTGGGGCTGCTCCAGACTGGTTAGAGCATGATAATCCACCACACAGTAAATTGACTCAAATTCGGCCATTAAAGAAACCCAGTTTTTCAAGGCACCCAGATAATTGCCGATATGAATCTCACCGCTTGGTTGGATGCCGCTGAACAATCTTTTTTTCATGGTCTTTTCTTCCTGTTGTAATCAAATTAAACTGTTATTTCAATCTCATCAAATGTTCCTGACAAACGCCGGTCCACCAGTTTTGGGGACTTTTACGGACATATTCCGAAAAGGCATCGGCCGCTTCTTTTCGCATATGTTTTTTAGCATAAACGATTCCGAGATTATACAATGCTTCAAGATGGTTCGGATTAAGTTCCAAGGCTCTCTTTAATCGTTCCAACGACTTGTCCCACTCCTCAAAATAGGCGTGAATGACGCTGAGACCGAAGAATTCTTGGCTTGTCGCACTTTGAGAATCAATGCGTTTTTGAAGCTCTTCTTTAAGCCGTTCAAAGGCATCCTGAGTCATGGAAATGGGGTCATATTCAATCGGGATGCGGACTTCCGAACGGTTTGGAGCCACTTCACGGTTGAACCAATTGCGCAGGTCCTTGGACATCACCTTATACCCTTTAACCTCCTGCCCCATGAAAATCGTGTAATCTTTGATGAATTTCTCCTTCAGCCGCAATAAAGACTTAACGCCTTTATTTTCTTCAAGCTTACCGAAGCTTGTCAATAGAATCTTGTCTTCATCCATATCGAGCTTGTACTCCACGATACCGGCAAAGACCGATTCATCGAAACGACCTGCTGGAAGCGTTGGAATCAGCACCGCATTGTTCTTCCAGTCATACAGCCCCTTGCCTAATCCGGGAATAATAACGAACTTGGGCAGGCCGAGATATTTGACCCGGTCATTTTTGAAAACCTTGGGATCAAATTCAACGATCTCCTCGATGATCTTCTTCAGTTTGGATTTGGTGGCCGGCAATACCTTGCCTGCAGCTACGGCGCAGGGCTCCAGCTTAACCCGCTTACTCGACAGCACCATCAGTCCCTTGAAATAATCAAGCACCTCATTGATTCTGGCTTCTATTTCAACCGGAGAAAACGAGGCTGCCTCATTGACAATCTTGTCGAGTTCCTCCTGTTTTTTCTGTTTACGTCCCTCCAAATCAATGACCGTATTAATCAGACTGTTTATGTGCTCGCCGAATTCGACAAGTTCCTTGGAAAGCGTTGTATCCCGAAGTTCGGAATAGAGACTTTTCAGCTGTTCCTGGAGTTTGTGGTATTCGGTGGTCTTGTTTACCAGAGCTCGCTTGTCCTCGACCGCTAAAAATTTCCCGGTATTGATGCTTTTCTGAATCGATTGAATCTCATAAAAGAGATCGTCTGCACCTGAAAGGGCATTGAAGCGGGCGATCAGCTTGTCCGGTTCCCGGACGAATTTGGCATTGGGCGAAGAGGCGCCATTGGAAAATTGGAGCTGACGCTCATTCTGCTTTTCCTGAATATCAGCAGTCGTCTTGGCTATTTCCTTATCCAGCAGGGTAATTTCGTTACGGCAATGATCGCGCTTGTCAAAAGAAAGGGCGCGCTGGTATTCCAGCTCAATCCACTCGCTGAACGTATAGAGATGTTTGTCCGATACCGGATGGGACGATTCCTCCAAGAGTTTGGCCAGATCCGCTTCCCCATTCTCTAATAGAGAGGCTTCCAGAATACCCAAGTCAAAGAAATCATGGTAGCGGTTTAATTTGAGATCATTCGCTTTACCTTGTTCCGAACTTTCTCGGACGATTTTATAAATATTGTCCCAAAAGATGGAGTTTAAGACATATTGGTTTTTCCTGTCAGATGGCGCCCTTTTATAAGTCGCCACAGAAGAAATGTCAGAAGAGGATAATTTAATCATGAGGCCTACCTATCTCATTGCTCATTAAAGAGTTAACTGTTTGTAGTAATTTAACTTTTCAGGTTATTGTATTGCAATGAAAAGATATTCCGGACAAACCTGTTTTCGGGAATTAATATCGATAGGAGATGGAAAAAATCAGGTTATCGGTTTTCACATCTTGAACATAGCGCAGATCGGTTTCATCTATGTCGGATGTGCTAACCATGGCATGGGAAAAAGCGACTTCCAGAAGCAGCGAACGATCAAAAAGAAGTCCAAGACCCGTTGAAAGGATGTGGCGCGGATCATCGGCAGAGGCAGCAAGATGGCCGTATTGGTATCCTCCCCGAATGACCGCAGAAGGCATTTTATGATAAGGAACAGGAATTTCCATTTCCGCACCGATCGCATAATCCAGGGTATTCTCCAACCCTGTTGTTGAGATGGGGGAGGTAAAATCGCTTTGATGATAATCCGCTTGAGACCAGGCCGTATAAATCATATCAACTTCCACCTGAAAAGGTCGAAAGCGATAGGATAGTCCGCCGGATAACTGGTAGGGATTGTTCAACGTGTACTCATAAGGCTCGTTGCTGGATGATACTACCTCATTCCCCAATACGGCTTCCAGATCTCGAGTTGCGTGAATGCTATTGAAAA
>MGVN01000242.1 GCA_001800515.1 Elusimicrobia bacterium RIFOXYB2_FULL_49_7 | reverse complement strand
GAGCATGAAGCCAGGGCCAGCATTGAGGCAAACAAAACCCAGGCAAAAATCCTGATTCTTTTAATCATTTGTTTTACTCCTTAATTTATTTAATTATTTGCGTAAGTTGGATTATATAATATATTACACTATATTGCAAAGCCCCAGCTCAACCCCAAAACCAATAAGGTAGCGGTTTTGGGACTTCACCCAGTTCAGAACATCTGGCCGACGGTTATGTGGACCTGGTAATCGGCGTCCTGGTCGGGCTTCTGGTTGGGCCATCCCGCGTCCACTCTTATAGGGAATATCGGGGTGGTAAGCCGCACGCCTACGCCCCAGCTGGATTTCATCAGGTTGTCCCAGGTGCGGTTCTGTTTCCACTGGCTGGTTTCACCGATTGAAAATCTCATGTCTTCCGGTTTGTCCCAGGTACCGCCAAAATCGTAAAACACGGCCCCCTGCAGGACCGTGCGCCTGTTTTTCTGTATTATGGGGAACTTATACTCAACATTCCCGACAAAGGAAACTGTTCCGCCGTTCAGCGAAGGGGTAAGCTCATTGTTTGAATAGCCCCTTACCGAATCCTGCCCGCCGGCGTATAACCTGTAAATCGGCTGGAGCACATAACCATTATACGGCTGGACATACCCTATGCTCGCGTTGGCGGCAAAGATAAATTTCCAGACCGCGGGGAAAAACCAGCTGGACCTCAGCATTGGTTTCCAGAAGTGGGCGTCGCCGCTTAAAGGGCCTCCCGCGACCTGCACGGAAAAAGAATTTCTGCTTCCCGTTGAAGGGTCGAACATATTGTCCCGGGTGTCGTACACTATCTGGCTTGTAATGCTGGAAGTTATTTCCTTGCCCGCCACGGCGCTTGAGGTCTGCACATTGTATATTATCACGTCTTCGTAAGCATATGTGAATAAAAGCCCCAGGTTATCGCTGAGCCGAGGGCCAAGGCCGACCCGAACCCCCTGCTTATGGGAAGTATACAGGTAAGTGTTTCCTGAGTACTGCTTCCGTTCCAGGTCGTAGAGCCCGGCGCCAAGGCTTAAGGGTTTCTGCATGAACCAGGGTTCTGTCCAGCCGATTTCGTAGTTCTTCAGCCGCTCGCCGAATTCCCACGAGAGGTCAAGCTTTTGTGCCCTGCCGAAAAGGTTCAGGTGGTTTACCTGGAGCGTGCCTGTAAGCTTGTCTACGCTTGAATAACCGGCGCCTGCTCGGAGCATGCCCGGCTGGCCTTCGGTGACAGAAATTACCAGGTCTGCGGTATCCCCCCTGTTCGAGTCCTGGATGTCGTACTTTATATCGTCTATAAAACCCAGGTTATATATTTTTTCAAGGCTTCTTTTGAGTTTCGCGCTGCTTAAAATATCGTTTTCCTTCAGCAGAAGCTCCCGCCTTATGACGGATTCCCTGGTATTAGTGAGCCCGTTAATGAATATCTTTCCAAGGAATATTTTCCTGTTTTCGGTTATGCTGAAATTCACGTCCATCAGGCCGGTTTCGGAATGTTTGGTGAGTTCAGGCGTGACCTCGGCCTGCAGGTATCCCTTATCCCCGAAAAGCGCGGCAACAGCGGCTTGCGACAACGCAATGTTTTCCTTCTTGTAGAGCTGGCGGGGCTTTATTGAAAGAACTTTCCTCAGTTCCTCTTCCTTTAGTACGGTATTTCCTGAAAAAGAAATCCCGGCGATGCGGTACTGGGGGCCTTCCGAGATGTTAAGCGTGATTTCTGTTCTTGTCCTGTCCTCATTGTAAAGGATCCCGGGAGAGGAGATACTGACGCTTTCAAAACCGTTATTCCTGTAAAAATCCGTGATTTTTTTTATATCTTCGTCCAACGCCCTGGTTTTCAGTATCTTTTTCCTTTTTGTCTCCATCATTCCGGCAATTTTCGCGCGGCTGTAACGCCTGGCACCAGATATTTTCACGCTTTCCACAGTAACCTTACGGCCCTCGGACACGAAGAAAGTAAGGACTGCCTGCCGCGCGGCCTTGTCCATACTGAGGTCATGGTCTATCTGGGTGTCGGCGTACCCCTTCTCGCTGTAAAGGTCGACAAGTTTTTTTATGTCCGCCTCTATGGAACCGCTGTCCAGGAAACCCTTTTCCTTGACAGAGACTTCCTCCTTCAGCCGTTCCTGGGAGAACTTCTTGTTGCCTTTGAATTCCAGTTTTTTCACCATGGGCTTTTCTGTGACTACAAAGGCGGCTATCCAGGTGCCGGTGTCAATTTCGATTGCCACGCTTTCAAACTTCCTTGTTTCAAGCAGCCTGCCGGCGTCTTTATTCAGGGCTTCCGGTGAATAAGCGTCGCCCGGCTTTGTTTTTATGATATCTGCGAGCTCGTTTTCCGGCACGTTTATATTGCCCTTGATCCTTACGGCGGAGATAAACTGGGAAACAGGCGCAGCGTTCAGGACAAGAGGCGCCGCCATAATGACTGCCAGGATCGTTATCATTAATTTATTTTTTGCCATTTGACGTTAACCTGGATTTTTCAGGTTAGTAGCTCCATTCGCGCATTTCGTATTTTTTAAGCGACCTGATGCCGCGCCACAGGGGCAGGCCGATGACGATCGCGTTAAGGATGAACAGGTCAACCGCATGCCAGGCCAGGTCGCTTAAATGCAGGCCCTGCAGGCCCAGCTGGTGTTTTATCAGCAGCTGCATGGGCACGGCTTCAATGCCCATGGTAAGCCCGATGTAGACAAGCGCGCAGACCATGTAGAAAATCCCGCCGTAGGACGCCTCTATTTCGGCTATGTTGTCCGAGTCGAACTTCGGGTAAACCGCGCCCAGCCCCAGCGCCATGCAAAGCAGCCCGACAGAAAGCAGTATTATCGTGCAGCTTGAAAACCAGAAAACCGCCGGCGATGAAACTTTTAGCAGGAGGTTTGAGAATATGCCCATCACCAGCCCCAGGAACAGCATCGGTACCGCCGAAACAATGAATTTCCTGGCGAAGAATTTTTCTATGCTGACAGGAGCGCTGAACACAAGCCACAGGTTGCCCTTCTCAAGGCTTATCTGCACAAAAACAAAACGCAGGGCGAGCGACGCAAGGATAAACCCCGCCGCGCCGATATTGAAAAACGCCAGGAAGTTGGATATATAGACCGAGGGATAATTCCCCCCGCTGAAACTTTTAGGCAGTTTCTGGATGCTGAACAGGTATACAAGCACCAGGGCAGCCACCAGCAGGACCTGCGACCACTGCTTTGTGTCACGGAAAAACACCTTCACGTCTTTCATCAGGAAGTTCAGGCGCGAAATTTTCAGGGGTGCGTTCCGGCCGGTTTTCTTTTTTTCAACACCCAGGTGCACGCTTGTGACTATCGGATAATAGAATTTTTCAGCCAGCGCAAGGAGAATGAAAAGCAACCCAAGCGCCGCGCCTGTGAGAAGCAGCGCATCGTTCAATAAAAGCCGGTTGTTAGAAATCGTTATCGCGTTCAGGGACTCGGTGAACCACCAGGAAGGCAACAACCTTGCCACAGGCGCGTTAAGGTACGCCAGGTAACCGACAGCATCGTAGAAAGCGTCCGGGTTGGCCAGCCTTTCAGGCTCAACGAACCTGAAAAGCACGTAAGCGAGCGAGCCGAAGAATATCGCTATGAAAAGGATGATGTCGCGCGATTTCGATGACGGGAAAAGGAACATTATCCCCATGCTTATGAGTATCCCGCAGGCGGCGCTTATGAAAAAAAACGGCACACCAAGCAGGGCAAATACGGCAAAAAATCCGGCGCCGGTGTTTTTCACGGCGGCATAGGCCGCCAGGAACGGAATGAGCGTGACAACCATCATCCAGGACGACTGGAAAGCCGTCTCCAGGCTTTTTACCAGAAATACTTTCCAGGGCTTCACGGGCATGGTCAGCAGGAGGTTCAGGTCGCTTGAGAAAAAAATCGTGGAAAAAGACGAAATAACAGCCGAAAGGATTACCATCAGAAATGAGGTAAAAAACGCTATCCCCAGGAATTTCAAAAGCAGCAGCGAGCCAATGATCTGTATTCCCTGCACGTAGGCAAACAGTCGGTAGAAGCCGAGGTAAAGCAGCCAGAGGAATGACAGCCCCAGCAGGACACCCAGGGCCAGCTTTATAAAACCGCCAAGTGTCATTTTTTTCAGCGAGTTCAGGAATGATTTTATCTTTACTTTGATCAGGAACATATTAAAGGAATTTCAGCAGCTCGGAATACTCAAGACCGCCCGTAAGTTCAAGGTATATGTCTTCCAGGGTGCCCTTGCCGGCATCCGCTTTCGTTGACATCGAGCGGATTTCATCCTTCGTGCCCACGGCGATAAGTTCGCCTTTGTGTATTATCCCGATCTTGGTGGCAAGTTTCTCCGCGATCTCCAGGATATGCGTGCACATGAAA
>MGVN01000241.1:4452-5308 GCA_001800515.1 Elusimicrobia bacterium RIFOXYB2_FULL_49_7 | reverse complement strand
ACTTGACCGCAAGCACCCGTAAACGCTTCTTCCCGCAAAGCGAGAAGCTTAATTAGGCTACAGGAAGAGCAGTAATCCCGCCTTTCTTGACCTCCGGTGTTCCCTTGATAACCATTTTTCTGCTGTTGCACAGGTGTGTGTGCTGCAACTGCACAAATATACTCAATATCCTTCCCCAATACCTCATTTAAATCGATTTTTCTAATGGCATACAAATTGCTTCTTTGAAAGGCGTGCATCCAGCTAATGTTACTCTCAGGCGCGAACACTAGAATCGTTTCGCAAGGGATAATGAATGGCACGCAGAGTCGTAATAACGGGTTTGGGGGCCATAGCACCGAATGGTATAGGAAAGGAACGCTATTGGAACGCACTGGTGTCAGGACATTCGGGTATTAAACGGATAAGCAGGTTCGATTCATCCAGGTACCCGGTAAAAATAGCAGGTGAAGTGACTGATTTCAATCCCTCCGAATACATGGAAGTCAAACAAGCCCGCCGATTAAGCAGGTTCGCGCAGTTCTCTCTCGCAGCATCACGTATGGCTATTGAAGACTCCATGCTCGTTCTACAGCATGAGAATCCCTACCGTATGGGCATCGCGCTTGGTACAGCGATAGGCGGCCTTGAAATATGCGAGAAGGAATGCGCCGTAGTGCACAGCAGCGATATTGATGAAATAAACCCTCTCTCCGCAATGTCCATGAACCCCAACTCAGCACTCGGTTCCATCGCGATAGAATTCAAAATGCAGGGCCCCAATATGACGATCTCTACCGGATGCTCGGCAGGCCTGAGCGCTATCGGGTATGCCTACGATCTTATTCAGAGCAATAAGGCGGATGTTGTAGTGAGC
>MGVN01000241.1:0-4381 GCA_001800515.1 Elusimicrobia bacterium RIFOXYB2_FULL_49_7 | reverse complement strand
GAATGCCAGTAAACCGTTCGACAAATCGAGGGATGGTTACGTGCTGGGCGAAGGAGTGGGGATGATCATCGCGGAAAGCCTTGAACATGCTCTTCAGCGGAATGCCCATATCTACGCGGAGATACTCGGGTACGGCGTTACCAATGACAGCTACAGTATCTTTAAAATGGAACCCGATGGCATAGCGGCGGGGAAAACGATAGAACTCGCTCTCCAGAATGCGGGAGTGGCTCCTGAAGAAATCGACTATATAAACGCGCACGGCAGTTCATCTGTGGTATCCGACAAACGGGAAACAATGGCCATAAAACAGGTGTTCGGCAACTATGCCTACAAAGTGCCGATAAGTTCGATAAAATCCATGGTCGGGCAGTCGCTTGCCGCGACCGCAGGCCTGCAGCTGGTCACGACAACAATGGCCGTTGAGCATGATTGTCTTCCGCCGACCATCAATTACGAGGAACAGGACCCGGAATGCGACCTCGACTATATCCCCAACAGGCTTCGAAGCGGGAGGCGGATAAATACCGCACTCATCAATTCGTTCGGAGCCGGCGGGAATAACATATCCATGATCATAAAGAAGTATTGTCAGCAGCAATACGCCCTGAGTCTTTTCCGGCAACATTGACGTGCTGAAAGAATATATTATAAAATCTCTTTTCCTTCCTTGTGTTCATCACGGAACACCGTAATCAAGGAAAACAACTGTTTCATCGCATTGATGCCGGCTTTGTTCGGGCCAGGTATTTTTATGCACTGGAACGATGGATAGGGTGCGAGGAGAGAATATGCGAAGCATTGTGTGTGCGATCATTGCGTGTGCGGTAAACGTGAGTGCCCTCTGGGCAGGTGCTCCCTGGGGAGAAGTCCTGCCGGAAGGACGCAGCTGGATTTTGTTGTATTCCGTGAGCATGTGGGGTTCCGAGAAGTACGACAACAGCGGGAATAAGGCGCCGATCATCGCAGGGGCTGAAACAGAGGGGAGAGAGCTTCACTATCTGGCAGAATACGCGTATGGCCTGAGCGAAGCATTGACCGTCGGCATGATCATCCCCTACGGAACACGCTCGCTTGAAGTAAAACCCACAGTCATACCAAAACAGGAACGCACAGGCGCCGGTGATATAAAGCTTGGCGGACAGTACCGCTACCGGAAATCCGAGAATTGCGTGCTCACCTTCAGGAGTGCAGCGAAACTTCCGACCGGACGCGTTGATGATCCTGACGATCCCCGCGACATTGAATTAGGGACAGGCCAGGCCTATGTTGAATTTACCAATTTCAGCGACCACTATTTCGCGCAGAAACAATGGGTTGCCAGCACAATGGTGCGCGTGAACATCCAGCTCCCGGCTGAGTACAAGACGACGCGCAGCAGGGTCGCAACGTCAGGGAGCGACTACACGAAGGACCCGGGGGATGAGCTGTGGCTCGCTGCCGGGCTGGAACGCAAGAATGCTTTTGTGCAGGGGCTGTCCGCGAGCATGAGGGCGGAGGTGCGCTACGACGATGAGGATAACTATTCCTCCCTCTCGTCTTCGTATGATCAATTGAGGGAAACAGGCACGAAGGGCGAGCTGTTCTTTGTCCAGCCCGAGATCAAGTATAGTGCCTATAAAACGCACAAGATCCCGGCCCGGCTCTATGCCAATTACCGTATACCCGTCATTGGAAAGAATAATTACGTAGCCAACAGGCTTGAGATCGGTTGTGACATTTTTTTCTGAACCGGGAGATGCCCATGAAAGTATTGCTCATCCAGCCGCCCCTTAACCCGCATATCGTCGGAGCGGGTGATTTCTATCTCAGCGAGCCGCTGGCGCTCGAAGTGCTGGCTGCTGCTATCCCGGAACATACGGTCAGGATACTTGATATGCGCCTTGAGCAGGGGCTGGAACAGGAACTTGATTCCTTCCGTCCTGACGCGGTCGGCGTTACCTCTTATACTCCCAATGTGTACGCTGCCAAGAACGTCCTCAGGAAGGCAAAAGAGGTATGCCCCAATGCGTTGACCGTGGTGGGCGGGCCGCACGCGACGCTTGTCCCCGGCGATTTCAATGAAGAGTATATCGACGTGCTGGTGATCGGTGAGGGACAGGTGGCTTTTAAGGAGCTGCTTCGCGCACACGAGATGAAGAAAGAGCTTTCTGATGTCAGCGGCATAGCGCTGCGGCGGCGCGGCGCTCTCTTTTTTACCCCTGACCGGGAACCGCTCGCCGATCTTGATGATATGGCGATCCCTGCCCGGCATTTAACGGAACGCTACCGGCAGAAGTATTTCCGCGGCACCTGGCGCCCGATGGCTTCGATGATAACGTCTGCGGGTTGCCCGTACAAATGTAATTTCTGTTCGGTCTGGAAGCTGCAGAAGGGGAGATACCGCGCCCAGAGCCCGGAACGCGTAGTACGCGAGATCGAAAGCATCGCGGAAAATTATGTCAGCATAGCGGACGATAACTTCCTGCAGGACGCGGCGCGCGCGCGGAAGATCGCGCACCTCATAAAAGAGCGCGGCATAAAAAAAATATTCAAGCTCATCGGCAGGGCGGACAGTATCGTAAGGCATCCCGACGTAGTATCGCTGTGGAAGGATATCGGGATGAAAATGGTTTTTATAGGTATTGAATCCGTGAAAGACGAAGGCCTTGCGGAGATGAATAAAAAGAGTTCCGTAAAGATCAACAGCGAAGCGATCCGTATCCTTCATGGCCTTGGGATCACTATTTCGGCGCACTTCATCATTCATCCTGATTTCGTTAAGGAAGACTTTGAGGAACTCTATCGCTATGTGAAGAGCATGGAGCTTACGCAGCCGGTATTCCCGATCCTAACCCCTTTGCCGGGGACCGACCTCTATGAAGAGAAAAAGGATCAGCTGCTCATCCGCGATTACGAGAAATACGATTTTACCCATGCCATTATACCGACAAAGCTGCCGCAGAGAGAGTTTTACGGAGAGTATATCGGCCTGTACAAGAAATGCTATCTTTCCGAAGACAACCTTGCTGCGCGCTCTTTTGTTTCCGAACAGACGATGCGGCAGATATTTTCAAAACTTGAGCAGAACCTGCTTCACTGAAAAAATGGAGGGATACTGTTGCCTTTGGGGGAAGCCATAGTATAATGTAGGAATGCCAATGATCCTATTGTTCCTCACTGCTCTCCTGGTGGCAGGCTCTTATTGTGCGTTCCTCGGGAATCCCCATTCGGTTTCTTCCTTTATTGCAGCTATAGGAAACGCGTATCTGGCATTCTTTGTGTATTTCAAAGACCGGCGGAACGCGGTCAACAGGGCATTCGCCCTGTCCGCGCTGTCATTCTCCGTTTTCGGTATTGATATACTGGGCCTGTACCTTGCCCCGAACGAGACGTTCGCGAGATACTGGTGCCAGGTGTTCAGGGTAGGACTGCTGTTCATTCCTGCCACTTTTCTGCATTTTTCGTTAGCACTCACCGAGTCCATAGAGGGAAAGAATAAAAAGATCCTCGCGCTCGCCTATTTCGCCGTGCTTCCCTTTCTAATCCTTAACTTCGCGGGTATGTTCGATCAGGGCTTTATCCGTAATGCATGGAAATACTCTCCCCGTGGAGGGGGCCCTTACAAGATATTCGTGCTCTATCTCGTTGTGTCCGCGTTGTACGCATTCGCGCAGCTGGTGCGGAAATACAGAGTGACGAAATCCTATCATAAGCGCACGCAGATATTGTATGTGTTCCTTGCCGGTTTTGTGGCGCTGCTGTTCGGGCTGGTAAACGGATTTCTGATCTTTGGCGTTACCTTTTATCCGATCGGCAGCCTGGGATATGCAGCTTTCGCAGGCATTATTGCCTATGCCATTGTGAAGCATCAGCTCATGGACATCAAGGTCATTATCAGGAAAGGTATTATTTATGCCTCCCTGACGGCCTCTATTGTCAGTATGTATGCTGTCATGGTAGGGGTGCTCTCCGCGCTTTTTGGGACCTCGACCGTCCATGAGTCATTATTCTTTAATGCCCTCCTTGGCGCTTCGGTCGCCGCCGTCTTTCTTCCTCTGCGCAACAAGATCCAGTCGGTCGTTGATAAACTGTTCTTCAAGGAAAAGTACGATTACCGGCTCATCCTCGAGAGCCTCAGTAATGACCTCGCTTCCCTGTTCGAACTTGACCGGCTTCTCGAAACGTTCCTTTCACGAATCATGGAGACAATGCACATCGCCAAGGGGTATGTGATGCTCTGGAACGGGGAAAAGCAGATCTACGAGATACGCCACTCCCTGGGTATAAGCGACGAGGTCGTGCGGAGTTACACGGTAGCTCCCTCGGGCCTTCTCCTTGAGAAACTTGAGTCGCACCGACGGACGTGTATTGTGCTCAATGAATACGATGACGGGTTTTT
>MGVN01000240.1:16701-21044 GCA_001800515.1 Elusimicrobia bacterium RIFOXYB2_FULL_49_7 | reverse complement strand
ATCTCTCGAATCATCTCCATATCATACCGGGTGCGGCTCCTAAGCCGCTGCGCCTCTAAAAGCTTATTCTGCGACTCCAGTACGGCCAGCCGTTCCGTCAATTCTCCTTCGATCTGCGAGAGCGCCCCCTCCAGGGAACCGGGACGGGTGACAAAATGGGTGGCCGGAAAAACGGCTGCGCTCTCCGGCGTCTCCAGCGTGGCCCCGCTCACCGGATCCAGCCAAAGCAACCGCTCCACCTCATCCCCAAAGAACTCCACTCGGATAATTCGATCGTCATAGGCCGGATGAATGTCCACCGTATCCCCTCGTACGCGAAACGTACCGCGCTCCAAGGAAATGTCATTGCGCGAATACTGTACATCAATGAGCAATTGCAGCAGCTTATTGCGTTCAAGCCTCTGTCCCTTCACAACCTTCACCAGATTTTGGGAATACGCCTCCGGCGAACCGAGGCCGTAAATACAGGAGACCGATGAAACAATGACCACGTCTCGCCTGGAAAAAAGAGAGGCAGTGGCCTTGAGACGAAGTTTTTCAATCTCCTCGTTGATGCTGGCATCCTTCTCAATGTAAGTGTCGGTATGGGGGATATAAGCTTCGGGTTGGTAATAATCGTAATAGCTCACAAAATACTCGACCGCATTCTCCGGGAAAAAATCCTTGAACTCGTTAAAAAGCTGGGCAGCCAAGGTCTTATTATGCGAAATTATCAATGCCGGACGCTGGAGTTCCGCGATAATATTGGCCATGGTAAAGGTCTTGCCCGACCCCGTGACTCCGAGCAGCGTTTGAAAGGGGATGGCCCGGCGTATTCCATCGACAATCTCGGCAATGGCCTTTGGCTGATCCCCGGCGGGCGAAAAGGAGGAAACCAGTTTGAAGGAAGTCACGTCTCTATTTGAGTCTGTCCGCCCATTTCCCGATAAAGGGAATCTCGAACTGGCGGCCGGATAAGGCGGTCATCAAGCCGACCACGGAAAAAATCAGGCAGGCCAGCAACAGGGCAACCCAAACCAGCTTGCCCACATAGAGTAGGGTCAGCGCAAGTATCTCGACCGCCATGAGGAGCAATCCCTGACGGCCGTGTGCGCGGGTGAACTCATCACTGTCCTTGCCGAAAAGGGAGATAAAACAAAGGAAGGGAATATAAGCCACCAGAGAATAAAGTTTACGCTGATCGTTGCCCGGTTGGGGCTCCTGAAGAGGGGGGCTCTGATTATTATCAGCCATGGTAAAACTCCTTACAGTGTGGCCAGGAGCAGGTCCGCTTCGTGAGAATAGAAGGAAGCGGGGTATTGATTTTTAAGGTTTTCGAGCTCGCTTTTAGCGGCAACCGTGTCCTTTTTCTCAACCAAACAACGGGCCAGCTTGTACCGCAGTTCAGGGATGGAAAAGTCGTCCGGATATTTTCGGATGGCGGTCTTGAAGGCCGAAATGGCGTTGTCGTAATCGCGCATTTGGATATAGGCGCTTCCCAGTCCCTTGTACACCGCGGCATTGAGGAATTCGGATTCGTCGTATTTACCGATGTATTTTTGGTAGGCATCAACGGAAAGAGTGTAATTGCCCAACTCATAATAAAGACCGCCGATAAGAAAAAGGGCTTTGGGTGCACTGCGGCTGCTGCCGTACTCATCAACAATTCTTTTAAACCCGGCGATGCTGTTGGTATATTTTCCGTTCTGATATTCCATCATGGCCTGGCCGAAAAGTTCCTGCGATTTGATATTGTTCCCCTCGCGGAACTGGCGGATACCGAAAGCCAGAAGGACAATGATAAGAACGCCCAATAATCCAAATAAAATATTCTTTTTTTGGCTCTCCAACCGGGCACGGATTTTAAAAAGGCCTTCAATGAAATGGTCTTCCTTAATCTTGTGTTTTTTTCCGAATTTAACTTCCACAGCCATACTATTCCTTTGAAAAGTAAGGAGATAAAATAGTTGCTTTGTGCATAATGAGTCAAGCTCCCCCGACATCACCGCGTGCATCAAGAAAACAGTGCCCGAGACCGGACTCGAACCGGTACAGCCGTTTCCAGCCGAAGGATTTTAAGTCCTTTGTGTCTGCCATTCCACCACTCGGGCAGGCGTGGGTAAAATAGGTTTTTCATAGGGAAAACAACAAGGATGGAATTATTTCGTCCGTTTTCCGATGGAATGCAGATACGGTCTTTTTTGATTGCTTTTGATGACTTTTGAGGCCAATCTGTCAGCGATCTGTCACAACTAACTTTTTCGGCACGGGAGCAACTATTGTGACAAACGACCAGTCCTTCCTTTAAGGATATATTCACAGTAGCCTTAGTCAGATAGGATAAAGTCGCCGGACATGGTGTAACAATACTTTGAACCGGGATCCGTAAAATCCAGCTCCAGCAGATTCAGGGTATACCCCTTTCCTTATGGAATGAAGATAAAATTGACGGACGACCACGAGGCTTTGTGTATCCCGAATATTTCCCATAAACTTCTCTAGAATTTTTCACCCAATATTGTATTGTCCGGAGGCTATCATCAAAACATTTTGCAATAATATCATTCTTTATCCCCTTATGGGCAAGCATCGTAACCAGCAATCTATGAAGTCAACTGTCGAAGATGGGTCACGCTTTTTAAGTAGATGTTTCCGACTTACAGAGTCTTATCCGGCTATGCCGGGTTAGGTTGCACCTAACTCAATAAAACTTTGAACTGTTGCGAGAAATACATTATAATACCCCCATGAACAGAGTACTGAACGCAGTCCTGACACCGGACCTGTCTCTTGCCTTTGAATGGGAGAGCGTTGAAGAACGGATAGACAAGGGACAGGAGCGCATCCAGGAGGAGTTTTTCGCCCGGTATCAGAAAGAAACCGGCGCCGCCCTGCTGTTCATCGGCTTTGTTGAAAAAGAGGTTCCGCTCTCCCCATCGCTTGCATTTTTCAGGGCAGTCTCGGCCTGGTTTGTCCATCAACTCTGCACCACCCCGGATATTGAACAGCAGCGGCAGGCATTCATGGCTGACCTTCCATCAGAAGACCAGACACGGCTGTTGGCACAAATCCCTTTTTTCAGCGGTTCGGAAAATCTGAATGCCGCAGCAATGGCCCATTTCTGGACATTGATTAACACCGCTTTTCAGACAACCATCAAGTCCTATGCCGGTACTGTTGACGCTTTTATCCGGGAAAACAGCGCTCACCACCACCTGGCAGGCCGCGTTTATTTTCACCTTGTCGAAAGTAAAAAAGAAGAGGCGCCTTTTGCCTTTATGGCCACCTATTCAACCCATGACCGTTCCGCCAAAGGCCATGCCAAACATGTGCCACTCAGTTACGCACTGACCGAATTCTGCAAAGACAATGCCAAACTTCTGGATCTGCTCTCCACGGTTCATTTGGCAGCACGGGAAAGCGCTCTTATCAAAACCCTGCTCGATTCCGGGGAGATTTTCCATCCCCTGGCGTGGTCGCCGCAGGAAGCGCTGGTTTTTCTTAAAGAAATCCCGCTCTATGAAAAAAGCGGCGTCCTCTGCCGTATGCCTAACTGGTGGAAACCGGGTAGTAACCAGCCCAGATTGACAGTGAACATCGGCGAAAAAGAGCCTTCCCGCTTCGGCTGGGATACCCTGCTTGATTTCCATCTTGACATTGCGCTTGGCGAGACAAAACTGACCCCAAAAGAGATACACGATATCCTGAAACAGACACAGGGACTGGCGCTGATAAAAGGAAAATGGATTGAAATCGACCGGGACAAACTGACGCAGGCGCTTTCTCTTTACGAAAAGGCAATCGGCGCAGCCGGAAAGCAGGGATTGACTCTGGCCGAAGCGATGCGGCTCCAGATTGATGCGCAGAAAATGCTTAACCAGACCCAAACCGGAAATCTGGTTGATGTGGCGCATGGGCAGTGGCTTTCAGGTCTGACGGCCAAACTGGCCAATATCAACGCGATGGAGAAAATGAATCCCGGAAAGGGTTTCAAGGCGGAACTGCGCCACTACCAGCAAAAAGGGCTGAACTGGCTCTGCTTCCTGAACCGGCTTGGTTTTGGCGCCTGCTTAGCCGATGACATGGGGCTTGGCAAGACCATCCAGTTGCTGGCCTTGATCAATACGCTTAAGACCAAAAAAGAAACCCCTCCCCATCTTCTCGTTCTGCCTGCTTCCCTGATACAGAACTGGGTCAATGAAATCCACCGTTTTGCGCCTGACATCACCTTTTTGGTACTTCACCCTTCGTTTCATAATGAAAAGCAGCCGGTGTTCAGCGACAAAACCGCGCCCAAAGGGCTGAATCAGTATGATTTAGTCATCACCACCTATGCTGCGTGCCGCAAATATGGCTGGCTCAGT